>JBDTNM010000007.1:0-37840 GCA_039933735.1 bacterium | reverse complement strand
ACCAACAGCACCGGGACATCGGAGAGCCGGACGACGTCCTCGGTCACCTTCCCTTCGAACAACCGCTTCAGCCCGGCGCTGCCCGAAGTAGCCATCACGATGAGGTCGGCGCCGAATTCGCGCGAGTACCCAACGATCGCCTCGGCGGGCGCGCCATCAACAACCACACGTTCCCACCCCTCCGCGCCGTACGACGACACTGCGCTCGCAAGATAGGCGTTCGCGAGCGCGTGCAGTTCTTCGGCGGATGCCGCCGGCACCAGCACGCCAGGCCCATCGACCGCCACCGCCGCGGAGGGCCGGTACTCGGGCACAACTTCGAGGAGTGTTACACGCGCACCGAACTGCGCAGCCAGGCTCCGCGCCAGGGACAGCGCAGCTTCGGCCTCGGAAGAACCGTCGAGCGGCACAAGGATCGAACTAAAGCCCGATTGGCTGGCAGCAATCAGTCGCCGGCTCGACATCCGTAGCGACTGAGCGACCCGAGTGAGCGCCGCCTTCTCCACCCCACTCCGCTTCCCTCCGATGCCGAGCACGCCGCCTGACGCATCCGCCACGTCCATTCCCAATTGCACGAGCGTCTGCTTGAAGTGCAACGCTTGCGTCGGCGTCGCGCACCGATCGAGCGCGTCCGCTACCGCCTCCAGAGCGTGGACTGCGAAGCGCTCGTCGGCCATGTAGCGTTCCCAGACCGACTCAAAGTTCTTCGCGACTGAGACGAACACTGCCCGCACGAACGAATCCGAATGGCCGGCGCAACGTTGGATGACCTCCTGCAGCGCCGCTCTCTCGGCGCGGTCGATCTTTCCGTCCGCTGCGCCAACCGCTGAGAGTATCCACACCGGAGCCAGTTCCAGCTCCCGCAAGTCGGCCGGGCTGAGTTCGTCGTTCATGGCCAATTTCTTCCCCCTGAGTCGAGGACGATAGAGACGGCCGTTGTGAGTGACAAGGCAACGAACGGACTACTCCCGTTCGAGGAACTCCAGGCGATTGCCAAACGGATCAAGCGCGTAGAAACGGCGGTAGCCGGGCAGTTGGCGGTCGGACTGCGTCTCAACCCCGGCCGCGTCGAGGCGTGTCTTCAATTCATCGAGCCCATCGATGAGCAACGCCGGGTGGCGTCGCGTCGCAGCGACACTCTCTTCGATGCCGCAGTGGATCTCTTGCATGCCGCACTGGAACCAGACACCGCCGCGATCGCGCAGTTCGGCGGGCTTCGGCAACTCCCGCAATCCGAGAAGCTCCCCATAGAACCAGCGCATCCGGTCTTCGCCTCCGGCGGTTAGGCCAACCTGGACGTGGGCAATCCCAAATACGGTCATCGCGACTCCTTTTCACTCCGATTTTGCGCTTCTCGCTCAGACCGGACGAGGAAGTTCCGTGATCAGCGCCACATTTCTCGGCCGGCAGATAACAAATCCTCCCTATGGATGACCCCGGCGGCAGCGAAAGGTGGGCAAAGGTTCATCCCCCTTTCCGATAAGCCGGAGCGCCGCGCCGGGCACACTCGAAACACGGGCCGGGAACGGCTCGGGGAGGTAGCCAATGTTCTCATTTCTCGCACCCGACCGCCTTGCGCGGAACAGCGCGCGACATCCCTGGATCACGCTCGGCCTTTGGGCTCTGCTGATCATCGGGATGGTCGGCGCGGCATCCCAGATGAAGTTCACCCCGGGCTTCGACGTCCGCGGGTCCGATTCGGCCAAGGCCGATGACATCCTCGAACAACGCATCCTCGGCAAGTCGCCGGCCACCGAAACCATTGTCGTCCAGTCTGCCACGCAGACCGTCGACGACCCGGCATTCGAGTCGTTCGTGAAATCGCTCACCGGCGAAATTCGGCAGCTCGACGGCACGGTTGGCGCCGTGACGAACTACTACGAAGCCGGTGATGAAACGCTCGTTTCGAAGGACCGCAAGACGACGATTCTGCCCGCCGCACTCGTCAGCAACGTCGTTGATGCGCCCGACAAAGTGACCCCTCTGCTCGATACGCTGAAGTCGAACCAGGACCACGGATTCACGGTGCTCACCGCCGGTGACGGCTCGGTCTGGCACGACCAGCAAGAGCAGTATCAGAAAGACATGGAAGCCGGCGAATCGATCGGCATCCCCGTTGCCCTGATCATCCTCGTCATCGTCTTCGGCGCTGTTGTTGCCGCCGGAGTGCCCATCATCCTCGCCATCCTCGGCATCCTGGTCTCCGTTGGCATCACCGCCGGGCTCAGCCAGGTCCTCGGCATCGATAGCATCACCATCAACATGATTTCGATGATTGGCCTCGCGGTCGGCATCGACTACACGCTCTTCATCGTCGAACGCTTCCGCGAAGAACGGCTCCATGGCATCAGCAAGATCGACGCTGTCGTGGCCGCCGGCGGCACAGCCAGCCGGGCCGTCCTCTTCAGCGGCATCACCGTCATCATCGCCCTCGCCGGTCTCGTGATCGTGCCGACGGCTATCATGTCCAGCCTGGCCATCGGCGCTATAACGGTCGTTGTCGCGGCAGTCGCCATCGCCCTTACGCTCCTGCCGGCTGTTCTAAGCCTGCTCGGCGACCGCATCAACTGGCTGACCGTCCCCGGTCGCAAGCACAAGGTCGAAACCCGGGAAGATGCGGGCTTCTTCGGCAAGACGACGAAGATCGTGATGGCTCACCCCTGGCTTTCCGCGGGGCTCTCCATCGCTCTCCTGGTCGCTATGGCCATCCCCTACTTCACGATTAACATTGGCTCCACCGGCCTGAGCACCGCGCCACAGCAGCTCGACTCCGTGAAAGCCTTCAACATCCTCGACAAAGAGTTCTCCGCTGGCCGAATCGACCCGGTCGACGTGGTCATCGACGGCAACGTGAATAGCACCGACGTGTCGTTGGCAGTCTCGAAGCTCCGCGCAGCGATCGCCAACGACAAGGACTTCGCCGAGATGAGCACGCTCACGGCGGGCCCCAACGGCACCGCCGGCTACGTCGAAATCTTCCTCAACGGCGATTCGACCAGCCCCGAAGCAATGGACGCCCTTCGCCGCCTCCGCAGCGACTACGTCCCTGCCGCCTTCGAAAACACTACCGCGAAGGTCTACGTCGGTGGCGGCACCGCTGGCACGGTCGATTACATCGACACGATGACCACCTACCTGCCCATCGTCATCGCCTTCGTCCTCTCGCTCAGCTTCATCCTTCTCCTGATGGTGTTCCGTTCAGTCGTGATCCCGCTGAAGGCGATTGTGATGAACCTCCTCAGCGTCGGCGCCGCCTACGGTCTCATCGTCCTGGTCTTCCAGCACGGAGTCGGCGCGGACCTTCTCGGGTTCAAGCAGTCGGACCAGATTGAAGCCTGGCTTCCAGTCTTCCTCTTCGCCGTCCTCTTCGGCCTCTCGATGGACTACCACGTCTTCCTCTTGAGCCGCATCCAGGAAACATTCCTTCGAACCGGCGACAACACCTACGCAGTCGCCCACGGCCTGCGGTCTACCGCCCACATCATCACCGGCGCAGCGGCAATCATGATGGTCGTGTTCGCCGGATTCGCCATGGGCGACATGGTTCCGCTCCAGCAAATGGGCTTCGGCCTCGCCGTTGCGGTCTTCCTCGACGCCACCGTCGTCCGGACGGTACTCGTACCGGCAAGCATGGAACTCCTCGGTTCCCGCAACTGGTACCTGCCGAGCTGGCTCGAATGGCTGCCTCGCATCTCGGTGGAAGGCCCTTCGACCCCTCATGCGACGCCCGTCCCGGCCTTCGACTACGCAACGAACTTCGGCGGGGAGTAACCCTTTTCGCCCAGGCACCCACAACGGGAAGCCCCTCCAATTGGAGGGGCTTCTTCGTGTTCAGATTGGCCAGGCCGTCAGCGTCATCCGTCGACCGAAAGCGCTCTGCGAAGTAATCGGACTGGGGATGTCGAACGCGACCATCCGCAGCCGCTGAGTCACAAGTCTGGGGCTTCTTCGGAGCCCTCCACGGCTGACACGTCACCCGAATCAGGCAATTGTCCGCCCAGGTGCTCGCCGAAGAACTGCTCCACGCGTCGCCAGCTGTCTTCCGCCGCCTCCGGATTGAAGCCAACGTTCATCGGCCCCCATGCCCCCGCCTTCGCCACCCACCCGGAGTGTTGACTCAGGTAGCCGTGGCCGGCGTCCGGGTACGTACGGATGTCCTGCGCCTGGCCAGCAAGCGAAAGATGCCGCGAGAGCTTCGCCCCACCGTTGCCGAAAATCCGGTCGCGGCCGCCAAACCCGGCAACCACCGGGCACACCATCGACAAGTCTTCCGCATCCTTGGGCACTGCGCCATCGAACACCGCCGCCGCACCTAGCCTTCCCCGCGCCGCGAACAGCAGCGCCACTCCGCCTCCCATGCAGAATCCGATAACGCCTATCTTCGAAGCATCGACTTCTGGACGCCCGCCCAGCCAGCTACGGCAAGCGTCCAAGTCCCGGAAGACCGGGCCTTCACCTTTGCCAAGACCTCGCAGCGTCCGAAAGACGCAGAACGGCTTCCGGCCGCGGGTGCTGTAAAGGTCCGGCGCCAGAGCGACATATCCCATATCGGCCAGCCGCTGCGCCTTTTCGCGCATGTCGTCGTTCAGGCCGAGGACCTCGTGGATAACGATCACGGCGGGGCGCGGGCCCTCAATTCGAGGAGAAGCAAGCACTCCCGTCATTCGCCCCGACTGCGCGTCAATGCGCACGAGTTCCATGCTGGAATTCTACGGCCGGGGTATTTCCGACGCTTACTCGCCGTCGGCAGCCACGGAAATGCTGATCGCGCAGCCGCCGATGCCCCAGCAATTCGGTGGCTTCGGCGGCTTTGGCGTCGCCGTCGGCGTGGCCGTGAATGTCGGCGTCGGCGTTGGAGTCGGTGCTTCCTTCTGGCAGCCGGACGTCCCCGTGCCAGTATTGGGAGTGAAAATCGTCACCGAGTCGCCGAACTCACTGAAGTAAACGTAGCTACCGCCGGCCGTGAACGATTGCGGCGATAACGATGTCTCTCCCGGCGCGAGTGTTTCATCGAACTCGGGCGGCAAGCCACCAAACCCCGGCTTGTAGACGCGGATCGAGACTTTGCCCGCGTTCTTAAACACCACCTCATCGTTGCGGACGATGTTGCAGAACCGCGGGTTGAACCCTTTTTCGTTCACTTCAACAGTCCAGCGAGTCACTGCCGATGCCGGTGTGTCGCCGCCGCTGAAGACCGCCAGGGTGATTGCTCCAAAAAGCGCCATCGAAAGCGCTGCGGCCGCAAGTACGGGCCGAATCGGTACCAAACGCATGCGTGACCCCTCGAAGGTCCCACCCCACCACGGGCGAAGTTACCGTAACGAGGAACAGGCGAAGGGAAAAGCGCCACGGGAAAGGTGAGCCCTTCGGCCCATTACCTCAGTCGCGCGAGGTGAGCGGGGCGCGCACGCAATACGGATTGTTCCGGCAAGGCGGCTGCGGCGGTTGATAGTTCGGGTCGGGCGTGCATATCGGGTCCCAGTATTCGACAAAGACCGGTGTCACCACGGTCATCGAATGCCCCGCATTGTCGGCGTCGTAGAACTCCGTCGTGCCCCCATGCGGGATGAGAATCGCGTTCGACGTTTCGCCCGGCTTCAGATAGCCCGTGTCAATCAGCGGTGGGTCCGCCGCAACCACACCAGGCCGGATAACGCGCCGCGGCGTGCTCCCGACGTTCTTGAACTGCACGTACTCGCGGTTCATCCGGCAGATCGTCGGGTTGAAGCCGCCTTCGCTCACTTCCACAGTCTGAACGGTGTAGGCGCGTATGCCCGTCTGCCTCGCGGCGAACGCCCCGAACACTCCCAGCAGGGAAAGCGCAACCATCACGAACTGGAGCCTTCGCACTCCGGCAGACTAGCCGGGCGACCGCTTCCGGGCACGTCCGCGATGTTTCTGCAATTCCTTTCCGAACTGCGGAAAGACGTTCGCGATGCGATCACACGGACAATGCAGAGCAAGGAAGGAGTTATTTCCATGAACCGCATCAAGAACGCTCTGAGCGCCATTACGAACAATCAGCAGGGCGAGGAAGGCCATGCCTACGCCTGGGGTGGCGGCGGCCTGTTGACAGTCGTCCTCGTCGTCCTCCTGATCATCCTTATCTTCTAAACACCAACAAACTCAAACCAGACGCGAACAGGCCCCGTGGAAACGGGGCCTGTGTATTTGTCTCACTGGTTGCCGTACCGGGCGGCACAACAACTGGAGCAACCGTCACAACTAACCGGGACTATCAGCATCGGTTCGCCGCCCGAGGGGCGATACGGTACGCGCCTGCTTCATGCAGTGCTTACTTTGCGTCCGGAATGTAGAGCGAACTCTCGGGATGCCTGCCCGAGACGGGGATTCGTGCATGGCCTGCTTAATTACAGGCCTTTCCTCTGCACAATCCATACTCCATAGACGGCGTGAAGCTTCCTGTACATACGCCAGACCTCCTGCGCCATCGCGAAGTCTCCATTCTCTCGCCCTCTTCAGGCGGGGTGGTTCGTTCGCGTTGTCTGATATCCAAAGTACTCCTCGAATCACGCATGTCAAGGGTGCAAATCAGGGCTCCCAGAAGAATCGGATCGCACGTTTAAGCACAATCTCCGCGCGTCAACGACGACCGCTCGCGCTTCTCCAAACGGCCTTCCAGGCCGGAGTCATAGCCGCGCCTCAGGCCTAAGCCGCGTTGGTTCGGACTGTCTTCAGCAAGAGCAGGTGAGCGCTAACGCCCAGCGCGATGGCGACGAGTAGCAGCCGGACCCAGAGGTTATCGATGAAGTACTCGCTCGCTCCAATGCCGATCCAAAGCGAAGCCAGCGAAACAACCTTGGTTGAAATCGTGGCCCCTTTTTCTTCGCGATAGTTGCGAAGCTGCCGCCCAAACAGCCGGTTCGTCGTCATCCAGCGGTAGGCCGAAGGCGAACTCTTGCCGTAGCAACCCAGTGCCATGAGAAAGAACACCGTTGAAGGTAGCAGCGGCAAGAAGATGCCGAGAATTCCCACCCCAACCAGCAGCGTTCCCACAGAGAGGTACGCCCACCGCACCACGCGGCTGCGGCTCGGGCTGGGAATCGTGATCGGAAGTGAACTTCCCAAATCTGCTATTTCGGCGGTCGAAGTCTGCGTCACGAGAAGTTTAGTATGCCACGCCCATCTTCGACGGGTAAGACCGCACGAGGCTCATTTACCGAATTCTTCGGACTAGAACGTAACCCGCCGGAGCGACGAGCCGCTGTAGACGTACGCCTGGCCATCGCGAATCGCGAAGGCACTCGCGCCCGCGAAGTCCGCATGCTTGTACTGCCGGTCGAACGTTCCGTCGCGTGTCAGGATGACGATGCGGTCGTTCGCCGAATCAAGCATGGCGAGCTCCGTTTTGGAAATTGCCTGGGCCGTCTCCGGCGCCAAGAGGCGCTTGTCGATGCCCGCCTCTGAGAGCGTGAGCGCGACCTGGCCATTCAGAAATCGATGGACGGTGCCGTTCGCGTCAGAAGTGATGAATTCGCCATCGACCATGAGCCGGCGAGCGCCGCTCAGCTCGCTGCTTGTCATCGCCTTGGTCGGCGCGTTCGGGAAGCCATCGGCGGATTGGCTGAACCGGTAGATCGTCGCCTGGCTCGCGTCGAGCACGTAGAGATCCGGGCCGAACACCGCAATGTCGCTGATTGTCAGGTTCGCCGGAGGGGCAAACGCGAGCGCGCGCACGCCACCGCCTGCGGAATACGCCCACAGCCGGTTCGACGCATCCGCGATCAAGAGGACCGGCCCGCCCTGGTCGCTTTGGTCCAACTGCGCGAGTGCCACAGGCTTCGCCTGTTTCGCATCCTTGTTTTCATTGAACACACCGCTCGGTTCACTTCCGTTGAGCGGCACCCGCACCACCTGCGAGGAGTTCACATCTAGCAGGAACGCCGCATCGCCACCGATCACCATCCGCGAGACGGCCACCGGCTTCGAACCGAACTGTTGGAGCGAGGCGACGGTCTCGACGGCCTGCGGCGTTTTCACGTTGTCGATGATCGTCAGAGTGGCCGCTACCTGGCTGATGAGCTGGTCCGCCTGCGACGAACCTCCGAGGTCGCGCGCTTCGAGCAGCATCGCCTGGGCTTCGGTCAGCATCTGTCGCTTCTCCCCGGCATCTGCTTTCGAAGACGCGGCCGTAATACGCTGCTGCGCGCCGTCGATCAGCGAAGTGACCCTCGCATGGTTGTCATCACCGATCATCCGCGGGATCGTCACAATCCCGGCGATCACGATGAGCACCGCGAGCGCGCCCATGATCACCATCCACGTAGGCGGCAACTGCGTCCCCATCGAGGTGCGCCCGCCAAATGAGCCGCTTCCCTTCCAGCGCCCGCCCATGTTGTTGCGGGGCCGGATAAGCGGAGCGCCACCGGCCATTGCCGCACCGGATTCATTCGCCAGCGTGTCGGCCAACGGACGGCTGGTTGAGTTTCGCGTTCGAGTAACGGTGGCCATGGTGTCGACCAGCGGAAGGTCCTCGCTGAGCAGCTCCGGGCGTGCCGGTGGAGGCCCCGAAGAAACAAGCCCTCGGGAAAAGCTCTGGGCTTTGCGCGGACGATTCCCGCCATTCGCGTTCTGCGGCTGGTCGATATGTCCCGCAAAGTCATTCCGCCGGCCATAGGTGCTCACATTGCCGTTGATCAGCCCCTGCGCCGGGGATCCCATCGGCTGCAACTCGGCGTTTCGCCAGGCAGGCCGAGGTGGCGCTTGAGGCGTCGGGGCTTCAGCAGAAATCGTCGCCACGGCAGCACGCGAACGCGCCGCTCGGGCCTGGCCCTCGGCCGCAATTCGGTTCAACGAAGTGCTCGAATCACCAGCGACGCGCAACAGCGGAGCCGGCGCTTCGGTAATGAAGCTGGGGACTATCGCGTCGATGCTGCGCCGCGGCATCACTTCCATCAGCTGCGCCCGCGCCTCCGAAACCACCGTATCCGCCTCGTCATCAATGAAGAGGCTCGGCTGATAGGTATCGTCCTCTGACGCGCCCGATTTCAGCGTCGCATCGATAACGTACGCATCCTCGGCGTCTTCATCTTCGAGTTCAGGCGCGGCGTGATTGCCAACTGGCCCGGTGACCAGGATCACGGTGACCTGGCGAAGGCCGACCACCCGCCGGTAGAGGTCCGGGAGCACCTGCTCGGCAGGTAGCTGCAGAATCCCGACCAGCAACTCTTCGTCCAATTCGTTCAATGCGGCACTCGAAATCATGAGCAGCCGGTCGCCATCATCGAAGGGCAGGCGCGTGAGTTGTGGCTGTACAGGTCCGGAACCGATGGCGGTCGCGTGTTCGAACTCGGCGAAATACGGCGTCACTTCGCCGTTGTGGAGGTGGTAGGCGGCCGAAGGCCCTGCCTGGGCGAGCACTGCCTGGCCGCCCCGGCGCCCAAACGCAGTCAGGCCAATGGAGACCCGATGCTGGGCAATGCTTTTGCGATTCCAGTCCTGGAGCGAGCGCTCAGATTCCACATAAAGCCGGCGAAGCGCGCCCGTCAGGCTCATATCGAGCGTGCCAAACGACTGACCGAGCGCGGAGATCACGTGTCCAGCGAAGGCTTCGCCTGCTGGCGTCGTGCCTTCGGCGAGCACGAACAGCTCTGCGCGGTCGTCGGTGGGACCCTTGCCGTGGAATACACCGGCGTTAGGCCCCCGGTCGACCGGCTCACCATCGACGATGGCAAACTGGCCAACCTGGAGGGGTTCGGTCAAATCGGACCGTCCTTTTCTACAAGGAATGGACACGGAGAGCCTGAGGGCAATGCATCCCTCCGGGTATTCCGGAGAGCCCCCGCCTGCACCGAAAACACAGCATACCACCGCGTTTTCGCACTAAAGCAACCGCTACCGGAAGCTGGGAGTAGGGGATTCTCCCTGTTTTCATACGAATTTATCCCCTATGTCTCGCGGTTACACGGGGAATACACCACGGCGAGACACAAGCGGAGAAGGCTTCAGATCCTTCCACCGAGGAAGGCCTCCAGCGTCTCGTTCGTCATCGCGGGCGCCTCCTCCGGGAAAAAATGGCCCGCGTCCACCGAACGGGCACGCAGATCCGGGAAGTACCGGCTGAACTGGTCCGAGAACGGATTACCAGTCGGGATCCAGCCTTCGGGGCGGCCCGTTGGATCCGTCCCACGTGACCGCGAGAGGTACGAACCGAACATCCACAGCGTCGGGTTCGGGAAGGTCTTGTGGCGGTCCTCTGGGCCGTAGTCCATAAAGTTCACGTAGAGAGGGTGCTTCTCCAAGCCATCGGGGTGGTTCCACATCTCCGAAACCTTGCGCTCGTCGAGGAACTCAAAGCGCTCGCCATGACTCGCCGTCGGATCCGGGTGGACGATGTGAAACGGCAGCGCGTATCGGTAGTACGAAATCGCGTGGAAGTGGCTCATCGGATCCGCGAACGCCTTCTGGTAATGTGCGAGGTCGTCCGCCGTCGCCCAAGTTGGCCGACCGCCGCCTCCACCCTGCCACGGGGAATAGGGGCGCCCCGGCACTGGGTTGGACGGTGCCACTCCGCAAACGGTCTCAATGAACTCGGCGTGATATTTCGCGAAGAACTCCTCTGGGTACGGAGCGGCCTTGAACCAGTAACCGTGTACCCCGCCGGGCGTCCAAACCGTGCACAACGTGTCCAGCAACGCGAGCCGGCTGACGCGGTCCGGCCAATCGATAGCCAGCTTGAATGCCACAATCCCGCCCCAGTCGTGCGCCACCACCCTGGCCTTTTCGATGCCCAGTGCGTCCATGAAGTTGACGATGTCTTGAGCCAGGATCTGGCGGCTCACGCGCAGGCCCGGCTTCTCGGTCTCACCGAAACCCCGTAGGTCGGGGGCAAAGCACGCGTACTTGTCTGCGAAATGCGCGAACTGGTGGCGCCACTCGTACGAAGTCTCGGGGAAGCCGTGGATGAAAATGACCGGCTCGCCCGTGCCTTCCTGCAGGTAGTGCATCCGCAGGTCGCGGGTCTGGACGAAGTTCGATTGCATGGGCACTGGCTCCCCGGGTTGGTGGTTGGGAGTCTACGCAGGTTGACCGGCGTCGGGAGGCGTTTGTCCGAACCCATGAACCACCTGGCATCGCCACTGGTCCGCTACACCGGCAGAGCGAGCCGGCTCAACACCGGCAAGAGCGCTCGCGCCATTCGCGCGTGGCCCTCAGCAGTGATGTGTACGCAATCGCCCATGACCATCTCGTCCCGGTTGCCCCCGACGAGCAGCGCCTCTTCGACGCTTCCCCAGAGCATCCTTCGCTCGGTCACGAGCGGCTGGATGGCCGCTTCGACCTTCGCGATAGTGCGCTCAAGTTGGGGCATCTGTTCGCGGGCAGTCTGGTTGAAGTGGTGGTCACCCATGATCAGGACCTGCGTGTTTTCGAGTTGCGCCAGCTGCCGGATCACCTCGCTCACGGTGGCGATGTAGCGTTCGTAGGAGAGGATCGGGGCAGCGCCAACCATCCTCCGGGCAAGGCGCCGCGCGACCGTCGCCCGGATCGGCTTCCGCTCGGCGCCGGTGTGTTCGAATCGCCGCACATACGTCCCTTCCGCCCGCGAGGTGAGCCGCGCCACGCGCTTGCCGAAACGTTGCTCGACTCGTGATTGCACTGTCGTGAACGCGCACCAGTAAGTCGCCAGCGGGTAGACCACGACGTCTGGCTGCGCCTCCAGCACGAGGTTCATGGCAAATTCGACCGCCCCTGGCCGGTAGGGCGCGAACCGCCAGCTATCGACCACGACGTCGCGCTTCAACTCCTCGGAGAGACGCTGCTGCACGAGCACCGGCCACGAAGTTTCGCCCGGAGCGAGCTTCTGGCCGGTGGTGTCGCTGTTCCCGAGGACTGATACCCGCATGTTTTCCTCGTCCCTCTTCGGAATCTGACGGTACCACTGGGCGCAAACAACGTCAGGTGGCGGCGGCGTCAACGCGATCTGTCGGCTACTATTTGCTGACGAGGTCGTGTAATGAAGGTCTGCGAACGCACTATCCTCAGCACCGCCGCGGCATAAAGGCCGCGCGACGAACCGGGTGAGTCCCGGTTCTCTCCGCCCGGTGGCGCCGGGCGGCTGTTCGCGTGGATGCCGTCGGCGCCGTCCGCCCGCGATGGGCTGAAAGCACACCGAGTACTTCTTCTATGCGTTCGCGTTTCTTCACAGGGCTCTGGGCCCATCCCGATTTTGTTCGCCTCTGGGCGGGTACAACCACCTCAACCTTCGGCTCGCTCATCGGGTATATCGCCCTCGCCTTCACCGCCATCGAATTCCTTGATGCCACGCCAGCCGAAGTCGCCGTCCTCGGCGCCTGCCAGCTCGTACCCGGCTTCCTCGCGAGCCCCTTCGCGGGCGTCTGGGTCGATCGCCTGAGACGGCGGCCGATTCTCATCATCAGCGACCTGGGCCGGGCCATCGCGCTCTTTAGCGTGCCCATCGCCGCCGTCTTCGGTTGGCTCACCATCTGGCAGCTCTTCGCCGTCTCCGCCGTCACAAGCGGTCTCGGCGTCTTCTTCCAGGCGGCCTACCAGAGTTACCTGCCGACACTCGTCGAGAGCGAAGAACTGGTCGAAGGCAACGCCAAGCTCGCCGGAACATCATCGGTCGCGGAAGTTGCGAGCTTCGGCCTCAGCGGCTGGCTTGTGCAGCTGCTGAAGGCCCCCGGCGCTATCGCAATCGATGCCACCTCATTCGTCGTTTCCGCCTACTTCGTCTGGCGAATCAAGCAACCGGAAGTGGAGATCGTCCGGGACCACGAGTCCGAACACTTCTGGCGCGAGGCGCGCGAAGGCGCCCACCTCGTGATGCGCGATCCGATTCTGCGCACCCTCGCGATGGCGGAATCGCTGCAGGCATTGGCCGAGAAGACCCTGACCACCGTCTTCTTGCTCTACCTGAACAAGGAACTCGGCTTCAGCCCGGGCGTCCTCGGGCTGATTTTCGCCGTCGGTGGAGTGACTTCGCTCGGCGGGGCGTACCTCGCCAACCGCGGAACGCTCTTCTTCGGCGGTGTTGGCCCAACGCTCGCGGTCTCGTCATTCATGCGGGCGACCGGCGCTCTCTTCATGCCCCTTTGCACAGGCAACACCGCCCTGGGCATTGCCTTCCTGGTCGCGAACCAGATCGTCGTCGATCCGTTCTGGGCGCTGTTCGAAATTCACGATGTCTCGTTGCGCCAGGGTATCGTCGCGGAACGGCTCCAGGGTCGTATGTTTTCGAACTTCCGCTTGTTGAATTTCGGATTTGCGCTCGTCGGAACCGCGCTCGGAGGAATCCTGGGGTCGCTGATCGGCTTTCGCGAAACACTCTTCGTTGCGGTTGGGATCATGTATCTCTCCGTCGCCGTCCTTACGTTTTCGCCGCTCCTGCGCGTGAAGACAGCGACGCTTGTGCTTTCCGGTCGGGAGGGTATCGCCTGATTGTGGCTTCGGGAGGGGATTGCCGATGATGGCTGAGTGAAAGTCTTCCATCGGCGCCCTCCCGTTCCCGTCACACCCGAAAGGGCGCGGTTTGCGGCCTGGCTATTGGCCCAATTCGCGGGTGGCAAGTCGCTCGCGGACTTGCCGTTTTCCGAAGTGGAACGAATCTGTGCAAAGGCCGGCTCCATCTTCCTCGGCGCGGCCCACGCACGTCCCGAATGCCTCGGCGACCCGGCAGACGAGACTTCGGCTGACCGCGCCGCGGCCGCGGTCCTCATGAAGCGCACCGCCGATGGCTTCAAAACGTCCCTCGCCGACCGCAACAACGCCGTTATCGCCTGGCCGTGGGACCACCTCGGCACCAGCATCGCCTGGGAAGCGACTCGCGCGGAGGACACATCCGAAGCTGCACTTGCCGCCGCCTTCAGTCGTGTAGCAGCGAGCTACGCCCTGCGGCACCGGGATCAGTTGGAGTCGGTTCTAGACTTATGGAAACAAGTCGCGGGGGCACTGAGGCCGGATGCTGCAGAACCGGACCTCCGCAAAATGGGCCTCGAAATGCTGATTGCGTACGAAGCACTGTCGGCCACGAGCGTCAGCTAGTCGTCTGAGGGCGGAGCCGGTGGCGGCAACGGGAAATCAGGGAAGTCTCCTCCCCCGTCACGTAGCTGCTCCAGGATTTTCTTCGCCATTTCATCCATCTGGTCGGCCGTGATGCCCATCTTTTCGAGCGTCGTTTTCATCAGCCGCTGCACTTCTTCCATGTCCTGCCGAATCAGCGCCTCGGCCAGTTCGAGCTGCGTCTCCACGGCATGGAAGCGCTCGCGCCGTTCGGATTCGTTCTCAGTAGCCAGGATCGTCGACATCAGTCGGGTGAAGAGCGTCGTAGTCCGGGCGATGCGGATGCGGTCGTCGTGGTGCGGCGGGAAATCGCCCGTAACTGCTACTTCCAGCCCTGTGCGTTTATCTGTCGCGGCGTACTGCTCTGCCATGAATTCAGGATACGCGAAGAACCAGGTGACGTTGTCGTGAGCGAACCTGCTGAAGAATGCGCGGTATTTACCCATCGGTAGGGGGAAACCCTGATCTTCACCGGCGGATCTGCGTTTGCTCCCGTTCACCACCAATTCGAGGACGATACTCAGGATGCCGATTCTTGAATCCGGCCAGTGAGAACTCGTGAACTTGGAAGCTTTCCGGCGAATCGTTGAACACTCGCCGGACCTGATCGCAATCGTCGATGCCGACGGACTGATTCAGTACGCAAACGGCGTGCACCTGGAACACCTTGGCACGCCCCCCGAAGTACTCCTGGGTTCGCCAGTGCTCGAACTCGTTCATCCGGATGATCGGGCAACGGCCGCCCTCGCCCTGAGCGACACCTACGACGGCGAGGGAGCCAAGGGCGCAATTCCCTTCCGCTTGAAGCACGCCAACGGCAGCTGGGTACGGGTCACCACTGACGGCGGACGCCTTCACGGTGAGTCGGACGGCGAAGTCTTCTTCGCATCGCGCGTCGTCTCGACAACCGAAGGTTTCGCAGGCAGCGAATTGGCTCGCCTGTCCGCCATGCTCCGCGCCCAGCAGGAGACAACGCCCGACGGCGTGCTCGTGGTCTCGGCCACCGGCGAAACGATTTCCTTCAACCAGAATTACCTCGAACTCTGGGGGCTATCGGCTGAACAGGCCGACGCTGGCCGGGGCGTCCGCACGCCGTACCTCGCCAATCAGCTCAAAGATCCTTCGGCGATCCTCGCACAGGTAGATTCGGCCTACGAACACCCGTCCGAACCCTTCGGGTTTCTGGTGGAATTGCTGGATGGCCGCCGGATCGATGTTCACTCGGCACCCTTCGGTCAGGCCGAGACGGCCCAGGGCCGTGTCTGGTTCTTTCGCGATGTCACCGAACGTGTACAAGCGGAACAGACGATGCGTGAAAGCGAAGAACGCTATCGCCGTCTCGTCGAACTTTCGCCAAACGCCATCGCGGTTCACGTCGGCGGAGTCATCAGGTACGCCAACGCGGCGGCACTACGCCTCGTGAATCTCTCGAACGACGAGATCGTCGGCAAAAACGTCTTTGCCTTCGTGCATCCGGACGATCACCGAACCGTGATGCTCGCGGCCATGGAACGAGACTTCGACACTCCGCGGTTCGTCGAAGCGCGCCTCGTGCGGCTCGACGGACGGGAACTCACGGTTGAGATGGGTTCGAGCGCCACCACCATCGACGGTCAGACTGCGACCCAAACCGTGATGCGAGACATCACCGAGCGGCGCGATGCCGAACGCGCCTTGCGCGAGAGCGAAGAGCGCTACCGCAGCCTCGTCGAGAACGCTCCCGACGCCATCTTCGTCCACGATGGCGCGACCGTCATTTACTCGAACCAGGCGGCCGCGACTATGCTCGGCTTCGAATCACCCGAAGAAGTCGTCGGCATCGACCCCTGGACGATGTTCGGCGGCATGGAGCGGTCGGCATACCAGCAAGTGATCGCGAGGGTGCTCGCCGGTGAAACGCTGCAGTCTTCCGGCCCACGCTTTTTCGTCTTCGCCGAACGCGAAGCCGATGTCGAACTTTCGCTCGCCCCCGCGCGCTACTCCGGCAAACCCGTCATCCAGGTGATCATGCGCGATGTCACCGAGCGTAGGATCGCCGCGGATGAACGGCTCGCGCTTGAGCGAAAACTGCTGGAAACCCAGAAGTTGGAGTCGCTCGGCGTCCTCGCCGGCGGCATCGCGCACGACTTCAATAACCTGCTCGTGACCATTATGGGCAACGCCGGCATGGCGATGTCCGAAGTCGATCCTGGCTCAAATGCGGCGACCTTCCTCGCCGAAATCGAGACCGCCTCGCAACGCGCCGCTGACCTCGCCCGCCAGATGCTCGCGTATTCAGGCAAGGGACGCTTCGTCGTCGAGCGTCTCAACCTCTCCGTGCTCGCAAGGGAGACAGCCCACCTCGTTTCGGTGTCCTTGCCGGGATCCGTGGTTATCGAGTTCTCCCTCAGCGAGACCTTGCCGGTGATTGAGGCCGACGCGACTCAGCTTCGCCAGATCATCATGAACCTCGTAATCAACGCGGGGGAAGCTATCGGCGATTCTCCCGGGGAGATCCGGTTGGAGACGGGGACCCGGACCGTCACGGCCGAAGAACTGCAGGCGACGCATGGCGGAGATGCCGTCCCCGGCGAGTTCGTCTTCCTCAAAGTTTCCGATACCGGCTGCGGCATGGATCCGTCAACCCTGGCAAAGGTCTTCGAGCCGTTCTTCAGTACGAAGTTCACGGGCCGCGGTCTCGGGCTGGCGGCCGTGCTCGGGATCGTCCGCGGCCATCTCGGCGCTATCCGAGCCGATTCCATCAGCGGCACGGGGACAACTTTCGAACTGCTGCTACCGCTACCGGCCCAGCTACCGCCCGCATCGCCCGCCTAAAAACGGAAGTCGTCGCCCACGCTTACCAGCCCAGGGCGCGTTCAACTCCTTCGACAGTCGCCGAAGCCTTCACGATGTTCGGTACGTACTGGGAGATAGCGGTCTCGGGGTCCTTCAGGCCGTTCCCGGTGAGGATTGCCACGGCGCGTCCACCGCGAATCGCGCCCGCCCGGCCTTTCTTCAAGAGCCCCGCCACGCTGGCAGCGCTCGCCGGCTCGACAAACAGGCCTTCCTTGCCCGCGAGCAGCCGGTATGCCTCGAGGATCTCGTCGTCGGTCACCGCTTCGATCAGCCCGTTGCTTTCGTCGCGAGCGCTCGTTGCGCCCGACCAGCTCGCCGGGTTGCCGATGCGGATCGCCGTAGCGATCGTCTGCGGTTCGGCGATCGCCGCTCCGCTCACGAGCGGCGCTGCTCCAGCAGCCTGAAAGCCGTACATCATCGGATGCAGCGTCGAAAGGTCACTCTCGGCGCACTCTCCAAAACCCTTCCAGTAAGCAGTGATGTTTCCTGCGTTCCCCACTGGAATGGCGAGGATATCGGGTGCATCCCCGAGCGATTCACAAATCTCGTAGGCAGCCGTCTTCTGGCCCTGGATCCGATGCGGATTCACTGAATTCACGAGCGCGACCGGGTGCTTGGCCGTTAGTTCTCGTGCAGCGTTCAGCGCCGCGTCGAAGTTGCCATCGATCTCGATGATGCGGCTCCCGTAGGCAACGGCCTGCGCCATTTTGCCGGCGGCTACCTTCCCGCCCGGTACCAGCACGAAGCAATCGATTCCGCATTTCGCCGCATACGCGGCCGCGCTGGCACTCGTGTTACCCGTGCTCGCGCACATGATCGCTTTCGCGCCCGATTCCAACGCTTTGGCGACAGCGACGACCATTCCCCGGTCCTTGAACGACCCGGTGGGATTGCAACTCTCGAGCTTGAACCACAGTTCATCGAGGCCGCATTCACGTTCGATGCTGGCCGAGCGCACGAGCGGCGTGTCGCCCTCACCGAGCGTGATTCGCGGTGTCTTTTCGGTGAGCGGCAACACAGACGCCCATCGATAGAGCACTCCCCGGGGTTCGGGCCTGTTCACGGTTCCTCCGGCGGCCGGAACGCGTGGAACTTCGATTCCCGCAGCTCCTGTTCGAGGACCGCGATCTGCTTGCGTCGCTGCTTTTCCACCATCGCGTTGTACTTGCCGAACTCTTCGCGCACGTGATCGACGACCTCCGCGATGTCTTTGCGGATGTTCGAAACACGCTCGCCCAGGCCCGAATGGCGGCCCTCGAGCAACGTCACTTCCCCATGGACCTTGTCGATCTGGGCAACCACTTTGTCGGTGAGCTCTTCGAGTACGTTCAACCTGCCATCAATCCGGCTGTGCTCCTGCCGCCAGACCGAAAGCTCGTCGATCAGTTCCTGGCGGAGGTTCCGTTCGTTCACAACGCCGGCAATCATGTCTTCGTTCCGCTTCACCATCTCGCCGACCACCTGGAGCCGTTCGTACACCACCTCAAACCGGTCATCGAGGTCGCCGAGCACCACCACTTTGATCCGCTCTTCCAGGTCGCGGTTCACTTCGATGCTGCGGTCCAGGCGGAGGCCGAACTGTTCGACTTCGGCTTCCACCTCGCGTTGGCGTTCCAGCAGTGTCTGCGTGATCTGGCTGACCTGCGCCGCCTGGTGCTGCACCTGGGCAACGTCCGCCAGCACGAGCCCCAGTTGGCTCGTCGCCGTATCAATGCGGCGGAGAGCTTCTCCGCGCTCCTGCCGGTCGTAGTCCGCTTCTGCCCGCAGCAGTCGCAGGGCATTGTCGACCTCTGCTTTGTTTCCCGTGATCCCCTGGCGGATGTGCTCAGTGCTTTCGTCGAGCGAGCGAATCTTCTCCGGGAGCCCCTTGAACGGCGCGAGTTTCGGGTCGATCTCGCGCACGGCCCGCTGCGCTTCGTTCATCTCTTCGGAAAGGTCGTGGATCTGCCTTCGAAGCTGATCGAGCTGTGAGAGTTGGCGGAGCTGCTCTTCGCGGCCCGTTCGAATCTGCTGCTCGAGCCAGGTGATGATCTCGCCGATTGCCTCGGCCTGGGATGACTCTCCAGCCATTTAGCCCTCCACGCGCAAGAACGTGGACACCTGGGTCACCACCGGCAAGGCCTCGATAGCGCGGATCGCGGCGCGCATCGCGCCCTCCCTCGCCCGGTGAGTCATGATCACCAGTTCCGCCGTCTGGAGCGAAGCGTCAACTTCCTTCTGGGTAACGGCCGCGATGCTCACAGCGTTATCCCCAAGCGTCTGCGCGATTTGGGCGAGCACTCCGGGGCGATCGGAAACAGTCACTCTCACATAGTAGCGCGTCTCCAGGTGCTCCAATCCGAGCACAGGCACGTCGCCCTCGGGACCCCAGTACTTGCGCTCACGACCGCCGAGGACAATCGCATGCGAGAGGTCAAGCAGATCCGCGACCACCGCTGAGCTCGTCGGTTCAGCGCCGGCGCCGCGTCCCTGGAACATTACCGTCCCGGTCAGGTCGCCTTCGATTTGCACCGCGTTATAGACCCCGTCGACCTTCGAGAGAGGCTCGGACTGGGGCAAGAATGCCGGGCCGACTCGGGCCACGATGCCGCCGTCGATACGCTGCGCAATCGCCAGCAATTTGATCACGTAGCCCAGCTCCTGGGCGTACTGGAAGTCTCGTGCGTCGAGCCGGGTGATTCCCGTGGTGTCGATCTGCTCCGGGCGCACGCGGCTGCGGAACCCGAGCGTCGCCATGATCGCCAGCTTGTAAGCCGCGTCGTAGCCTTCGACGTCGTTCGTCGGGTCTGGCTCGGCATAGCCGAGACGTTGCGCTTCGGCGAGTGCCTCCGCGAAGCCTGCGCCCGCCGGTGGCTCGATCCCCTGGGCTCGAAGCGCGTGGCCGACTGCCCCGGCGCGCGCCAGGTCGGTCAGGATGTAGTTCGTCGTGCCGTTGATGATCGCCCGGATAGAGGTAATTCGGTTCGCCAGCAGGTCCCGCCGGAACGGCGCAATCAGCGGGATACCGCCACCCACGCTGGCTTCGAACATGATGTCCAGCCCGCGCGCATGCGCCTCCGCCAACAATTCCGGGCCGCTCTTCGCCATCAGTTCCTTGTTGGCGGTGACCACGTGTTTCCCGGCCTGGAGGGCCGCCCGGATGAAGCTGCCGGCCGGCTGCTCGCCGCCGATTACTTCGACAATGATGTCGATTGCGGGGTCATTGATGACTTCCTGGACATCGGCTGTGAGGATGCCCGCAGGCAAATCCACCGTCCGCGGCTTCGAGAGATCGCGGACGGCCGCTCTGCGCACGATCAGTGGCGCACCCACCTGCCGGGCGAAGTAATCCCGCCGCTCCATCAGGGCGCGGGCTACCCCGCCGCCCACTACGCCGAGCCCAATCAGGCCGACGCCTATCTCCCGCCCGGGCTGGTCACTTCCCTGCGTGGTCATTCGCCCACGTATAGTCCGAGGAGTTCAGGTTCCGGTCGATTTTGACCTGCGAACGCTTGGCCTTCACCGCGTCCTGCAATGCGAGCGTGCCCAACTGGCTCCGCTGCGTTTCCGAAAACGTTCCGTTCGGGTCGCGGCCTTCGATTTTGAACACCCACCAGTTGGTCGATACCTGCACCGGCCCAAAGATTTCGGCTCCGGCTGTCTTATCGCCAATCGCAGTGCGCACCGCGTCTGGGAGCAGTCGCGTCGGCTCCGCGTCCATCAGTCCGTCTTGCTGGCGCGAAGTCAGGTCAGTGGATTGCGTCTGCGCAATCGAACCGAAGTCCGCATTCGTCTGGGCCAGCGCAAGAACGATGTCTGCATCAGCTTTGCTGCCGCTGACCACCGTGCGCAGCGTCACCAGTTCGCTCTTGTCGCCCAATTCGTCCTGGTACGACTTGCTCAGCTTCTGTTGGTAGACCTGGGCTTCGGTATAGCGGCGATAGGCGCCGTCGCTCATCTTCACCGAACTCAGACGCTGACGATAAAGCGTATCGAACGAGCTTCCCGCTCCGCCCACCGGCACCCCGAGTTGGGATGCGATCTCGGCCGTGATCTCTTCGTCGTTGACGCTGATGCCCTTCTCTTTGGCAACCGCGATCGCGATGCCCTCGTTCTCGAGGTCCGTCAGCACCGTCTGTTGGAGGATGCTGATGTTCGTTCCCGAACCCGATTGCTGCGTGGCCGCGAGGAAGATGCGGTCTGAGTAATAGCGCAGCGAATACTTCTGGCCGGCCACCGCGAGGATGGTCTTGTTCGGTTGCCGAACGTGCTGGTCGTACAGTCGCCAGCCGAACAGGCCAACAAGAAACACGACGAGCAACGAGGCGCCAGCCAACATCGTCAGCCGCTGTTCGCGCTCTCCGAATCGAGATTGGGCTTTTGCAGCCTGGCGTCCCCGCGCGCGGGGCAGGCCAGTAGTTCGATCACGACGGGCCATTGCTCTCCTTAACGGGGCGCGAAGAGCCCCGCGCCAAGCCTAACCGCGAATCGGGAAGACCCCGGTCTGGCGCACGTGGGCAAGGGTATAGGGCAGCAGGGCAAGGTGCCGTGCGCGCTTGATCGCCGTGCACACCAGCCGCTGGTGCTTCAGGCAGGTGCCCGTCTTGCGCCGGGGCTCAATCTTGCCGCGGTCGCTGATATACATACGCAGGCGGCCAATGTCCTTGTAATCCGCGCCGTTCATGTGCTCAACGCAGAATCGGCAAACCTTACGGCGGCCGCCGTAACGCGGGCGCTGCGGGCGTGCCGGGCGGTCGCCGCCTTCGGACCGTTCTGGTCGCTCGGATCGTTCTTCTGAAGCCATTGTTCTATTCCTCCCGATGGGTCTGTCCTTCGATCTGAAGGACCGGGGATGTTGAGGCGAGTTGTGAAGCTCGCCGGTAGTTCGTTATTCGAAGGGCAGGTCGTCGGGCTCCACATCGCCGCCGCGGCTGAAGCCACCGCCGGCCTGTCGAGGAGGCCGCGACGGAGCGCCATTGCCCCAATCGTCGCCACCGCCGCTGCCGCGCGATTGGCCGCCACCCTCGCCGCCGCCTTCGCGCCGGTCGAGAAGCTGCACCGTCTGTGCGACAACCTCGGTCATGTAGTGCTTTTGGCCCTGGTCGTCGTCCCAGGTGCGCGTCTGCAAACGTCCTTCGACGTAAACCGACTTGCCCTTGGTGATGTACTGCGAAACTCGCTCCGCCGTATCGCCCCAGATCAGGATGTTGAACCACTCCGTCGTGGTCTCCCATTCGTTGGTGGTCTGGTTGCGGCGGTTGCTGTTCACGGCGAGCGAGAACTTGCACTGGGGAGTGCCCGTGGCCATGTAGCGCAGCTCGGCATCTTTGCCGGCGTTACCAATAAGCATCACTTTGTTCAGGTTCGCCATGGCGGGTCTTCCTTATTCCTCGGTCGCTGCTTCAGCCGGTGTTTCGGCGATTGCCGGTTCGGCCACGGGTTCTGGCTCAGGATCGACCTGTGCCTTTGCGATTTCGACCGCTATGTCGATCGGTTCAGGAGCGGCAGCGGGTGCTTCGGCAACAGGTGCCTCCGCGACTTCGGCAGCGGGTGCTTCGGCGGCGGGAGCGACTGGCGCCTCGGCGGCAGCAACGGCGACCGGTGCTTCAGCGGCTGCCACCGGGGCATCGCCTGGCATCGGGCGTGCTTCACGCGGTTCGCGCGGAGGAGGCGGCAGCGGCAACTCGTCGGCCCGCACCACCAGGTGCCGGAAGACGCGCTCGTCGATCTTCAACGCCGCTTCCAGCCCCGCGACGCTCGTCGGATCGAGTTCGACGCGAGTGACGATGTAATCGCCATCAAGCGCCCGGTTGATCGGATAGGCCATGCGCCGTCGGCCCCAGTGGTCGACTTTCAGCATTTTGCCGCCGCGGCCTTCGATCAGCGTGGTCAGACGTTGCGGGCCGGCGTCGGGGCCACCCGCTTCTGCGACGGACAGGTCATAGACCACCGTCAATTCATATTCCCTCAAATGGATCCTCAAAGCCGGGCGATGGGTTTGTCCTTCCGAGGAAGGACCGGACTCCCGGCACGAACGTTGAAGGTATCACGCAACAGTGTTCGGCTCAATCGCGTCGGCCTGCCTCGGAAGCGCTCGTTGAATTCCTAGCCACCCTGGTTGAGCAGCACCGGCTCGAAGCCCTGCATGCCCCGCAAAAGGTTCACCTCACCCCGATGGCCGTTGAGGTGGATCACGAGGTGGAGGTTGATCGATTCCCCGATCGTCTCGGTCTTCTCACCGAGTTTCACTTCGCGCTTGAGGCCTTCGTCGTCGAGCGAACCGAGGAAGTCGAGCGCGAGCTCGGCGACCTTTGCCTGGTAGCCCTGGAACGCTTCGAGCGAGTCGAAATGGACTGTCGCCGCGTCCTCCGTCGATTGCCCGGTGCCGAAACCTTTCTCGGGGAGGCCGGTTTTCTCGGCCCAGCCGCCAGTCTCCCATTCACTCTTCTTGCCCTGGAAAATCTGCTGGAAGAACAGATCTTCGATCCGGGCGCCATGCCACATGCACCACGCGATCGAATGCGATTGGCCTTCGGGCACGAAGTGAAGTTGCTCATCGGAAAGCCCGGCGGGCGCTCCCCGGAATCCCCGGTGGATAAAGTCCAGGGTTTGCTTCATGTAGTCGGTCGATGCCATCTCAAGCCTCCGATAATGCGTCGCCCGGACTATAGCGCGGAACCGCGGGGATCAGTCCAAGACGTTGGCGCTCACGCTCTCGATTGGCGGCAGGTTCTGTGTGATCAACTTCCACGATTCGCCTTCGTCCGCGCTCGCGTACAGCTGGCCCGTGTTCGTCCCGAAGTAAATCCCCGCCGGGTCCATCACGTCAGTACACAGCGATTGTCGATAGACGCCCATGTAAGCGTTCTCTTCGGGCAGTCCGTTCGAGAGAGGCGCCCAATTCGCCCCTGCGTCTCTCGTTCGCCACACGGCCAGGCGTCCGCCCGGAGGGCATCGGAACTCGCCACCCACGAGCGGTACCACGTACGCGGTTTCCGGATCGTGCGGATGCACGGTCATCGCCAGCCCGAACTGCGACGGAAGGCCAGGCGTGATGTCGACCCACGAGTCACCGCCGTTGTCGCTCCGGTACGTCCCGAGGTGCGACTGCGCGTACAGGCGGTCGTTCGCGCCAGCGGCGTGTTCCACGTGATGCACACACTGGCCGTGCTCGGGATAGAGCGGGATGTTCGGGTCGAACTCAGCCTGTTCGCTGCGAATGCCCTGGCAGGTCGGCTCCCATGACTTGCCACCGTCCTCGGTGCGGAACACCCCCGCCGACGAGATCGCGATCCACATCCGGCTGGCGTTCGCCGGGTCCAGGACGATCGAATGCAGCGCCATGCCGCCGGCGCCGGGAACCCACGTCGGGCGGGTGGGGTGATTGCTCAGCGCCTCGTTCTCCTGCCACGTCACTCCGCCGTCGCGAGAACTGAACAGCGCCGCCGGAGCCACCCCTGCGTACATGACGCCTGGCTGATCGGAAGGGCCCGGCTGAATCGCCCACACGCGCTCGATTACGGTCGACTCCCGGGCGAACCAGGGAACCTGCTCTTCGCCCTCCACGCTCGGCTGCGGGTCACCCGAAAAGCGCGGACTCTTGCGCGCGTCCACCCAGGTCTCGTCCCCGGCTACTCGGTAACGCACTACCGGGCCGAACCACGGGTCATTCGCCGTCGCGTAGCTCATCCCGGTTCGCGGGTCGAGCACCGCATGGTTCACTTCGAGGCCAGCGACGAACGGGCCTTCGAGGCTCCATGAATCCCGTGCCGCCGAGCCGGAGAGTGTGAACACGCCCTTGCGAGTACCGACGAGAAGTTGAATCGAGGGCATATCGTCTCCTGAGATGCGTTGTCCATCGAGTCTGCCAGAAGCTGTCAAGGCTCCCGGCTGCGATGGCGGGCGGACTGAGTAGAATCCCGCCATGGAACTTTACGACGTCATGCGCACCACGTTTTCGGCGCGCGAATACACCGATGAACCGGTCAGCGAGGAAGTCCTCAGCCGAATCTTCGAGAACGCCCGCTTCGCACCCAGTGGCGGAAACCGCCAGGGCGGTCACATCGTTGTCATCCGTGAGCAAGCGACCAAAGACCGCCTGGCCGAACTCGCGAAGACTGCAGCAAGGCGATACACCGCCCAGGGCCAGGCAGGCGAGAACCCGTGGAACACCTGGGTGCCAACGAAAGTCTCCGCCGAGACAATCGCTGCCACGCCGGTGCCGCCTATGCTCAGCGAACCGCTGCGGCGAGCGCCCGTCGTAATCGTCGTCTGCGTCGACCTCCGGGTGGTCGCGTCGATTGATCAGCTATTGAGTCGCGTTGGTATCGCCAGCGGCGCATCGATCTATCCGCTCGCCTGGAACATCCTCCTCGCGGCCCGCAACGAAGGCCTCGGCGGCACGCTGACCACGATGCCCATAGCGGAAGAACCGAATGTGAAGGCGCTGCTCGGCCTGCCCGATTACATGGCGATTTGCGCTGTCATCCCGATGGGGAAGCCGGTGAAGCAACTTTCGAAGTTGAAGCGGCGGCCGGTCGCGGACTTTGTCCACCGCGAACGCTTCGACGGCGAACCGTGGTAGCTCCCTAACCCGGGATCGCTACCGCTACCGGATGAGGCGCGAGGCCTCCCGGAGCGTCAATCGAGGAGATCGCCTCGCGGGTGTGCTCGAAGACATTCTCAGTACCCAGCTTCTCCAGGATGCCGAAGCGTTCCAGGGTCGTGCGCATCTCTGGCTGAATCGCCGTCAGGATGATTCTGCCGCCCGCGTGTTGCCGGTGCTCGATCACTCCCTCCAGCGTGATCAGCCCCGAAGCGTCGATATGATGAACGTCCTTCATGCGCAGGATGAGCGGGCTGTGGTAGCCGCTCTGCAACTCGTATTCGAACGCCGCGGCGCTGTAGAACGAAAGCACCCCTTCCGCATTGAAAAAGGCGATGTCCGGCCGGGACTGCATCAGTTCCGAAAGCTCAGGCGTCACCTGGCGGATTCGCCCCGAAGCGTCCGGCAGCAGTTGCTGCGCAGCCGGCACCCTTACCAGTTGCCGTAGAAGCAGCACCATCGAGGCGAGGATGCCGAAGCCGATGGCGTAGGTAAGGTCGAAGAACAGCGTGATGCCGGCCGTCGACACCAGCACGAACGCGTCACTCCGGGCCGACCGCCGTAGCAGCCGCACTACCTCAGGCACCTCCGCGATGTTCCAGGCGACGATGATCAGGATGGCGGCCAGCGCGGTCATCGGGATGTGCCCCGCCAGCCCGCCGAGGACAACCACACCGATCGCAACTGTCAGCGCATGCACGACGCCGTTTAGCCGGTTCGTCGCGCCGTGACGAATGCCTGCCGCGGTGCGTGCGATGGCCGCCGTGGCCGGGATTCCGCCGAACATCGACGCGACGATATTCCCGAGTCCTTGGCCGCGAAGCTCAAGGTCCGAATCGTGCCGAACCGGGCTGTTCGCCATCCCGTCCGCCACCACCGCGCTCAGCAGCGATTCGACTCCCGAAAGGATGGCCACCG
This sequence comes from bacterium, assembly GCA_039933735.1. GTDB lineage: Bacteria > Chloroflexota > Dehalococcoidia > Tepidiformales > Tepidiformaceae > Amarobacter. Next base: position 11,463 of record JBDTNM010000007.1, on the reverse strand, counting down.
AAACAGCCAGCGGCAGCAAGTCGATCATCAACTGGGGGTTCCAGAAGTCCCTTGTGGGATGCGGGAGCGACCGCGGAATGGCGCCGTACTTGCTGCTCACCGTCGGTGCGTCCGCCCCCAGCCCCCAGGCGATCGCGGTGATGAACACCACAACCACCAGTGGTCCAGGGATCGCTTTCACGCGAGCTGGTAACCGCGGCCATGCAATCAGCGTCGCCAGCCCGAGCGCGCCCAGCGCCGGGGTTCGCCAACCTACCGAGTCAAAGTGCCGGACGGTGTCCCACAACCGTTCGTGAAAATGCTCGAGCGATCCATCCGTGCCCGCCACCGCGAACAGGTTGTTCACCTGGCCGAAGGCAATCGAGAGCGCTATGCCGGCGGTGAAGCCAACCACCACCGTGCCCGGGATGAACCGGACCAGCCGCCCGGCATGCAGGAGCGACATCGCCAATAGCAGCACGCCCGACATCACTGCCAACACGGGTAGTGCCCCAACACCGTGTGTGATCACCGCGTGGTTCAGGACGGGGACAAGCGCCGCCGTCGGTCCGGTGATGTTGAAACGCGAACCCCCGAAAATCGCGGCGACTGCTCCGGCGACGATGGCCGTGTACAGCCCTGCGATCGGCGGGACACCGACGGCCACGGCCAGGGCGATCGAGAGCGGGAACGCGATGATGCCCACGACGATGCCGGAAATGACATTCTTGCGGATCGTCGCGACGTCGAAACTCGGCGCCGCGAACCTTGAATGGGCAGCTTCCACGAGACCTCTCGAAACGCGCGCGAGTGCCGGGGCACTCTGTGCGAGTAACAGTATATTCGAACATTCGCAGATTCTGGACAATGGTGATAGTCTTCCGGTGATGGCAACCACCCTCCAGGACTTCAAATCCGACCTCTTTCGGGCGCTGGCGAATCCCGCTCGCATTCGCATCCTCGAAGTGCTGCGCTCCGCAGGTTCGCTCACCGTCGGCGACATTCAGCAACAAGTCGGAATCGAAGCCGCGAACGCCTCCCAGCACCTCTCCCTTCTTCGCGCCCGCGGCATCGTCGAGGCCCGGCGTGAGGGCACGAGCGTCTGGTACTCGGTTCCCGAACCCGCGATCTTCGACCTCCTCGACACGGCACGGTCGATCTTCCAAAAGCAACTCGTTGCCCAGGCGGAAATGCTCTCGACCTAAGACGCCCCAATCTTCGGCTCCCGCTGTGTAGGATCGCGGCGATGGCTGAGTCGACGCAGATTGGCGAGTTCACGGTCTGGTCGCTGCCCGATGGCGCCGCCGAATTGCAGGGCTGGCCCATGGCAGACGACCTCAACGGCGGCGATCCCGTCGATTGGGCGGCATACGCCCGCCGCTCCCCCGGCGGCTTCCACAGCCCCGAGCACAAGTGGCGTATCCACAACACGTGCTTCCTCATCGAAAGCGCGGGCGAACGCACCCTCGTCGATTGCGGCGTCGGCGTCGGGCCGTATCCGTGGTACCAGGGCATCCGCGGCGCACTGATGGCCGAACTCGCCCGGGCCGGCATCGAGCGCGAGAGCATCACCCGGGTCTTCCTCACCCACGCCCACCCCGACCACGTCGGGTGGGTATTCGATGAGGATCTGCGCGCCCCTCGTTTCCCGCGCGCCCGCTACATCCTCCACCTCCGCGATTGGCATTTCTTCGCCGATCGCGAAACCGTACCGAAGCACTTCACCCGCTTCGTCGCGCCACTTCGCGAGGCCGGAGTACTCGATCTGCTCACGGCTGAGACCGAGATAGCCCCCGGCCTCACCGCCCTCGAGACGCCCGGCCACACCGCTGGTCACATGAGCCTCGTCATCCACTCCCGTGGCGAAGGCCTCGTCATCGCCGGAGATGTGCTGAACAGCCCCATGTACGTGACCGAACCCGGCCGCCCGTTCGGTTCCGATGCGGACCAGCCCCTCGGCATCTCCACCCGAGTAGCGCTCCTCGACCGCATCGAATCCGAAGGTTGGAAGGTGGGCGCCGCCCACTTCCCCGATCCCGGTTGGGGCGGCGTCACGCGGATCAACGGCCGCCGCTGGTGGTCCGGAGGCTAACTAGCGTTCTCCGGGCGACGCGATCTGGCGCAATGGCGCATCCTAGGCACATCTCGTCCTGGGGCGTTTCATGCACCTCATCCTCAACGACATCGCACCCATCCACTGGGCCGTGGCCGGGGCCTGTATCTCGGCCATCACCCTCGCCCTGCTGTATGTGGGCAACCGCCGCCTCGGTGTTTCCACCGGCTTCGAAAACATCTGTTCGCTCGTGGTTCACACCCCGTACTTCACCCGCAAGTCTGTCACCGGCTCGAACGATTGGCGGCTCCCGCTCCTCGGCGGCCTCGTCATCGGCGGCTTCCTCTCAGCCGTGTTGGGCGGCGGTTGGGAACCGATCTGGGCGCTCGGCCGCTTCGATTCAGAGATCGGTTGGAGTCACACCGGGAAGCTCGTCTGGATGTTCGGCGGCGGTCTGCTGGTCGGCTTCGGCACACGTTTAGCCGGTGGCTGCACCAGTGGGCACGGCATTTTCGGCCTCTCCAACCTTGAGATTCCGAGCCTCGTTTCGACTGTGAGCTTCATGGGGGCCGGCATCCTGACCACCAACCTCATCTATCGGGTGATCCTGTGAAGTACCTCTCGCGTTGGACCCTCTTTTATCTCGCCCTGGGAGCCTTCTTCGGCTTCATCCTCAGCCGCTCAGGCGCGGCTGACTACAACTACATCCAGGGCATGTTCCTCTTCGAAAAGTTCCAGCTCTACGGCATCATCGGCACCGCCGTCGTCCTCACGGCACCAGGCCTCTGGCTCCTGAAGCGCTACGGCAAGACCCTCGACGGCAGCCCCATCGTCATCGAGAAAAAGCCCGGCCATCGCGGCAACATCTACGGCGGCATCCTCTTCGGCGTCGGCTGGTCGATCACCGGCATGTGCCCCGGCCCAATCCTCGTCAACATCGGCGAAGGCAAGCTCTACGCGCTGGCGGCCCTTGCTGGCGTACTCGTGGGGGCCAGCACCTTTGGCGCGCTCTACCCAAGACTCACCGCGCCCTTCCGCCTGCCGCCGCTCCAGGTGGGCACCGGCGAGGGTTGAAGCAATAACGGCTACTTCCTTCGATGCGATACGATTCGAACTACAAGTACGTGAAGGTGTCCACCGTGGCGAAAACTAAGCCAACCAGTAAGAAAGCGACCGCACCCGGGTTCAAGGGCGCCGGCGGCCCACCGCCCATGAAGGGGATGCCCAAGACTGGCGGACCCTCTCCACAGAAGTCGATCAAACCGAAGGCGAAGTAAGGGATCCCCGAGCGAGTCCGCCCCCCCTGCGCGGGCGCGGGCTAGTTCGCCTTCGCCGCTTCTTTCAGTTCGCGTAATTCGCGTCGGGTTTCGCGGTCGCGGTTGAATCGTTCGGTTATGTCGCGAGCGACGGCCATCGCGCCAATCGTCGCGCCGCTGGCATCGTGAATCATTGCGAACCCCAGTTCCACGTAGATAGCAGTGCCGTCGGCTTTCATCGACTTGGTGGCCAGCGCCTGGCCCCGGTACTTCGTATCTCCGGCGTCGAGCGCCTTGTCGTACGCCGTCCAGTGACGGTTGCGGAACTCCTCGGGAATGATGATGTCGAGGCTCTGCCCAATTGCGTCCGCTGCTTTATGCCCAAAGACCCGCTCGGCGGCTTCGTTCCAAAACACGATCATCCCGTCGCTGCCAGCGTAGATGGCGGCGTCCGGTGATTGTTCGAGCAAATGCTTCGCAAGTTCGGCGCTGACGGTGGACTCGGCACTCATTTCGTTTCTCCGGCAAATGTTTCGAGAATGTTTCTGGCGAAGAGTCTAGCAGCCCCATCCCCGCCCGTTGTGAACGCGTCTTCAGACCACTATGAAGTCCCGCTCCGACCTCGATAGAATGTACGAATCGAAGGTATACGTCCCGGCAGCGACCTTCCCGATGATCGGATCCACAGCTTGCCCTCCAGCAGGCCGGGACAGGGTGCGTCGTGAGAGACCTGCACCATCTCCTCACTCCGGCTGATGGGCGGCCCTTTAACTACACCGGCGGCGAACTCGATGTTCCCCAGGCCGTGGAAGTCTTCAAGGCCGCCCTCCTCGATGTCGCGGATTCCGTACCAGGCCGCATGCAATTGCTGCAGCAGACGGCCCTGGCATTGCTCTCCCGCCGCCACCAGCTCCTCATTTCGCGCGCGGGCACCGGAAAGTCGCTCTACGGCGACACCGTCTTCAGCCACTTCCAGGGCGTTACCTTCAAAGCGCAGTTCACCCAGGGTACCCGCGTCGAAACCATCCTCGGCGGACTCGACCTGAAGCTTTTCCACGAAGGCAAGCTCTGGCACGACACCTCCCACTCGCTCGTGACCGCCGACTTCGCCTACCTCGATGAATTCATGAATGCCAACGACCTCGTGCTCGAAGCACTCCTCGGCATCCTCAACGAGAGGCGCTTCACCCAGGGCGAACAGCAAGAAACGGCCGCACTCCATACCGCCCTGGCGATGACGAACCACCTGAAATACTCCGCCATCAGCGAGCCGATCCTCGACCGTTTCATGTTCAAGGCCTCGATCGACCCGCACGGCGACACTCTGAACGACATTCTCATCGACCTCGCCTACGCAAAGCACCACGGTCACGTCGACCCCCCGAAGCACCCGATCCCCCTGCACGTCTTGCGCGAACTGGCGGATGTCGTCCAGGGCGAACACGGCGCACGAATGATTGAAGCGACGCATGACATCCTGTTCCTCAAGAACGAACTTATCGAGACCTTCATGCGGCTCCAGGATGCCCGTGCACGGACCGCGACGTCACAGTCCGGACATCGTCCAACGGATCCCTACGTCAGCCCACGGACGAAGGCCGCCTGCCGCGATGTGCTCAACGCTTCCGCGCTCTTGAACCACCGCGGCAGCGTTGTCAAAGACGACCTCCACTCGTTGCGATTCGTCCTCACCACGATCCCGGGCAACGACCGCGCCATCCCGGATTATTCTCAGGACACCTTCGCCGAGGCCATCCACGCCACCATCGGGTCGTTCTCGGATTCGGACCTCCAGACTGTCAAAGAACTGACCACCATCGCCCAGACGTACGGACTCTTCGCGCACGGGACGCCCCTGGAAGGCCAGGCCGCGCATGGCCGCGTCGTGCGCATCTTTCTCACCCTCATCGGAAAGGGCAGTTGGCACGAGGTCGGTTACGACACCTTCATCGACGCGCTTCGCAGCCGGAACATCCCCAACCCCCGGGTCAACGAGCTTCGCGAAGAGATCCTCGAAGAAGTCCTGGAGCACTCGAACGGTGTCTGAAGCGCCCCCACAGGCCACCCCGGGTAGCCTCAAGGCCGAGCTCGAGGAGCTCTACCATTCGTGGCGCATCCTCGACCTCGTCGGCGAAACGGCAGGCCAGATACCGCCCGAATGGCTCCGGATCCTCGAAATCGCGCGCAACCTCATGCTCCACCGCCCCATCCCCGGGATTGAGCTGCCCACCGATGTCCTTCAACTCGTCTCGGCAGCCGAGCCGGCATTCACCACCCAGATCCGCATCGAACGCAAAAAGCGTGTGGTCTACCCGCTCACCGACGACACCCAGGTCCAGCCCCTCCGCAACCTCACCGACTTCGCCCAGGTGACCCTCCCCGACATGATGTTGCGCTCCATCTCTCAGGAGCTCTTCGACTTCCGCCTCATTAGCGGCGGAATCAACGGTCTCTACAACATCGATACCGGCCCCGCCGAACAGGAGTACGACGACATCATCGAAGTGCGTGTCCCCACCGGTGGCCTGACCCGCAAGAAGCGCCAGAAGGTATACGCCCTCCTCGACGTCTCGAATTCGATGCGCGATGCCAACAAAGAGCTCTTCGCCAAAGCCCTCCTCCTCGCCTACCTCCTCATCGCAGTAGAAGAGGGTTCCGAACTCTACCTGCGCACATTCGGCAACACCGTGCACCAGCGAAGCGACTGCAAATCAATCGAAGATTTCGCCACGCTCGCGCAGCGCATTCTCCGCGTCACTCCCGATGGCTCGACTGATATCAAGGTTGCGCTCGATACGGCCGTCGGCGACATCCGCGTGCTCGACAGTTACAACACGCTCGCCCACCTCGGCGAAGCGCCGCCAACGGAAATCCTCCTGATCTCCGACTGTGAGACGTACGACGTTCCCTACCTCCCCAAGGGGATCCGCCTTCACACCGTCCACCTCAAGGGCGGCCGCATGATGTCCGCCTATCGCGAAGGCTTCGAGCGCATCCGCGCCGAGAGCAAAACCTTCAACGAAATCGACACCGCGCTGTTGGCCTTGCCCGATTCAGCGCGCGACCGCTGGCTGCTCGAACAGGATGGCCGTTCGCTCGAACAGGACGTCGCCCTGAAGGTCCTCGAACGCGCCGCAAACCCGGCCGAGCAACACCGCCGCATGCTTCTCAGCACCTACCAGAAGATGTCCGTCACGAAGGGCCACCGGCTAAAGGGCATGCAGAAGGTGAACGGCATGGCCATCGCCCCCGCCCTCGGCCTCATGGAACGCCTCCGTCGCATTGCTGCAGCCGTTCGCCGGCTCTTCGTCAAACCGGCGTCCGAATCCTGGGAGGAGGCGCCGGTAGCGCCGCCAGCCAAGCCCATGGGCATGAAAATCCGCGAACGCCGCTGAAGGCCCCGTCGCGGGCTAATGCCTCTTTCCGTGTCTCCGGGCAGCCAAAAACAAGCCCGCGCCAAGCGCGCCAACAGCTGCGAAAATCGGCCAACGCCGCCGCCGGCGCGGCTCGTCCACCGATTCCACCTCGACGCCAAGAAGCGTCTCGAGTCCCGTCGCGCCCGAGTTCATCACCCAGTCGTGGTTCCACTCGAAGGCCGGCCGCAGCAACGGCGCGAACGCATTCATCCACGGCCTGGTCGTCTCGATGTCCCATGAATAGCGGACAACCGTTACCTCGCCGTCGGGCATAAATGTCCAGGCTCCGTCGCCTTCAAGCTCGCCACTCGCCCGGCCGGTGAGGCGATCCGGCTCATCGACCCCGGTCACCCGCATCTCGAAGATCAGCTTGTACGGCAGCGCGCTCTTCCACGCGTACCGGTGCAGCGCCCCCATCCCATTCGGTTCTCCGGCTTCGAGTTCCTCTACCGCGACCACGCCCTTCCACCAGGACGGCCATTCGAGTGGCTTCGCGATGACATCCCAGGCCAACTGCGCCGGCGCGTGAACCCGCCAGGTCGTCGTGAATGTGTACCTTGCGCCCATCTTCTCGTCCTCCAGAACGCCGATGCGGGATTCTCCTGTCAGTACGGTGACAGCGGGCTTTCTGTTGACCTCTTGCCAGCCTCCCGCCATGGGAGGATTCTTTTCCCCATGGCGAGCGATTCTCTGGTCATCCGGCACAGCTCGGAGTTCGGCGATTGGGAGTCAATCATCCGCACTCCTCATGCCCGGCTGGACGGATACATTTCCAGCATGAGCGGCTGGGTCGAGCGCACCAGTTTTTCGCGGCGCCGCGAAGTGCCCTTCGCTGGCTGCGTCATGATCATCAACATCGACAACCGCCTGAAGGTCAGCGCCTCCGGAGAGGCGGCCGCTGTCGCCAGCTTCGAGAGCTTCTTCGCAGGCATCCACACCGGATTCGTCGTAACAGAAAGCACCGGTTGGGCAGGCGGCATCCAGGTCAACTTCAGCCCACTTGGCGCTTATCGCATCCTCGGCATTCCAGCCCACGAGCTTGCCAACCGCACAGTCCACCTCACCGATGTGCTCGGGCCTGCCGCCCGCCGCCTCGGCGAGCGAATCTCCGACGTGCCCGATTGGGAGTCGCGATTCGACCTTATCGAGGACTTCCTCTTCGACCGGCTCGCCAGCGCTCCCCCCACGAATGAGGGCATCGCCTGGGCATGGAACGCAATCGAACTTAGCCAGGGAACTGTCTCGATCGCGTCCCTCGTGGGCGAACTCGGGATGCGCCCCGCGGACTTCATCGCCGGCTTTCGCGAACAAATCGGCCTGGCGCCGAAGCAGGTGGCTCGCATCGTCCGCTTCAGTCGCGCCGCCGCGCTGCTTTCGCCCGATGAGATGCCGCGACTGGCAGAAATAGCCGCGGAGTGTGGCTACTACGACCAGGCCCATTTCGCTCGCGAATTCCGTGAGTTCGCTGGCAGCACCCCATGGCAATACTTCGACCGGCTCATGCCCGCCAACGGCGGCCTGCTCGATGAGGACCCGGGTGTCGGCAGGGTCTGACCCGCAATTTTCTCCAAGACCGGCGCTGGCCGGTTCAATACAGTACCGCTGAGCTCACGAGGAGAATTGCACGTGTCCGCCAACCTCACCGCCCATGTTGTCGCCTATCTCTGCTGCGACGATGCAGCCAGCGCCATCGACTTCTATTCCGCAGCGTTCGGTGCCGTCGAACAGTCTCGGCTGGTGATGGACGACAACAGGGTCGGCCACGCTGAATTGCAGATCGGAAGTACTACGCTTTATTTGAGCGACGAGTGGCCCGAGATGAACGTTCGCTCTCCCCGTCATCTTGGGGGCAATGCGGTGAGCTTCGTTCTTCATGTCGAAGATGCCGACGTAGCGTTCCAGCGTGCACTTGCTGCCGGTGCGGATGCCGAGCGCCCGCTGACAGATTCGCCCCATGGCTACGGTGGCTGGCTTCGCGATCCCTGGGGCCATCGCTGGAACATCATGTCGCCATCGCGAGGTTCCGCCTGAACAGGCTCACGCCGTACGCTCCCCCTCGTAGTTGTGAATACGGAGAAACCCATGACACCACCCGAAGGCACGATGTACCCCTGTCTCTATTACAACGATGCACTCGGCGCCATCGATTGGCTCAAGCGAGTCTTCGGCTTTCGCGAAATCGTGGTGATCGCCGAACCCGATGGTCGCGTTGCCCACTCCGAAATCGCCCTCGGCGCTGGCGTCGTCATGGTCGGCTCGTCGCGCAAAGAGGTTGGCTACCCCAGCAACACGCTCAGCCCTCGGGACCTCCCGGGCATCAACCAAAGCTGCTACGTCTTCGTTGCCAATGTGCGCGACCATTACGAACACGCCAAGGCCGCCGGCGCCGAAATTGCGCAAGACTATTTCGAGCCCGAGTACGGCGGCGCTATGTATGGCGCGCTGGATCTGGAAGGCCACCCCTGGAGCTTCGGCTCCTACGCGCCCGACCTTTCCGGGGGCGCACCGGCGTAGCGAGGGCCGAATTTCTGAGCCAACGGGGAAGCCCCGCGGGAACATGAGCGTGCCGCCACTATCCGAAGCTTGACGCCGCCCTGTACCCTTACGCCCGGCACCGGGACCAGACTGAATGGCCCGAAGCCCGGGACGGTACTGCGCATGTTGCTCGCGCTCGATATCGGCAACACCTCGATCCACATCGGTTTGTTCGAAGGCGACACGGTCGCTCACACCTGGCGCATCGGTGTCGAATCCGAAAAGCTGCCCGACGAATACGGCGTACTCCTCATGAACTTGTTGAGCACCGCCGGCATCCATTCCGGCGACGTCCACGCCTGCATCGTCGGCTGCGATGTGCCCCCGCTCATCCCCACCTTCGAACAGGTGTGCCGAAAGTATTTCCACATCGAACCAATGGTCGTTGGGCACGGCCTCCGCACCGGCGTCCGCATTCTCTACGACAACCCCAAGCAGCTTGGCGCCGACCGCATCATCGATGCGGTCGCGGCAATCAAGCTCTACGGCCCGCCCGTCATCGTCGTCGACTTCGGAACGGCCACCGTCTTCGATGCAGTGAACGAGCAGGGGGACTACCTCGGCGGCGCCATCGCCCCGGGTATCGGCATCGCAAGCGAGGCGCTCTTCAGCCGGGCCGCCATGCTCTACCGCGTCCAGCTCGAACGTCCGCCCGTCGCCATCGGCAAGAACACGATCCACGCCATGCAATCCGGCATCCTCTTCGGCTACGTGGGCCTCGTCGAAGGCCTCGTCCGCCGCTTCAAAGCCGAACTCAACGGCGATCCGAAAGTCATCGCCACCGGAGGATTGGCCGCCGTGATCGCCCGCGAAACAGACTGCATCGATGTCATCAACGGTGACCTCACCCTCACCGGGCTCCGGCTCATCTACGAAATGAACGCTGAGTAGCGCGATGGATAGCGAGTTCTCCGCGCTGCCACTTTCAGGCAAACACATCGTCCTCGGCGTAACCGGGTCAATCTCCTCTTACAAGTCAGCCGACATCGCCAGCAAGCTGCGCCAGGCGGGCGCAACCGTCGAGGTCGTCATGACACCTGCCGCCACGAAATTCATCGCGCCGCTGACCTTCCACTCGCTCACCGGACGCCCGGTCGTCGTCGACATGTTTTCGGCGGAGGAAGCTGAAGCCCATGTCGAAGTCGCCCGCCGGGCGGACGTCATGGTCATCGCCCCCGCGACCGCGGATTGCCTTGCAAACCTCGCCCACGGCCAGACGCCTGACATGGTCACACTCACCGCACTCGCGACTACAGCGCCGGTGCTCGTCGCTCCGGCCATGGATAGCCAGATGTGGGAGCACCCGGCCACCCAGGAGAACATCGTGACGCTGCGCAACCGCGGAGTGGATGTCGTCGGCCCCATGTCGGGCCGCCTCGCGAGCGGCCGCACCGGGTTCGGCAGGCTCGCCGAAACGCCAGACGTCATCGGTGCGGTCCGCATGCTTCTCGGCCAGCGAACCGGAGACCTCGCCGGCCGCCGGATTGTCGTCAGCGCCGGGCCGACGCAGGAGCCGCTCGACCCGGTCCGCTTCATCGGCAACCGTTCAACCGGCAAGATGGGTTGGGCCATTGCCGAAGCAGCCCGCGACCGCGGCGCCTTCGTCACCATCGTCACAGGACCGGTCGCACTCGAAACACCCTACGGGATCCATCGTGTGGATGTGACGACCGTCGCCGAAATGCTCGTCGCCTTGGAGCAGGCCACATCGGATTCCGATGCGATCATCATGTCCGCCGCACCTGCCGATTACCGCCCTTCGAACCCGAGCGAACACAAGATGAAGAAGACCGCCGAAGACGGCCTCAACGTGTTGCTCGAAAAGAACCCCGACATCATTGCGACACTCCCCACCGGCGGCGTCCGTGTCGGTTTCGCCGCGGAAACGCGAAACGTGGCCGAGTACGCAAAAGCCAAGCTCCCAGCCAAACGGCTCGACTTCATCGTCGCCAACGATGTCAGCGCGGCAGGCAGCGGCTTCGGCACCGATACCAACCAGGTGACCATCTTCCACAAGGAAGGCTCCGCCGAGGAACTTCCACTCATGTCCAAATACGCCGTGGCAATGGCGATCCTCGATCGCGTGGCTGCGCGGCTGACGTAGGTCCGCCGAGACTTCTCGTAAGCTTTCCTGCGCTGGCCGGTCTTCCTACTACAAGAACACCGGGGAGACCTCGAAATGGCCACACCTTCCATTCGCTCAACATCCGCCCTCGCACTGCTC
>JBDTNM010000006.1:0-40061 GCA_039933735.1 bacterium | reverse complement strand
CGCCCATGCACCAGAGGTGGAAATTATCGTTGTCGTTGCCGCTCCAGATCTTGAAGTCAGGGGCCGCTTCGAGAATTGCCGCAGAGTGGGCGAGATCGCCGTTCGCTTCCTTGTCTCCGACGATGTTCGGGAGTTCAGCGCATCGGAGCGTCGTTTCAACGGTCATGTTTACGCCTACACGTCCCGGCACGTTGTAGACGATCACCGGGAGAGCGCTGCTTTCGGCAATCGCACGGAAATGTTGAAAGATGCCTTCCTGGGGAGGCTTGAGGTAATACGGCACCACGGCGAGCACTGCGTCAGCCCCCGCACGATGCGCTTCGTGGCTCAGGTGAATCGAATGCCGTGTGTCGTTTGTACCTGCACCGGCCACAACCGTGGCGGAATCGCCCAGCTCCTGCTTCACCTCTGCCCAGAGCCGAAACTTCTCCTCGTCCGTCAGCAGCGGGGCCTCACCCGTCGTACCGGTGACTACAACGCCGTCGTTGCCGATGCGGACGAGGTGGGCGGCGAGGCGGCGCGCGTGCGCATAGTCGACTTCGCCATCAGGCGTATACGGCGTGACCATCGCGGTCAGCAAGCGTCCGAGTTCGGGCATGGAGTGGGCTCCGTTTTGAGGTGAGCGGTTATTGTCGATTGCCGCGAAGAGAATGTCGATGACATTTGTCCCTCGATGCCCGAGGCGAGCATAAGGAAAAGCCTCGGCAGTATTGCCGAGGCTTGTCGCTTCCCAGGCTTCCCCGTCGGGAGCCTGCTAATTCGTGGGTGCAGGGACGTTCGGTCGAACCCGGTTGGCAGGCATCCGACCTTCGGCAGGCTTGTTTGGGCGGCCTTCGTTCACAAGTTTCGTGATTGCCTCGGCGGCCTTGGCCTTCGCCGCGTCGGCCTTGTCGGCAGGAAGTTTTCCATCGGCAACGGCCTTGTCGATGGCCGCATTCGCGTTGGTGGTCAAGGCGTCGATGACGGACTGGGTTTGTGGCCCGGCCACTTCAGCGATGGTCTTGCCACCAGCCAATTCCTGGCGCAGCGCCTTCACGTCGGTGTTCAGCACTCCCGCGACGGTCTCGAGGGCGTTCTTGGCGACGGCGCGGATTTTGCCTTCGTGCCCGCCGTCCCGCGGATGGTCGGCTGGAACAACGGCGAGCAGGCGGTCAAGCTGGGCCGGGGCCGCAGCTTCGATTTTGTCGGCCTGCTCCTGAGTGAGCTTCCCATTGGCGACTGCTTCATCGAGCCGAGTGGCGAGAGCCGCCAGGGCATCGGCCTTGGCCTGCGCAGCGGATTTATCGCCGTATTTGTCGATGATCGCGCCGAGCGTGAGCCCTTCGGCAGTGCCCTGCTTCAGTTCGTCGCGAGTCACGCCGGAGTTCTTGAGCAGGTGCGCTGCGCCGAGCCGGACGAGGCCGTGGCCGCGGCCACCGCCGTTTTGCGTTGATGGAGTTGGCGTGTCACCGGGGGTCTGCGCAAAGGCGACGGTTCCGGCGCCGATGACTCCTACCGCGATAACACTGGCGAGGCCGACCGATGCGAGCCGGCTGTTGAATATTGAGAGCTTCATTGCTGGATTCTCCTCCAGGGTGTACCGGCTCAGCGGGGCTGGCCCGGTCACAGTTGAAATGGCCAGGGGCAGTTCGAAGGTGACGGGGCGAAATGCGGCCCTTTACGCGTGCTTTTCTACCCAACGGCCCTTGAACAACAGCAGGTCTCCGGAGCGGACGGAGACGGACGCGGGGGAAATCGCTATCTCGTTGTGAATGCCGCGGGGCCCGAACGGCAAGGTGAAATCTGCGAGTTCCCAGCGCATGCCCGAAGTCGTGACACCATCGCACTCGCCGAGCGCCACCAACGACACGAGTGTTCCCGCGGGACCTTCAATCACGGTCTTGGACTCCACCAGGCTGATGGCGAACAACTCGTCGTGCATCGTGATCCGGGCGCGGCCACGGTGGATTGTGAGCACGGAGAGGTTGGCCAGGGCGTGGTCGGCGCGGCCGCCGCCCGCACCAACGATGTCGATCTCATCGATGCCGAGTTGGATGGCGAAGTCGATCGCTTTTTCAAGATCGGTGGTATCGAGCCGGGAGAGGCGCCGGAATCTCTCGGCCGGCACCCGCGCACGGATGTCGTCATCCACCGAATCGAGGTCCCCCACCACAGCATCCGGAACGAGACCGTGAGCGAGAACGTGTCTGGCACCACCATCAGCGGCGATAACCATCACGCCGGGCATCATCAACGATTGCATCAGACCGCGAGAGGGAGGCTCGCCATTGGCAACAACGACTGCGCGCATCGAGAAAAGGTAACGCTGGATCTGACCGAGGCGCGAATTGGGCAAAGCGAAGGTGGAAGCCAAAGCGAACCATCTTCGAGATGTTCCACAATTGGCGCTGAATGCTGGCTATACTGCCCGCAAGCACAGATTCAGGAGGGCGCATTCATGTCCACCGCCTTCGCAGAACAGATCCGAACACTCGTCTCTCGGCGCGAGCCTCCGTATCGGCCGGCGATGTTGATCGACGACGCCGAAAAAACGGAACTCGCCGAAAAACTCGGCGACGCCTCGAACTATGACCTTGGGCTGCTCCGCGAAATGGTCGCGCAGGCTCCTGAGAACTACGAGTTCCGGAAGGCGCTGGTCAGCGGCATCGTGAGCGCCGAATACGCCGGGATCGACGCTTTCAGTCGAAAGGTTTGCGAATGGCAGACGTGGCCGGTGCCGTGGGAACTGATTATGGCGATGGCTCGCCAGACCTGGGATGAAGTACGCCATGCCCAACTTGGGACGGAACTTCTGAAGAGCTACGGCGGCGAAGTTGGCGAGTACCCGGACACGTTGGCCGGTTCGCCGCCGAACCAGGCCACCAACGCCGTCGCGCAGGGCCAGGATGCCTCGTTCATGCGCGACCCGATCATCAGCCTTTCGGTCACCAATGTGGCGCTCGAAGGCGCGGCTCTTGACCTCTTCAAGGGAACCTCGGACCTCGGCCGCAAAGTGAACGATGACCTGATGCAGCTGGTCTACGACTACAACTGGGCCGACGAAGTGACACACACCGCCATCGGTGACTTCTTCGTCAAAGCGCTATGCGAAGGCAAGCCAGCCGAAGAAGAACGGGCGTTGCGCGCCCATGCGATGTTCGAAGGCATGCGCGAACGGCTCAGCGGTCAGCAGTCCGCGGAGATTCGCGAATTCTTCGCCGAGGAAACCGAACGGGGCACCGCGGCCCTGGCCGGGAACGGCTAGGCAGTGGCGGTCAAGATCCTGCTCGAGCCGTGCATCAACTGCGGCATTTGTCGGAAAGCGTGCCCGACCGAGACGATCCACTTCTTTACGACCCACAAACGTACGCATGTCGTGGACCCGGCTGGCTGCATCGACTGCGATATCTGCGTGCCGATCTGCCCGGAAAAGTGCATCGTCCCCGACGACGGGTATCACCACGATCCCGTCGAACTGACGGCGGCGAAGGTACGTGCGCGCGACTGGGCGAAGCGCCAGAACGGGCTGAAGCAACGCGTCAAAGACCGGGCTGCGGCGGCCATCGCGGCGACATCGAGGAGCTGAAATGCCCGAGCTTGCGATCGATTCCCGGACAATAGGCGGCGCCTTCAACGTCGATGAGAACGCCCGGAGAATCATCAATTACCGCTTCGCCGAGAACGTCTGCATGACGACGGAAGGAGGCTGGGCGTCATCCAGCCCTTCGATCAAGGTGAAATTCGCCCTTGGCGAGCATTGCTACCACGACTCGATCCATTCGTTCTGGCTCGGCCAGCGGCTTCCAGAGCTTCGCCAGACTGAGAAGATGGACTACGAGTCGCCGCCGACGTTCCGCACGAGCTACCTGGCCGAGCCGCCCAACGAAGCGTTCCTCAAGTTCTGCGAAACCATGCAACTCCAGACGAACGAACTGCTGCGAGTCGTCGGCCTGTATCGCGTCCTCAAGACGCATCTGGCGGTCTACTACCGCAACCACATTCAGGTGACGGACCAGGTCTCAGATGCCCCGACTGTGAGGATCCTGAACCACATCCTTCTCGAAGAGGAGCAGCACGTGCGCTGGGGCCAGGCGATCTACGAAGAAATGGCCGACACGCCCGAACGACGTCACGAAGCACTGACCTGGCAAATGGAGTTGGAAGACTTGTTGGTGAAGAGCGGCGGCGTCACTGGCGGACGATGACGTGGCGTCTATGAACATCCTTTTGTTCGGCGCCAATGGACAGCTCGGCTCGGATATCGTCCGGCTCTGGAACGACCCGGAAGTTCGGCTTGTCGGGCTGACCCGGGCTGATGGCGATGTCACAGATCCCGACGTCGTACGGAAACTCATGGCCGAACACCGGCCCGACGTCGTCATCAACACCACGGCGTTTCACAACTTGCCCGTGTGCGAGGCGGAGCCGGAGACTTGCTTCCGCGTGAATGTCGTGGGCGGACGGAACATTGCAGCGGCCGCGGCCGAGGTCGGCGCTGCAATCGTGCAGTTGAGCACCGACTACGTTTTCGACGGCGAGAAACGCTCGCCCTACCTCGAATCGGATGCGCGGGCCGCCCTGAACGTTTACGGGTCGATGAAAATCGCCACCGAAGATGTGGTCCGGCAAGCGAACCCCGATCACATGATCGTGCGGGTATCAGGTCTCTACGGACTCGCCGGTTCGGCTGGCAAAGGGGGCAACTTCGTCGAGACGATGCTCCGGCTCGCCCGCGAGGGAAACCCGATTCGCGTGGTCGCTGACCAAACGACGGCGCCAACCAACACCGCCGAAATCGCGGAGGGCCTGCTCGTGTGCGTGAAGGACGGCATTCGCGGCGTCGTGCACCTGGCACCAGAGGACGGCACAACCTGGCATGACTTCGCCTCGGCGATTTTCGGATTGGCTGGCGTGAATCCGGACCTCGTGGGTGTGACGACGGCGGAGCGAAATGACCCGGTCCAGCGTCCGATGTACAGCGTGCTCGGGAGCAGCCGGGCTCCGCAGCTTCGGCACTGGCAGTCCGGGTTGGAGCGGTACATGCACGAAAAGCACGGCCTACCGCGCTAGCTCGGCAATCCGTACCATCGCGCCATCCGTCTCAACGGAGAGGCCGAAATGAAGATCCTGGTCACTGGCGGCGCCGGCTACATCGGGAGCGTGCTCGTCCCGAAGCTGCTTGAGCGTGGGCACGAAGTTCGCGTGGTCGACCGAATGTTCTGGGGGCTGCCGCACTATGCGGAACTTCCGGGCGTGGAGCTCGTGAACGCTGACGTCCGCCGGCTACCCGAGGGCGTGTTCGAGGGCATCGATGCGGTCGACCACCTGGCTGGATTTTCGAATGACCCGACAGCGGAGTTCAGCCCGGAAGCAAACTGGCAGATGAACGCCGTTGCCACCGATTCCATCGCTGAGCTCTGTCGCCTGGCCGGGGTTCGGCGGCTGGTGTTCGGAAGCTCATGCTCGCTCTATGACGGCGCTGAGGACTCGGAAACGCTCCTCGATGAGCAGGCAGCCCTCGCCCCAAGGGGTGCTTACGCAACGTCGAAGCATTACTCCGAAGAAGCGCTCCTCCGCCATGCCTCGGATGATTTCGAGCCCGTTATTCTGCGCCAGGCGACCGTTTTCGGCCGCAGCCCCCGGATGCGGTTCGACCTGGTGGTGAACGCGTTCGTGAAGGACGCTCTCGTCCGTCAACGACTGATCTTGCACGGTGGTGGCCGAATGTGGCGGCCCTTGATTAGCGTGAACGATCTCGCGGATGCGCACGTTGCCTGCCTCGAAGCGCCAAGCGAACTCGTGGCCGGGGAGACGTTCAACGCCGTTGGTTCGAACTACCAGGTGCGGGAACTCGCAGAAGTAGTGGCGAACGCACTGGTGAAGCTGGGCAAGCCAGTCGCGCTCGAAGATGGCCCGCTGCCGAAAATCGTCCGCAATTACAAGTGCAGCGGCGAAAAATTGCGGGAACGGCTCGATCTCAAACTTGCCACGACACCTGCCGTCGCGGTCAACGAACTGGTCGACGAGTACGGCATGTCGCCGATCGAAGTCCTGGGGCACCCGCGCTACTACAACATCGCCTGGATGGAACTGCTCGAGCAGGTGCGCCCTGCCTACCAGGCGATGCAAAACATCTTCGAACCGATCGAGGAGTAATCCGCTGGATATCACCGTTTCCCAGACGAAGCTCGATGGGGTCGTCCTCATCGATACCGACTTTTTCCGCGACGAACGAGGATTCTTCATCGAGGTCTGGCATGCCGACCGGTACCGGGAACACGGACTTCCCGGTTCCTTCGTGCAAGACAACCACTCGCGGTCCGCTCGCAAGGTGCTGCGCGGGTTGCACTACCAGGATATGACCGCGCCCATGGGGAAACTGGTGCGCTGCACGTTCGGGTCCATCCTCGATGTAGCGGTCGACCTTCGCGTTGGCTCGCCGACTTTCGGCGAATGGGTGAGCGCCGAGCTCTCCGGCGACAACATGCGCCAGATCTGGGTACCGGACGGCTTCGCGCATGGCTTCGCCACGTTGAGCGAGTTCGCGGAAGTCCAATACAAGTGCACGGGCGTTTACACCCCGGCCGCTGAAGGTTCGATTGCCTGGAACGATCCGGAACTTGGCATCGAGTGGCCCTTTGCCGATCCGGTGCTCTCCGGGCGGGACCAGAATGGCATGAGCCTGAAGCAGTACCTGGAGAACCCGGCGTTCCACCACACCAATGCTTGACCAGCCTCGCGGCTACACTGCGGCGGTGATTCGACGATTGTTCTTGGTTCTGGTCCCCGCCGTGGCGTTCCTTCTTGTTGCCTGCGGCGGGGGCGACGCGGGTACGACGGTCGCGCCAGCCGACACCACTCCCACCATTTCATCAGCTACGGCGCCGGCGGCATCTCTGGCAACAGGTTCGCCGACTCCGAGCGCTCCCGGTTCAGCGAAGAAACTGGGCACATCATCTGGCGTAGCGACCACGGTCAAAGCCCCCGATTTCACGGCGCTCTCCGGAGCGAAAGCTTCGTTCGGCACACTCGGAGGAGCTGGCTACGAAATCGAAATGCCCGACAACTGGAACGGCGAGGTGGTGTTGTACGCCCATGGTTTCGCCGGGTTCGGGACAGAAGTTGCCGTGCAGACACCGCCCGCTGCTCTGCGCCGCTACCTGATCACGAACGGGTTCGCGTGGGCGGCCAGTTCGTATAGCGAAAATGGCTATGACCCAGGCATCGGCGCCGACGACACACTGGCGCTAAAGAACCTGTTCGTCCAGAAGTTCGGCGCGCCGAAGCACACGTATATCGCCGGGGCCTCGATGGGCGGCAATGTCGTCGCGTTGGCACTGGAAAATCAGCAGAAGGAATACGACGGGGCGTTGTCGATGTGCGGGGCGCTCGGCGGGATTGGCCAAATCGACTACCTCGTCTCATGGGTTGCAGCCGCCGAATTGACCTCGGGCCTGAAGTTCCCAATTGGCACTCCCGGGGCGAACCTCACCTCGCTCTTCCTCCAGGATGTCCCGCGCGAACTCGGCGCGCCCACCGCGCCGACCGCGAAAGGCAAACAGTTCGCCTCGATCATCAACAACCTCACCGGCGGCCCGCGTCCGTTCTTCGCTGAAGGCTTCGCGGAGCAGTACACAGTCAACTTTGGCCTGGTCTTGCTCGACCCGGAACGAAAGAGCCTCGTGAACCGCGCGGCGACGAACGATGGCGCGAAATACCACATCGATCCGGGATTGGGATTTAGCGACGAGCAGATCAACGCGACCATCAAGCGCTACGCCAGCGACCCGGCCGCGCGCAACGCTGAAGCTCACCCGGACATGGTCCTAACCACCGGGAACATTAGCGTCCCGCTGCTGACGATCCACGGCACCGGGGACCTCTTCGTACCGATCACCCAGGAGCAGTACTACAAGCAGAAGGTCGACTCGGCCGGGAAGAGCAACCTGCTCGTGCAGCGAGCAATCCGTTCCGGTGGCCACTGCAAGTTCAGCGATACCGAAATCACGACCGCGTTTACGGACCTGGTGAGCTGGGTGCGTGACGGCAAGAAGCCCGCGGGCGACGACATCAGCGGCGACCTGACGAACGCCGGAATGGCATTCACGAACCCGCTGCGGCCTAGGGATCCAGGCGGGGAGAGGTAACCGCTCCCGACCGAGGCGATTGCGGATTCCCCGGCGAATACCTACTATCCTCGGGAGCGAAGAGGAGGTGGCTATGCAAACTGAACAGATGATTCGTCTTTCCTTCGCCACCGGGGCTGGCTGCTAGACGCTGCCGTTCATGTGGTGAAGTCGACCGCGGGCTGTGCCCCGCTGCTGCATGGAGTATTTGTCTGAATCTTGAACTTGCGACGGTCGTCGATTGCGACGACCAGGGCTGCCACGTGCAGCTCATTGGCTCTGGAACCACGATCACTGCTGCGTTCTCGCAGAAGGTGAAAGACACCATCCGCATCCGCCAGCAACAGCTGGTGGCAATCGATACGACGGCGAAGCCCGCCGAAATCAGCTGGCGCTGGTTCATCGGTGAGGTCATAGCCATCGACGGTGAAGATGTGACCGTCCGCCGCCTGGACCTTCCAGATGGCTCGACGGAACTCGTTTCGAACCGTGATCACGTGAGCGTCAACACCGGCGACTTCGTGTACTACAACCACGGTGACGGCTGGGGCATCGTCTCCCAAGTAACCGGCGGAAGGCCATCCGACCCGGCTGGGCTGGCGACGAAGTACCTCCCTGGCGTGATCTCCGCCCTCACCAGCTAGCCCGTCCGATGGCCGCCAGTGAGGGTTCATCGGTTGGCCGTCGGAATAACCTGACGTCGAAGAGGGGTTCCGCGAGGAGCCCCTTTTTAGCGGTCGCGTCGACCAGAGCGTTTGCCGGGTGATTCAGACTTACCGCGCCTGGCGGGCGAGGATTTCTTCCGTCCCCGCCTTAACGACGCCGAAGAAAATGTCGTGGAACGCGGCAGTGGTGTGAACGCCGTCGGGCTGGTGGAAGATGTTCCTGTCCGGTGCGGCGCGCAGGGCCGCTTCGACATTCGCGATGGCGAAATGATGCGATCGAGCCACGGGCAAAACGCGGGCGTAGAGCTGGTCGATACGCTGGTGCAGCTTCGGTTCACGCGACTGGATTTCGGCTGAAAAGCGCGCATCTTCGATGGCCAGAACCTGGAGCGATTCCAGCCGAGCCAGGCGGTGCAACACTTCCTCATAGATATCGCCGACCTGTTCGACGGTCGCCAGTGTCCGGGTCCCGAGAATCTTGCGGGCAGCGAGGCGGCTTCGTCGGTTTACAGTCCGGCGTGTTTTGCCCTCCCTTGTCCGCGCCTGAAACCCGGATTCCGATCGCTCGAAGAGCTTTGCCGCGCGCGATCCGAATCGAGCACGAACACTCTCGGCCACGGTGCCGACGGTGCAGAGGTAGGCGGTGAACGGCAACAGGAGGATGTCGGGCGAGGCCGCCTCGACCTTCGCCAGGAGGTAATCGGCGGCGCCCGCCCCTATGGGCGCAAATCGAACTTCCGTCAGCGCCCATGGTTCGCCGGTCTGATCGGCGAGAAACTGGCGCGTCCGTTCGGGCCAGGGAGCCACGCCCTCGGGTAGGTAACGCGCGCCCGAATCGCTGTGCCCGGCAAGGAAAAGCGTCCTCATCAGCGGCAATGGTAGGTGATCCGGATGACATGCAAGAGGCCCGCCGAAGCGGGCCTCAAGATAAACAGTTATCGAGCCCCTAGCTCAGCCGCTCGATCACGGTCGCGGTACCAATGCCACCGCCCACGCACATGGTGATCAATCCGTACCGGCCTCCGGTGCGCTCAAGTTCGTTCAAAAGCGTGCCGAACAGCCGGGCGCCGGTGCATCCCGTCGGATGGCCGAGCGCGATAGCCCCGCCGTTGACGTTCACCTTGCTCATGTCCGCGTTCATCTCCCGCTTCCACGAGAGCACCACGCTGGCGAACGCCTCATTGATTTCGACGAGGTCGATATCGCGCATGGTGAGCCCGGCGCGCTGGAGGGCGAGCGGGGTAGCGGTGATGGGCCCGGTCAACATGAACTCCGGGTCCGAACCGACGACCGCCTGCGAAACGATCCGCGCGCGAGGCCGCCAGCCCATCTCCTTCGCCTTATCCGGGTGCGTGAGCAACACGGCGGAGGAGCCATCCGTGATCTGGCTGGAGTTGCCGGCGTGATGGACGCCGTTTTCTTTGAAGCTCGGCTTCAAGCCGGAGAGAACTTCGAGCGTGGTGTTGGCGCGGATGCCCTCATCGAAATCGATCATCGCGTCGACCCACTCCTCCGTGCCGTCGGCCTTCTTGTTTTTCTTCTTGCCGGCGACCGGGATCATTTCGTTCTTGAAGCGGCCCTCGGCCTGGGCGCGGGCGGCCTTCATCTGGCTTTCGACGGCGAATTCGTCGGCTTCTTCGCGGCTTACGCCCCATTTCTCGGCGATACGCTCGGCCGAAAGTCCCTGCGAGGTCAGGTCGTACTGGTCCTGCATCGCCTTGGTGAACGGGTAGCCCATGTTCTGGCCCACGTTCGCGCCGAGCGGGATCTGCGACATGAACTCGGTGCCGCCGGCAACCACGACTTCATGTGCGCCAGAAGCAATCTGGTTGGCGCCGAAGTGCACTGCCTGCTGGCTCGAGGAGCACTGCCGGTCCAGCGTGATTCCCGGAATCGTGTACGGCCACCCAGCCGTGAGGACGACGTTTCGCGCCAGGTTCGTGGACTGGGCGCCGACTTCGCTGACGCAGCCATAGATCACGTCATCAACGATCTCCGGGTCGAAGTTGTTGCGCTCGACCAGTGCCTTGAGCAGCAGGGAAGAGGTCTCAATCGGGTGGTTCTGGGAGAGGACACCGCCGCGGCGGCCGAGAGGGGTACGAATCGCGTCAACGATGACGACTTCGCGCATGAGTGACTTCCTTAGGGAGTGATTTCTTTGCGAATCGAGTGTACAGCCCGGATCTACCGAACCGTAATGGCTCAGCTGACTGGCGGGGCCACGAACCGAAGCGCGCCCGGCACCACTTCTATCTTTGCCGGGAGATAGCCGCCGTGTTCGCCGTCGAGGTCGAGCGAACTGCGCTTCGGCGAAGACATTTCCACCACCTTGGCCGGGTGGCGATCGATGCCATCCATATCGACGTGGGTGCCGCCGTGTCGCTGGGCATCCATCACTTTCACAGCAATGCGGCGGCTCAGGTCGCCCCAGCGGATGACATCCAGGATTCCGTCGTCGGGAGCGGCACCAGGTGCGGCGATGAGGTCGCCACCCCAGAGTTCCATGTTGTGCACAGTGACGGAGTTGTAGCGGCCGTCGTACGTATTGCCGTCGATAGAGAGTGTGAACTGTCGGCCGAGCGGGCCAACCATCTTCACGCCAGCCATGATCATATACGGGGCCGTATCGCCCAGGCGCTTGAGCCAGCGCGGGGTGGATTGCGAAATCTCGGGGACCCAGCCGGCCGATGCCTCGAGCAAGAAGTAGCTGACCTGTTCTCGACCGTCCTCACCGATGGACGTGACTCTCCCGACATCAATCCGGCGTTCCAGCCCAGCGGCGATCGCTCGGATTGCGCGGCTGCCACGTCCCATTCCGAGGCACTTGGCGACGTCTTTGCCGGTCCCGAGGCCGATGGTCGAAAGGCGTACGCGATCGCCGGCGCCAAGAGCGAGAATGGCGTTCGCCACTTCGTAGACGGTGCCGTCGCCACCGCACGCCACGAGGAATTCACGACCTGCTTCAGCTGCCTCGCGCGCCAGGTCGACGCCGTGGCCGCGACGTGCCGTGAAGACCACGTCGGCCGCCATGCCGGCTCGTTCGATCGCATCGATAACCGTTCCGACGCGACTCTTGGTGCGGCCGCCGCCGGACATTGGGTTGATGATGAAGAGCGGCCGCGCCGCGACTTCCGGAGTTATGGCTGTCACACTTGCACCGTAGCGCGAACCGCTTCGAGGGTGAAGGAGCAAGCGTGGAGTTTCACGAGAACTTCCGAGCGATGGACACGGATGTCGATATTTTCATCGAGACCGAGTCCACGCCGTTCGGGGCGTTCGCTGAGGCGAGGCTACGCTTCGAAGAGCAGGAACAGCGGTTCTCTCGATTCCGCGAAACAAGCCTCCTGTCGCGGCTGAACGCGGGCGAACCGATCGACGATGACTGGTTCGCGGCGGCGATTGAGATGGCTATCGACGCATGGGAAACCACCGACGGCCTGTTCAATCCAATGGTATTGCCAGCACTGCGGACGGCTGGATACGATCGCACATTCAAGGAGGTGACCGGCGGCCAGCTCGGGCCTCAGCCAGTGCCGAGCCCGCGCGATGCCCTCAACGTCGAAGGCACTCGAGTGACGCTCAATTCGGGAATGGTCGACCTCGGCGGAATCGTCAAAGGCTGGACCGCGGACATAGTCGCAGAAGGCCTCGAAGACCGCTGGCCCAACGTTTTCGTGAACGCCGGCGGCGATATCCGCTGCCTTGGCTCCGATGGAGGGGGTGAGGCCTGGGCCATGGATGTCTCGGGGCTCTCTATCACCGAGCGGGCATGGGAGGGCCGAGTTTCCGGAGCCATCGCCACTTCGACAGTGATGAAACGGCGCTGGTGGACTCCGGACGGCGCGGAGGCGCACCACCTGATCGACCCACGGACCGGCGCGCCGTCGAGGTCAGGCTTTCTGCAGGTGACGGCTCGAGCGGAAGAATGCTGGATCGCCGAAGTGTGGGCGAAGGCAGTGCTGATCGGCGGCGAATCAACTCAGGAGCGCGCGGCAGAAATTGGAGTCGCAACGATCGCCTTCGGCCGTAACGGACACACAAGATTTCGGGGCGATTGGTAAACGTAAAGTGGGAGCAGTTAGTTCTTCAGGCGGGAGAGGTCCCAGACGAAGAACACGGTCGGACCTTCGCGCACAGGACTCCCGCCGGCGCGTTCGATCGTGACGACAGCCGAGTCGTAGGTGGTGATTCCTTCGGGGACGTTCGCCTGGTAGCGGGCGAAGCCGTCCTTGTCGGGTTCGAACGTGCCGAGGCTGTAGTACTTGCCGCCGGAGTTCGCCCAGAGCTGGTACGTCTCGCCCTGCGGGCGCTGGGGCAGTGAGCTCGCCACGAACCAGATCCGCTTTTGGTCTCCGTCCCACACTAGCCGGCCGATCGAGTTGGACTTTTCGTCTGGCGAGACAACGTCGGCGACCTTGGTCTGATTCGAGAGGAGCGCGACCAACAGGTCCTGGTCCCCGCGCGCTTGCTCTTCGATGTCGGCGGCGGCGGCCTTCTGGTCGGCGAGCTGGTTCGTGATAGCCGCCAGCGCGACCTTTTGGGACAAGGTGTCCTCGAACTGTGTCTGCAAGTCCGAATTTTGCTGGCGGAGGTCACTCAATTGGCCGCGCACCCAGAGCATGCCCGTGAACGCGCCGATGGCCACGAAGACGGCGGCGACCCCTGCCACGGCTCGGCCGTAGACGAACGCTCGGCGCAACGGACTCGGCTTTCGAATGCCGGCGGCCGTGAACACCCGGTTGCGCAGGCGAGTTGGCGAACGCCGGAGCGGTGTGCTCATGGCGAACGTGGCAGCGAGCCGTTCGGAGTCACGCACAATGTCGCGGCAGGCCTCACATTCGGCCAGGTGCAATGCGACAGCGCGTTCCAGCACCGGTTCGAGCGAACCGATGGCGAATTCGTCCGCCTGCTCCTGCGTAATGTGCTCCCCCGGCATGCCCGAACACCTACTCCCGATCGTGTAGCGACCTGCGAAGCTTCTGCATTCCCAGGCGAATCCGCGTCTTCACCGTCCCGAGCGGTTCGTGCAGTTGCGCCGCAATTTCCTGCTGCGTCAGCCCACCAAAGTAGGCGAGTTCGAGTGCGATCCGTTGGTCGCCTGGCAGTTCGGTGAGTGCCCGGCGCACGGTTTGTTGGTCCTCGTGGAGTTCGGCGGAGAGCTGCGGATCGACCGGATCGGTCGAAAACAACGGCTCGGCCGCTTCATCCGGCTCCCCCAGCGAGCCGCCTTCGCGGCGCCGGCGGCGTCCCCGAGCGCGAAGCTCATCGACAGCCCGATTGCGGGTGACGCTCATCAACCAGCTAACGAACCGGCCACGTTCGGCGATGAACGTTTCCGGACGCCGCCAGAGTCTGACGAAAACGTCCTGCGAACTGTCTTCGGCCAATCCCGCATCGGCCAGGACCCGCAGGGAAGCGGAGTACACGAGGTCTATGTATCGGTCGTAGAGGACAGCGAACGCGTGCTCATCGCGGGCGACTATTGCGAGCATTAATGCGTCATCTGGCCACTCATGGCGGGAGGCGATCTCCGCCTCTCCGGGACGGGCGAATTCGACCGTCCTACCTACGTTACGTATACCAGCGGAATCCGGATTCCCGTGCACTGCCATAGGGCTACCAAATGAGGATCATACACTTGGCGAACGCCCGTACCACCGTCTTTACGTTGCCGTGTGAAAGGGGCCTTTTGCATTTACCGCGCACAAGCGACCGATTATCAACACTAAAAGCAACACCAGTGGAGAAATCTTCATGTCACGGTTTTTGCGCCCGCTCGCAACCGGCTTCCTCGGGATAGCAGTCCTCGCGGGTGCGGCTTGTTCCAATTCGCCGTCAGCACCGACGGCGTCAAACGACACTTCCGGCGCCGTCGCCACCACGGCGCCGAAGTCGACCCAGACCACCAACATCAGTAAGCAATCGAACGAGCTCTCGACCGCCGACCTGGTGAAGGTGGCCGAGCCTTCGATCGTCCGCATCGAGACGAATAGCGGCGTGGGATCCGGCTTCGTAGTCGATTCCAACGGCTACATCCTCACGAACAACCACGTAGTCCTCACCAACGCAGGCCGCGTCGCGAACGCCATTCGCGTCACACTCAGCGATGGCTCGGTCGTGACGGCAACAGTTGTAGGCACCGATGCCAAGTCGGATCTCGCTGTCATTAAGATCGACAAGACCGGCCTGGCGGCTCTGCCCTTCGCCGACCTTTCGAATGTCGTCATTGGCCAGGACGTCGTGGCTATTGGCTATGCCCTCGACCTTACGGGCGGCGAAGGGCCTTCCTACAGCGTCACCCGAGGCATCGTCAGCCAGAAGAACCGCGGCATCAGTGAAGGAAGCGCGACGACAATCCTCGGCGCGATCCAGACCGACGCGGCGATTAATCACGGAAACAGCGGCGGCCCGTTGCTCAACATGTTCGGTGAAGTCGTCGGAATCAACACAGCCCTCGCTCCTGATCCGAGCACCGGCGAAACCGCCTCTGGCATCGGCTTCGCAGTGGGCTCGGATGTAGCGAAAGCCGTGTTCGAGCAGTTGCAGGCGAACGGCAAGGTCAATCGCGGCTTCCTCGGAATCTCCGGGTTCGAAGCCCTCCGCCCGGCGAAGGCCAAGGAACTGAACCTGCCTGATGGCACGACAGGCCTCCTCCTCGCGGATGTCGTAGCGACCGGGCCGGCGGGTTCCGCGGGGCTCAAAGCCAACGACGTCGTCACGAAGTTGGGGAATACGAACATTTCGAACGAAGCCGACCTCGCCGTGGCGCTCATCCGGCAGGGCGCGGGCCAGAAAGTGACCGTCGAGTTCTATCGCGATGGCAAAAAGCAATCCCTCGATGTGACCCTCGGCACGCCGGCGAGCTAACGCCGCATCCAGGGGCCCCCTCTGATCGAAGCCTCCCAGTACTGGGAGGCTTCGAGATTGTCCGGCGGGTAGAGTGGAACGGTGCCGCCCTCCCGCATCATCTCGTTAGTACCGAGCCTCACTGAGCTGCTCTTCTGGCTGGGCGCGGGAGACCGCGTCGTAGCCCGGACAAAGTTTTGCACTGAGCCGCAGGGCGCGGTCGACTCCGTCCCAGCAATCGGCGGAACGAAGAACCCCATCATCGAGCGAATCGTGGCACTCCAACCCGACCTGGTCATCGCGAACAAGGAGGAGAACCGCCGCGAGGACATCGACGCGCTCAGAGCCGCGGGGCTGCATGTGTTGCTCACCGACCCAAACACGGTCGGCGAAGCGGTGACCATGATCCGGGACATCGGCTGGGCGCTCGGCGCCCCGGAACGGGCCGACGAGTTGACCGCCGCAATTGATTCCGCGCTCTGCGCGATACCATCTAGCAGGCGAGTCGCGGTCTACGCGGGGGTCTGGCACAACCCGATGATGGGCCTCGGCAGCGAGAGCTACGGCAACTCGCTGATCGAAGCGTGTGGCGGCCGGAACGTGATGCAACGGCCGCGTTACCCGGAAACCTCGCTCGGGGAACTTCGCACGCTGGCTCCAGAGCTGATTCTGCTGCCCGACGAACCGTTTCCGTTCGATGCCGGGCATGCGGCGCTGTACGGCGAGGTCGCGCCGGCGCGGGTCATCGATGGCAAGCTGCTCTGGTGGTATGGCCCGCGCATGCCGCAGGCTATTCGGGAGCTGAGCGCCCTGTTTGAGGAGTTTCAGAAGTGAAGACAATAGTGAAGCTCGGAATCGTGGCCGGAGCAGGGGGCCTCGCCTACGCCGGCGTCCGCCGCCTGACGGGACCGGTCGAACTTCCGGGTGCTCCGGGAGAGACCGTGACCATCGCCGGCGAGCAGATTCACCTGGTGGACCGGGGCTCTGGCCCGGCCATCGTCCTGCTGCACGGGTTCGGCGGAAGCACGTTCAGCTGGCGTTTGGTCATCGACGAGCTCGCGAAACGCCACCGAGTGGCCGCCTTTGACTTCCCCGGCTTCGGCTTCAGCGACCGTTCGCCCGAGCTCGACTTTGGCCACGAAGCGCAGGCGCGGCGGGTCATCGCCGTGATGGACCATCTCGGCATTGAGCGCGCCACGCTTATCGGCCATTCCATGGGCGGAGGGATTGCTCAGCGCGCCGCGGCGGAGTTCCCAGAACGCGTGGAGAGGCTCGTGCTGGTGGCTTCAGTGAATGCGGCCGAACCCGTCCAGCAACGCGGCAGCCCACCACCATTCGCGGCGAAGCTCGCTTCGTTGAGCCAGCGAATACCGAAACTCTGGCTGATCACCGGCAAAATGAGCCTTCAACGCACCGTGGCGAATCCCGCTGCGGTCGACCGCGCGATGGTCGAAGGCTACATGGCGCCGCTCCTGGTCCCCGGCACTGTCGAAGCCATCTTCTCGATGGCGGAGCGCGTGAAAGACGAGGCCCTCGTCGACCTCTCGAAGATTTCCGCACCGACCCTCATCCTGGCTGGTGCTGACGACAAAGTGGTGCCGGCCGCAATCGGCGAGGCCCTCGCCGCGGCAATCGCCAGCAGCAGGCTGCTATCCGTACCGGCGGCGGCGCACATGGTCGCTGAAGAACAGCCTGAGAAGTTCCTGGCAGAGGTCGAGAAATTCTTGACGACTACGACGGCGCACTGAGTGCAGGACATTCGGGTTGTCGCGCGTGAAGCGTTCGGATCTGCCTGCATGAGTGCGTTGATGGAAGCGGTAGCGGGGTTGGCGAACCCAGTCGTGGGCCTACCCACAGGCAACACCCCGGTAGCGTTGTACGAGGATTTGCGGGCGAGAGTGCTACGCAACGAAGTCGACATCTCGAACTGGGTGCCGTTCGCCATCGACGAGTACGGCGGCCTTCGCGACCATCCATGCTCGAATCGCAGGTTCTTCGCGCGCTACTGGGACACGATTCCGGGAGCGCCGCCAGTCGAGCAGTTCGATCCCGAGACGTCTGACCTTCCCGGCGACATCAGGCGAATGAGCCTGGCGCTGGAACGTGCGGGAGGGCTTGACGTTTCGGTGCTAGGGATTGGGATGAACGGCCACCTGGCGTTCAATGAACCCGGGAGCATGCTCGATAGCACGGTCAGGCGGGTGGATCTGCAGGAGGCATCACGACTGAGTGGTGGGCTTTGTTGGGGCGCGGCCGTGCCCACGTGGGGCCTCACTCTCGGATTGAAGGAACTGCTTGGAGCCTCGACTGTCGTCGTCATGGCCAACGGCGTTGCCAAGGCGGATGTCGTCGCGAAGGCGATCGGGGGACCGGAAACACCAGAATGTCCGGCCAGTTTGGTCCGCCGCGCACCCCGACCCATCTGGGTCCTCGATGACGTCGCGGCCGCGGGCGTCGGGAAGTCCGGCTAAGTTCGCCGATAGGCGATTTCGCCCCGGCAGATAGTCATGGCCACCTGACAGTCCGAATCCAGGAGGACGATATCGGCGTCCATGCCGCGGTCGAGGTGTCCTTTGCGATTCGCCGCGCCAGCGACGCGGGCGGGGTTCGTCGAGCAGATTCGGAACGCCGCAGCGAGATCGATGCCGAGGAAGTTCATGGAGTTGCGGAAGTGCTGATCCATGGTTTCGACGCTGCCGACGATGGTGCCATCGGCCTTCGCGGCCTTCCCCCCCGAGACCGTTACTTCTTCGCCGGCGAAACGGCCTGACGCTGCTTGCATGCCCGCCAGATGGAGGTTGTCAGTGACGACCACCGTCCGCTGTGGACCGAGGATGCGGTAGGCCATGCGCAAGGTCTCGGGGGCAACATGCGCACCATCGCAAATCAGTTCGCAGGTCGCCTGGTCGCGGAGCAGCGCGGCCACAATCGGACCACCCTCGCGTTGATGGATTGGCCGCATGGCATTGAACAAGTGCGTGACGTGGCGGACGCCGGAATCGAACCCTGCCTCGCACTGTTCGGTGGTCGCGTCGGTGTGACCCATCGCCGGGATGGCGCCGGAGCCGGAAATAGCGACCGCGAGATCGAGGGCGAGCGGCAGTTCCGGCGCCATTGTCACCTGCCGGATGTGACCTTGGGCCGCCGCCTGAAAACGGATGAACTCTTCGCGCACGGGTGCGCGCAACATTTCCTTTGGAAATGCTCCCTGCCGGAGCGGGTTGATGAACGGTCCCTCCATATGGAAGCCGAGCACTTCCGCGCCTTCGGTATCGCCCACGAGCGGCGCGAGGCTGGCGAAAATACCGGCTGTGTCTTCGGCATCGCGCCCGACTGTGCTCACCAGGAACGAGGTAACGCCGTTTTGCGGCGCCCATTGCGAGTAAGCGCGGATACGTTCCGGATCCTGGGTAAAAAACGAATGCCCCCCGCCTCCGTGGACGTGGACGTCGATGAGGCCCGGCCCGGCGGTCAGTCCGGTTGCGTCGATGACCTCAGCGGAAGGCTCCTGAAGATCGTGCCCGATAGCGACTATCCGGCCCTCGTGACAGAGAATGTCGGCGCGCATCGGGCCGGAAGCCATGGCGAGCACACCGTTGCGAATGAGTAAGTGACGTGACATTCGGCTTTACGCCTTCCTTGACCGAGCCTGCGAGCGCTTCTACGGTTGCCAAAATTCGGGCGAGTGAACTCCGGTGAGCCTTCGCATCTCGCGGCGTACGGGGTGGGTGGCGGCCATTATTGGTGGCTCCCTTGGCGCCGTCTACCTCTCTCTGGTCACATACCAACAGGTGGACACCTACCTGTTTCCCGCCAACGAACTGAAGCTGCCTGCTGTCTCCGTGTCCATTCCAGCAACCGACATCGGCGTCGATGTGACCCTCCCGGGGGTGTCCTCGGCCGGTCGCGAACCGTGGCGGCCCGACGACCGGATCAACATCCTGGTGCTCGGTCTCGACCGTCGCCCGAACGAGCCTGAAGACGCGAGCTTCCGGAGTGACACGATGTTCATCGCGAGCATCGATAAGCATGCTGGCGAACTGCAGTTGCTCGCCATCCCGCGCGATACCTGGGCCGACATCCCGTACGGCAACACAACCGGCGTCTGGGCACAGAACAAGATCAACGCCGCGTACAGCTACGGGCAGTTCTACAAGTACCCTGGCGGCGGCGCAGCGGCATCGGTCGCGGCCGTCGAAAAGAACTTCAACATCGATATCGCGCATTTTGTCGTGATCGACTGGGTGGGCTTTGTCGAACTGATCGATGCGATGGGCGGGATCGACGTAACCGTCCCGTCCGATATCTCTGACTTTGGGACCGATGTGCTGGACACGTTTCCTAATCAGACCGTCACGG
The DNA here is from genome assembly GCA_039933735.1 of bacterium. Taxonomy (GTDB): domain Bacteria; phylum Chloroflexota; class Dehalococcoidia; order Tepidiformales; family Tepidiformaceae; genus Amarobacter. The sequence goes on along the minus strand of JBDTNM010000006.1, from coordinate 20,086 downwards.
CCGGCGCCCATCACATGGACGGCCCGCAGGCGCTCGGGTACTCACGCGTGAGAACCGATGGTGACTTGAAGCGCATCGAGCGCCAGCAAATCGTGATCCAAGCGGTGGCGGATAAGTCGGTGAGCCTGGGGTATGTGACGAAGGTCCCTGAGCTCTGGGATGCGTACAAGAACACGTTTCGGACTGACATCGATACGGCGCAAGTTCCCGGCTTCGCGCTGCTCGCGAAACAGCTCGACCTCGCACACATCCAGAGCTATTCGATGGCGCCGGCCATGTATGGGGGGATTTCGGAAGATGGACAGCTCATCCTTCTGTCAGACCGCGACAAGCTCTACGACATCATCGACCGCTTCTTCGCCGACCCGGAGATGCGCGCCGAAGCGCCGGTGGTGGCGCTGCAGTATTCCGCGGGGCAAGACGCCGAAGCGAAGGCCGCCGAGCAGCACCTTCTCGCGTACGGCATCCCCAACGAGTACGTGAAGCTGCAGAAGATCGACGACGCAGGCGAGGCGGGCATCTTCGACATCACCGGAAAGAAATACACGGCTGAGAAGCTGCGGGACTTGCTCGACCTGAGGCTGCTCCAACCAGTCGGCACCATCCCCGACGGTGCGGACGTTGTGGTAAGGCTCGGGCCAAACACGAGCCTGAAATCGCCTTGAGTCGGTGAACTACTTAACGGTCAGCGTCGACTTCATCTGAGCGTGAAAGTCGCAGGTGATCTTGTACTCACCCGGCGCGGGCGGGGTGAACTGAAACACCTGGTCGTTCTTCATCGTGCCGCTTTCGTTCTTTCCGTTGACGGTCACCGTGTGGACGGTGGTCTCGCTGTTCTTGAAATACACCACCTCACCAGCGGCCACGGAGAGAGTGCTCGGTGAGAACTTAAGTCCGTTCTGATCGATAAAAGCGGCGCCGTCTGGGATACCCGGCTCATTGGTGGCGCGCCCGGTCGGGCCGCCGGAATCATCGCCACCGCCCCCACAACCAGCCATCGCCGCTGGTAATGCCAACCCGAACAGAAGAACGCTCGCACGAAACACAACCGCTGTCCGCATGTTGTCGCCCCCGACTGAACTTGATGCCCTCAGTTTCTGGTCTGGGGAGGAACCGCGCATGTGCGTTCGCCACCGGTTTTGAACATTCCGATAGCTGGATTGCCCGCGTGAATACTCCGCCAGAGCGAAGGCCCCCGATTGCTCGGGGGCCTTCAAAAGAAGAGAGGCGGGGTGCGCGACTCTTTGACGACTGGGGAGCGGTCAGGCCTTCGCCGGCGCAGGCTCGTCGGCGAGCGAGTCGTCGCCAAGGTTCTTCCAGACGTATTCCCAGAAGAAGGCAACGATGAGCGCACCAACGGCAGGCCCGACGATGTAGATCCAGAAGTTGGTCCAATCGTTATCGACCAGGGCTGGACCGAATGAGCGGGCCGGGTTCACGGATGCACCGGTGAACGGGACCGCGACGAAGTGAATAAGCATGACGGCGAGGCCAATCGCGATAGGAGCGTTGATGCCCCATCCCTTCTTGCTGACGGCGGTGTTGAAGATCACGACCACAAGAAAGGCTGTGCAGATGATTTCGAGGCCGAGCCCCTCGGCCTTCGACAGCCCCGGCGCGAGGCCGTGGAGGCCAAGATTGCCACCGGCGGCGCCTTCAAGTTGCTTCGCTGTCACCAACTTGAGCAGGAGCGAACCGACGGCTGCCCCGGCGAACTGGGCGATCATATAGGCGACGCCGAGGGGCGCCTTGATGTTCTTGGTGACAATCATCGCCAGCGTGACGGCCGGATTGATGTGCCCACCGCTGAGATTCGCCGTCCAGGCGACGGCGATAAGGATTCCGAGGCCGTGTGCGATGGCAATGCCGACGAAGGCAGCCGGCTCAAGTCCGCCGCCTGCGACTGCGATTGCTGCGACCACGGCACCAGTGCCGAGGAAGACGAAGAACATGGTGCCGAGGAACTCGGCGAGCACCGCGCGTTGGTCGTTTTTCGTAAAGCCGTCCACGGTTTTGTGCTGTCCCCTTCCAGTCCACTTTCCAGCGAACCTGCCGCGAATCTAGCTAACAAATGTTAAGGTTGTCAAGCGGTTTAGCGTTTCCCGTTGACCGAGAAGCGTATTCGTGACTGAATTCGGGGCATGGCCGTAAACACGATTCCCCTCCAACTCTGTGTCCGCTGCGGCGACCTGATGGCAGACATCAAGGGATCTCGGCTCGCGGTTTGCCGGCGATGTGGCTACAAAGACGATTGTTGCTAGACGCAAAATCGCCCGGGCAGCGCACAGGCGGCTCGGGCGAAACGGATTTACGGGAGGTCAGTGACGTTAGGCAGCGCGGTGCGCGTCGAGCGCAGCGATCTGTTCCCGAAGCCGGCGAATGCGGCGGATGCGGTAGCTGGAAATCACCAGGCTCGCGTCGTCGAGGAACACCGGGCCTTCGCAGCGGGCACAACGAATCAGGTTGCTGGGGTCCTCGCCGGCGCTCGGCTGTTGATTGCGAAGCCCGGAAATCGCGAGGGGCGCGCCCTTCGGACCTACCCACTGTCCACTAATGTGTGCGCAATGAAGACACTTGACATCGCCGATTACCAACATGACCGTCCCCCTGACGACAGGAGTATCGCGGCAGCACATATCGCTCCGGGATAGGGAGTTACCCTCGGGGCATTCTCTGTTCTCCCGTGATCCGATACCCGAATCCCCACGGACCGCTATTTCCTGTGTTTTTAAGTACGACAGGATGCACGTCACTGTGCAGAGAATTGGGGAAAGTCCTAACGCCCGTTGGCGACACTGTCGACGCGATAGTGCATTGTTCCCTGCGGGGCTTCAACTTCGACTTCATCGCCTACGCGCCGGCCAAGGAGTTTCTGACCGACCGGAGACTCAACAGAGATGCGCCGTTCGCGGGCGTTCGCCTCGCGGGAGCTCACCAGTTGGTAGGTCTCCTGACGGCCCTTTTCCACGTGCGTGACCGTCACCATCGAACCAAGCGCCGCAAGGCCTTCGTCGTGGCCCGAACGGTCAACGACGACGGCGCGCTTGAGGGAAGTCTCGATGCGCTGTTTGCGGTCGTTCGTGAAGGCAAGGGCCTCACGAGCAGCGTGATACGGGGCGTTTTCGCGGAGGTCGCCATCGGAACGTGCGACTTCAATCGACTTCACGAGATCCGGGATGCGGGACTCGATTTCGGTGAGTTCTTTCTTTAGGGCCGCGAGACCATCGGCTGTCATTTCCACCGGAGCTTCCTCCAGGCGGACAGCGGAGGTGCCGGTTCGGCCGCCGGTGCGGCGCACACGGACATTGATACCGAAGTTCGCGGTGGTGTAATTCTTCTTCTTGAGGAACTGGAAGAACGCCTTGAGGGCTTCCACGCGCTTTTGCGCGTTCGGGTCTGCCGCTCGGATCTGGCTCTCTGCGTAGCTTTCGACGCGGCTGCCGGTCAGGGTGCCGGGATTCGTTGCCGGGTCCGCATGCTCAACGTACTTGCGAACGTAATTCTCTTGTTCGTGGTACGCGGCGGGCTTGAGGGAGGCGAGATATTCCTGGAGGGCATCTCCGAGGGTTGTCTGCACGAGCGGTGCACCCTGGGACTCTTTGATCATGATCCAAATGTATCATCGATTTCATGAATGTGCCGCCCGGCCGCGCCTGAGTATGGAATGGCACGAACTGCCCTATCTCTTCCCGGCCTTCGAACGTCCCGGCGAATGGCTCGCCCGGCTCGAGCGCCACGCGGAGCTCCTCGCCGAAGCTGCAGTCCATACGCGCGTCACTTCCGTCTCCGCCGAAGAAGCGGTCCAGCGCCATTACGCCGAGTCGCTTGAGATATGGCGCATTGCGGTCGAGTCGGCTCCGCTACATCTCGAACTGGTGGCTGATATTGGCAGCGGTGGCGGCTTTCCCGGCCTGGTGATGGCCTGCATTTCTCCCGATATCCGGTTCGCTCTGGTTGAACCGCTTCAGAAACGGGCGAGACTTCTCCTTGACGCCGCCGCAGAGATGGGACTTCGGAATGTCGAAGTGGTTGCCCTTCGCGCCGAAGAAGCGGGACGCGGGAACCTGCGCGAAGCTGCCGATGTGGTGGTTGCGCGGGCGGTGGCGCCGTTGCCGGAACTACTGGAGTACACGGTCCCGTTCGCCCGAGGAGGTGGAATCATCGCGCTTCCAAAAGGCAGCGGACTGGAAGCCGAATTGGCCGGTGCACGGCGCGCGGGACATATCCTGGGGGCGGGATACCTCGAGACGACGCCGATGCGACCGTCTATTAGCGAGACTCTCTCGGTTGCCGTTTTCCGGAAGGACCGGCCAACGCCAAAGACGTACCCGCGCCGTCCCGGAATGCCGCGGCAAAAGCCGTTGTGAACGCCGATTCTTGAAATGATCATTAGAGTGTTCTATTTGGCACAGCGGAGCAGATCTCGTGCTATAGTTCGCGCCACCAGCCAGGGACAACCGAAGCCGTGAATTTGCTCACGGATCGGGCAGGCTCGGTACGCATGCAGGAGGCAGCATGGACCCGAATCTCATCATGAACCGACTTCTCCGACTCGCACGGCTGGATACGACCGTGTTCGATGAAGTCCGGGACGACGCCAATGAACTGATCCCGGCTCTCATTGTCGCAGGCATCAGTGCGCTGCTCGCAGGGCTCGGGGCGACCCTTTGGTTCGTTGTCCTCTGGGACAGCAACTACCATCCCGACGGCGTCTGGTTTAACACCTTCATCCTGGGTGGAATCTTTCTCGCCGCTCTCTATTTCGTCTGGATTTTGATCGATTATGTCGTGATCGTTCAGGTTTTCAAGGCCTCGGCCGATTTGCAATCGCTGATGCGGACCATGGGCTACGCAGCCGCGCCGCTCGCGCTCTGCGTACTGATGTTCATCCCGGTGCTCTGGCCGGTGTTCGCGATTGTCCCGCTAGCGTTGCTTTTCGTGATGTCGATCTATGCGACACAGTCGGTGACGAATGCGGACTCGACGCAGGTTGTGATGGCGAACCTGGCGGGGATCACCGTCCTCGTCCTGGTCCTTACCATCGTGGCGTTTTCCGGGGACTCGAGCCGCATCGGTGCAGGTCTCTTCGCCGCGTTGTTCGAACCGATCAAGTAGCTTCACACCAACGAATGCCTTCCGAGACGGCCGAGACACTCGGCCGTCTCAGTGCGCGCCTACGACGAGGACTGAAAGCGGCTTTCCCAGCGAGTAAACGGTGGCGTAGCCTTCACGCGTGACCCGGGATTTCGCTGCCGCCGCCCGTCGCAATGAGCGGCTGTACTACACCTTCATGTTCCTGATGGAGACCGGGTTCTGGTTCGGAATCTGGATCAAGTACCTGACCGTTGGGCGCGGTCTGGAACTCCGCTACATCCTGCTGATGGATCTGCCATTCTGGTTGATGGTAGCGGTGCTCGAGGCACCGTTTGGCGCGTTGGCTGACCGAGTCGGTCACAGCCGCGTGCTCGCACTCGGCGCCGGAGTCTACGCGCTCACCATCGCGGGCTTCGGGTTCACGACGAACTACTGGATGCTGTTCGCGGATTACATGCTCTGGTCGGTGGCGATGGCCTGTCGCTCGGGAGCCGACCAGGCCCTGCTCTTCGACTCGCTGAAGCAAGGCGGTGTAGAGGAGCGGTTTTCAAGGATTGTTGGCCGCGGGTTCGCCATTTCAATCGCGGCTGGCATGACGGGAGTGATTCTCGGCGGCTTCATCGCCGCATCCACCAGCCTCGCCTTCACCGTCAAAGTGAGCTTCGTTGGTCCAGTGATCGCGATGTTCGTCGCCCTGGCGATGGTTGAACCGCATGTAGAACACGAACGTCCGCACTACCTGGAGAACCTCCGGCGGGGCTTTTCGTTCGCCTGGCACACGCCCCAGGTCCGTTACACGGTGCTCCTCGGTTCAACCGTGATGATGGCCGCGTTCGCGCCCGTCATCCTCATGCAGCCGTTCCTCATCAAGCATGACGTGGCGACCAGTCTGTTCGGCGTCTACCAGGCGCCTCTCCGGCTAGCCGCCGTGGTGGCCGCGATCCTCGCTCACCGGGCGGCAGCCCGGACCGGAGCTCCGAAAATGTTCGCGCTCTCCTGTATCGGTATGGTCATCGCGTTCGCAGGATTGTCCGCCGTCGACCGGATCGGGGTGTTCGCGCTGTTCGCCGTGCCCGCCCTCATCCAGGGCTTCATGCGGCCCACCATCGACACCTACATCAACCAGCACACTCCAAGCGAAACGCGCGCAACCGTCCTGAGCGTCTCTTCGCTCGTGCTCTCAGTACAAGTGGCGTTCTTCGAACCGATTGTGGGCTTCATCACCGATGAGGTTTCGATTCAGGCGGCGTTTGGGTTCGTGACGGTCTTGTTCCTGCTTATCATGCCGCCGATCTACTTCCTCTGGCGGCGTGCCTACGTACCCATCCCCGAGCCTGCGGCCGTTGTGATACCAGAGGCGGCCGGCTAATTCAGGCGAGGGCGGCCTTCAGCGCATCAATCGATTCAGCCATCGCTTTCTTGGCGCCATCGAGGATCGCGGTAAGTTGCAGGAAGACGTGTACCTGATCCTGGTAAATGCTCAGTTTCGCGGGCACTCCAGCTTTTCCAAGGGCCTGAGCGAACATCCGGGAATCGTCGAGCAGCGGGTCTTGCGAACCGACGATGAGGAGCGCCGCAGGCAGGCCTTTAAGATCACCTTTGATCGGCGCGATGTAGGGGTCATCGGTTGAGGCGCCGCCACTCAGGTAGTGGCCGTAGAACCATTCCATGGCCTGCTTTGTCAGGATTTTGCCCTCCCCGTTCTCAATTACCGACGGAAGGGAGTTGTCTCCGGTGTAGGCGCCGTAGAGGAGGAGAAGGAGCTTCGCCTGAGGTCCGCCTTCATCGCGGAGCCGTAGGGCTGCCGCAGCGGTGAGGTTCCCGCCAGCCGAATCTCCGCCGATTGCGAATCGTGAGCCATCGGCCCCGAATTCGGACGCGTTGGCGACTGCATAACGAATGGCCGCCACGCAGTCATCGAGCGGGGCCGGAGCTGGGTGCTCGGGCGCCATCCGATAATCGACGCTCACGACGACACAGCTGGCACCGGCCGAGAGTTCTGAGCAGAGCCGCGCGTGCGTCGTGGGGGAACCGATCACCCAGCCGCCGCCATGGAGGAAGACGAGCAGCGGAAATGGACCGGTGCCCTGCGGTGTGAAGACCTTGACGGGGATGGCGCCCGCCGGGCCCGGGACGGTGCGGTCAGCGATGGCGACACCTTCGGGCATGGGCATGTTGAAGGCCGCGAAGCTCATTTCGGCACCAGCACGTGCCGCGGAGGCGTCCATCTCCCACATCGGGGGGACGTTCGCGGCGGCGGCCTGGGCGGCCATCATCTGGAGAAGACCTTCAACTTGCGGATCCATGGGCGAACCTCGTTCGTGGCGGCTATGAGCGGACTATACCGGGATGGCCACGCCAGGAGGACTGGCGGGCTCAGACCCCCGCTGGAAGCGCCGATTCTACCCGCGCACCGGCCACTTCAACTGGCAGGACAGCGAGTACCCTTTCGATGTCCGCCTCGTTCGTCTCCTCGCCCAGGGAGAAGCGGAGGCTGCCAACCGCGAGTCGAATAGGGACGCCCATGGCCATCAGGACATGCGACGGCTCCCAGGTGGAGTTCGAGCAGGCGCTGCCCGAACTGACGGCGATGCCTTGCTCGTCCAGCTTCCGGACGAGCACATCGCTCTCGATGCCGTCGAACGAAATGTTGAGGTTATTCGGGACGCAATCGGTTTGGCAGCCATTCACCTGAGAGCCTGCCACGGCCGAAAGTATCCCATCGCGCAGTTGGTTTCGAAGCGTGAGCACGCGGTCGCGTCGTTCGGCGAGGCCCCTGGAGGCAACGGCGAGCGCCGCGGCTGTGCCTGCGATACCCGCGACGTTTTCGGTGCCTGCACGCTTTTGCATCTCCTGGCCGCCACCGTGGAGTAGCGGCATGAACGGCGTCGCCCGGCGGAGGTAGAGGATTCCGCTTCCCTTGGGCCCGCCGAATTTATGGGAAGAGAGACTCAGCGCATCAACTCCAAGGGCATCGACGTCTATTGGCAGCCAGGCCGGCGCCTGAACGGCGTCCGTGTGCAACAGCACACGATGCGAAGCCTGCCCCGCGAATTCACGCAGGACGCGCGACACCTCGGCTATCGGCTGGACCGTGCCGACCTCGTTGTTCGCGAGCATCACGTTCGCAATGACCGTTCCGGGCCGCAGCGAACGTCGGAACTCGTCAACACTGATCCGTCCGCTGGCATCACAGCCGATCGTTGTCACTTCGAAGCCCAGTTCTTCGAGTTGCTGGGCGACATGCAATCCGGCGTGATGCTCGATGGCCGTTGTGATGATGTGGTTCCCTGCCCCGGCACGACGCATTGCGTAGGCGATGCCGAGCATCGCCGCGTTGATGCTCTCGGTGCCTCCGCTCGTGAAGAGGATTTCCGACGTCTTGGCGCCGAGGCACGCTGCGACCGTCTCTCGTGCTGAATCGACTGCGGCCTGCGCGTCACGTCCGACAGCGTAAAGCCCGCTAGGGTTGCCAAATCGTTCGTTCAAGAACGGCAACATCGCCTCGCGAGCTTCGCGGCGCAGGGGCGATGTGGCGGCGTGGTCGAGGTAAATCACCGATCGATTGTGTCGTGCGAGGGGTGGGGTGTCGATTGTCCATGGCGGTCTCCATCCCCTACTCTCGAACCCGTGCCAGACCAATCACTTCTAACGGACGAAGTCCGCGCCCTGATTGGCCAGGAGACGCCTCTTGGGCCGGCGCAGGTGACCGCCCGGAACTGGCGCAGGGCCGTAGAGGTGTACAGCGGCAAGGTGCCAGAGGTCACGCCTGCTGACGGAGAACCCGTTTCTGGCTACGCGTTGGCCGGACTCGAGACTGACTACGAGGCGACGGGCCTCCCCGATCTCATGCCGAATTCGATCCTCATCAGCAACCAATGGGAATTCGAACGGCCAATGCGGATGGGCGAGACCTACGAGGCTGCTTACCGGCTGGTCGATGTCACCGAACGCTTTGGTGGCCGCTTCGGCTACAGCATCGATTTCCGGGCCGAAGTTATCTATCGCGATGATTCCGGCGCGGTCGTTGCCCGGAGCGGACGGACAATGACCCAGTACGAAGCGTCGGGCGCCCGCACCCAGGACGGTGGGGGATGACTGTCGTTGCTGCGACCCTCCGTGAGGGCGATGAACTGCCGGTCGTGCACCTCCAGCCAGACCTTGGCCAGGTCATCAGGTTTTGCGCGCTGCAGTGGACGTTTCCGGCATTCTTTTATGACCCCGAAGCGGCGAAAGCTGCCGGCATGCCCGGGACGATTGTGCCCGGTCCGCTAAAAGTTGGTCTGCTCTACCGGGCAGTGGATGAATGGCTTGGCGACGCCGGCTGGATTCGGCAGGTGCGCGCAGCCCATCGCCGCCCGGATCGCACCAATCGGCCTATCGACGTTGCGGGGCGGGTCGCCCGCGTCTACGAAGAAGGCGGCGCGCACCGGGCAGACCTGGAATTGGCGATCATCAACGAACAGGGTGAGCCGAGCGTCCGAGGCTTCGCCGTCGTTGAGTTCTATCCGGCCTGAACTTCGGCCAAATCGACACTCGCATTCACCGGGCCGGATAATCCCAGGGCCACACCACCGAAGGACGATTCCATGTTGCTGCACGATGTTCTGAGCCACTCTCGAAAGCTCTTTCCGAACAAGGTCGCGACCATCGACGGCGACACGCAGTACACGTACTCGGAGACGAGCGAGCGAATCCACCGACTTGCTGCGGGCCTGCTCGGGCTTGGCCTCAAGCCCGGAGACCACATCGCCATACTGGCGAACAACTCCCATCGCTACTTCGAAACTTATTTCGTGTGCAGCGTGGCGGGGATGCCACTGGCGCCCCTGAACATCCGTCTCGCCGCGCACGAGCTCGAATTCATCGTGAACGACGGTGAAATCAAGGCGCTCTTCCTTGGTCCGGAATATGTCGCTCTCTACGAGCAGTTCCGCGACAAAGCGCCGGGAATCAAGCACGTGATCGCTATGAACGCCGAAGTCACGGGCGGGGTTGACTACGAAGGACTGATCGCTTCGAACCAACCCCTTGATGGCCCGGCCCGAGAGTGGCTTGAAACCGACATGCTGAACCTTTGCTACACCGGCGGAACCACCGGCTTGCCGAAAGGCGTGATGCTGAGCCAGCGGGCGGTTGTCTCCAACGCCCAGCATGCGGTGATGACTTTCGGATTCAAGGAGGAGGACATCTGGCTGCACGTCGCACCGATGTTCCACCTTGCTGACGCGTGGGCCTGCTACGCCTTCTCCATGGTCGGCGCGACGCACGTATTCAACGGCAGTTTTTCGCCGCAGCTATGCCTTGAGACGATTGAGAAATACAGGATCACGAAAACGATCCTCGTGCCGACGATGATCAACTTCCTTGTGAACTTTCCGGGGTTGCCCAACTACGACACCAGCAGCCTCGACCTTGTGCTTTACGGTGCATCACCGATGCCGGTCGACCGGCTCGTAGCGGCCAAGAATGCGTTGGGCCCGAAGCTCGTGCAGGCCTACGGCATGACCGAAACCAGCCCGCTTTTGACAGCGATGCATCTCGAATGGACCTATTACGAAGGTGATGAGAGCAAGGTCAAGCGACTCGCCAGCTGCGGCCGCCAGATTTCTGGGGTCGATGTCCGGGTGGTGGACCAGAACACCGGGCGCGATGTGAAGCCAGGACAGGTCGGCGAGATTATCGCCAAAGGGCCAAATGTAATGAACGGGTACTGGAACCGCCCCAAGGAAACCGCTGACGCCCTGCGTGACGGCTACATGCACACCGGTGACCTCGCCACCGTCGACGAAGAGAACTTCATCTTCATCGTCGACCGGGCGAAAGACATGATCGTCTCAGGCGGCGAGAACGTGTACTGCGCCGAAGTCGAGAACGCGCTCTACGACCACCCCGACGTGCTCGAGGCCGCGGTCATCGGGATTCCGGACGAACGCTGGGGCGAAGCGGTGCTCGCGATTGTCGTGCCCAAGGAAGGCAAATCGCCCAGCGAAGGTGAGTTGATAGAGCATTGCCGCGGGCTCATCGCCGGCTACAAGTGCCCGAAGACGGTCGTCTTCCAGGCCGACCCGCTGCCGAAGTCAGGCCCAGGCAAGATCCTGAAGACCGAGTTGCGCAAGCCGTTCTGGGAAGGCAAGACGCGCCAGGTGAACTAGACTCCAGGGAAGCCGGAGTCGCCACAGATCGACAATCCTCACTCCCCAATCGACAATTGAACGCATGCCCATTTACGAGTTTCGCTGCGCCGATTGCGGCAAGGTGACCAACCACTTCACTCGGAAGATCGATACCGAGATCAAAGCCCCGTGCGAGCACTGCGGGAGCGCCAAAACATCTCGGATGATGTCCAAATTCGGCCGTTCGTACACGCGCGCCGACATCATGGAGAAGTACGGCGATCCGTCCGAGTCAGGCAACCCCGATGCCTACCGCGACCCGCGCCAGATCGGGACGTGGGTCGAGAAACGCTTCGAGGAGTACGGCATGGACCTACCTGACGGCGCGCGCGAAATGATAGACGCCGCCCGCGACGGCGACCTGCCGGACCCGGTGAAAGACCTCTAGGAGCGCCCTACTTCGCGGGATCCATCATCTCTTTGAAGCCGTACTTTGCGAGCGGCCCCATCACGATGATTTCGTAGATCCCGATGCCCTTCTTGCGGCCGGCCGTCACCTGACTGACCTGCTGGACGTGCAGGTTCGCCATCGGGTTCTCCGCCGCGAGGTCGTACATCCCACCGTCGACCTCGTCCGGTCCGACCCACATGCCGTGACCCCACTTCGGTTCGCCATAGCCGATGCCCTTCATCAGGAACGAATACATCGGCTTGAATTCAATTTCGACCGGCTTGCCCTTGGCCGGGGTCAGGGTGACGACACTGCCGGAGTCGATCCAGCGCGTCCCTTTTGCGAACTTGAGGTCGTGGTCGATGGCGACCTCCTCTTCGGAGGCGTTCGGGTAAGGCTTTAAGATGACGCCGGATTGATGCCAGCGGGTGCCGTCGGAGTACTCGGACGCGGTGTAGAGCGTGCACATGTCTTCGAAGTTGAGCGGCGCCCAGTTCCAGAAGAACTGCGGCACTTCAGTCATCGGCGCGCCCCGCGGATCGCGGCCGCCGACGCCGCGGATGCCCCAGGAATGGTCGCGGCTGCCCCACCAGGTGTCTTGCGAAAGGTCGTAGTTCACCCCGTTGCAGGAGAGCTTGCCCGACCAGGCGCCATGCTGCGTCATCCGGGTGTAGTCCATGACGGGGACGTTGCGGGCGAGCCGAAAGAAGTGGGGCTCTTCGGTTGGCAAGGAGCGGGCATCGAAGAGCAGGTCAGCCGTGATTCCCCACTTATTCTTCCCGACTTTGACGCGGACTTTCTTCAAGGGCTCGACGACCTGGACCGTGATCGGCCCGACGTGCGTATCCATGCGGTCGCTTCCGAGGAGCCGGGATGCGCGGACGAAGTACTGCTCCTTGCCCCCTTGAACCACCGAGAACGCGGCGTCGATGATGCCGAGGTTGGGGTAGATCCCCATCGCCACGGCGAAGTAGATGTCGCCGTCGCGGCGGTAGCCGTTGAAGAAATAGCGGTCGTAAAAGTTGCGGTCGCTGGTGGCGACACGGTCAAAGGTGTGCGGTGTCTGGTGGATGAGGTATTCGTCAGCAGCGGTGAGGGCCATAGTCGTAGTGGCTCCAGTGGAAGTGTGCCGGGACTGTAGGCGAAGGATCGAGGATTGAGCAATGAGGATTGAGGAAGCGCATCGACAACCGGCAAGCGCCAATCGACAATCGCCGAGTGAGTGACACGACGCCCCTCGAAACGATCATCCCCCGCATCCTCGACCACTTCGCAGCGAAGAACGCCGCGCGCGAGCAGGCGCTCTCTGCGAGTCGGGCAATCATTCGAATGAGCGCGAACAGCATTCGGGCCGTGCATCGCGGAGAATTCGAACAGGCCTCGAAGCAGTTGGATGAGGCCAGGCGAGTGCGCGACGACGCCGTGAAGGCCCTCGAAGGGCACGCGGACGTGTACTACGCGGGATTCCTGCACGATGCCCAGAAGGAATACGCCGAAGCCCGGACAACGCTCGCGTTGCTCAACGGCGGCAGCATCCCATCGCCGGAAGAACTCGGCGTCGAGTACCCGGCCTATCTGAACGGAATCGCGGAAGCGGTCGGTGAAATGCGGCGGATGGTTCTCGACCGTCTCCGCGCCGGGCAGTACGACGGTTGCGAAGAGATCCTCAGCGGGATGGACGATATCTACTCGGTGCTGGTGACGATCGACTACCCGGATGCCATGACCGGTGGACTCCGCCGAACGACGGATCAAACGCGCGGCATCCTCGAAAAGACGCGCGGCGATCTAACGATGGCGATGGTGCAGCGAGAGGCGATTGGCCAAATGCAAATAGTAAAATCTGGAAGCTAGCTGCCGCGGGCACGTTCGGCGGAGGCGGGGCTGGAAAGGGCGACGTGTTCCCGCCACGCATCCCGAATCAGAGGAAAGTGGTCTTCCGCCGAAATCTGATGGCCTATCGCGTTCGAATGCAGCCCATCGCCGACGCTCGTGCCCTTGCGCGGCGGACTGGTGACGTACGCGGGCGTGTCTGAACCGGCGTAGTACACGTGCAATTGCAGACAGAGCGACTTGAGCGCCCCGTGCACCTTGGCTCGCTTCGCTTCAGCCCGGGCACGCTGGCGACCCGTCGCAGCGCGTGACTTGCCCATCGGCCCCTTGACGGCAACAGCGGTGCCTTCGTGGCGAAGGAGTGTGCGAATCAGCTCCGAGTAACGTTCGATGACCTGTTCCGGGGTGAAGTGCGTGTCGCCGCCGATCGTCGCCTGACCGAAACGGCGAAGCGCCCGAAAGGCCGCGTTATGCGACCAACGCCGGCTGTCCGCGAGCTTCATCCCCGCATCGCCGACTGGCTTGCCGGCCTTACCAAAGATGCGTTGGACGCGGAGCGGGAGCGACTCATAGGCATAGGGGTAATTCGTCACGTTGACGTAGACAAGATCGGGCCTTTCCTCGTCGACGGAGCGCATCACGTAGTTCACCATCCGCTCGCTTGGCCAAACGTTACGGACGGCAATTTCGACTGGCTCGCCGAATTCGGCCGCCAACTGTTCGCGAATGCGATATTGTCGCTTGGCTTCTTCGGCGACGAATGTTCCCGTGTCCTGGCTGTTCCCGAGGATAAGTACCTTCACGGGCGAAGCATAATTCCTCCGCGGATAGCAGGCTTGAGCGCCTGGACTCAGCCGAAAATGACGTTCTCTTGAACAATGACGCTGAAGCGGGTGGAGAGGTCGAATAGGTTCGGCTCGTCCTCCAGCACGGTCTTCAATTCGGGCGCGCGACCGGCGAGGCGCATGTCCTCTTCAGTGGCAAACCAGCTTTCCGCGAATCCGTCGTACGGCATCTCGCGGCCGCTGCCGGACAGGTCGGGAGCGATGTTCACGACGTAGCGCGAGACGCCAGGGACTTTGCGGCCCTTTTCGGCGTGCGGGCCAAGCCAGTAAGCAGCGAAGTCTTCGCGCGACATTCCGGGCTTTCGTTTCGCTCCAAAAATCATCTTGTACACGGCCACACTCCACGGTTGTTGCCGCGCATCCTACGCGAGCGAAGGCCCCGAGCGGTCGGTCGCTACTGTTGAAGGACGGGTTCACCCTCCATCGCCCTTTCGCCACATGCCTTCAGCACGGGAAGGATGAGGTTGGCGAAATGTCGGTGCGCCTCGGCGTTGCGGTGCACTCCATCGGGCAGAAACGACCGTTCACGCACGCCAGGCAACAGCGCCGTTTCGGTGTTGAACCAGGTGAAGTGATGCTCACGGCAAAACTCCTCGACCATCTCGCGCATCGATTCAACCTGGAGCATGAGGGCGGGCTTTTCCTTTTGAATCCAGGTACTGAGCTTGTTCCCGCCCATCATCACAACTTCCAGCGACTCGTGACGAGCAAGTACTCGAAGTACCTCGGAGTGCGCCTGCATCACATCCTGGTAACTCGATTCAGGAGCCGTGCCCAGAACCTTGCGGGCCATTCGGCGCCCGGTGTTGTTGATTCGGTCGCCCATCGGTATGGCCCGCGTCCACTTATTGAGCTTGCGCTCCAGGCGCGTGTACCGGCGTGTGTTCGTTTCGCCCAATCGCCCCCGAAGCCGGTTAGCAACAGTCGCGACGGCGAAGCCGTACGGGTTCGACGCGAACACCACAATGTCGGCTGGATGCTCCCCCAGAATTCGCTCGGCCCGTTCCCCTGCGCCTGCCCGGACTGGCAAGAACGGGCGCTGCGTCACCTCTACGGGGCGGCCGACCAGGTGAGGCAGTTCCTGCATGACGAGATTGGGCCACGCCTGGGTTCCGTCCGCCAGAGCGACGCCGAAGGTATCACTGTGGCCGTAGATGAGGATTCGGACGGGGGCGGCGGGGGTCATCGGCTGGATAGTACCGAATTCACGCGAACTGCTGCGCGACTCGTGCGAGGTTACGTGGTCAGCGTCCGGGCGATGACAGCCTTCGTGTATTCCATCGTGTTCAACTTTCCACCCAGGTCTCCGGTCTTCTCGCCGGCCGCGATGCAATCGTGCACTGCGTTCACGAGCCGGTTCCCGATATCGAAGTGGCCGCAATATTCGAGGAGATACCCAAACGCTTCGATTGCACCCGAAGGGTTGGCGATGCCCTTGCCGGCGATATCCGGCGCCGTGCCGCCCGCCGGGTCGAAGATGCCGACGTTCGCCTGGTGACTCGGCGTGAACGCATAGGAGGCGCTCGC
Organism: bacterium; assembly: GCA_039933735.1. GTDB lineage: Bacteria > Chloroflexota > Dehalococcoidia > Tepidiformales > Tepidiformaceae > Amarobacter. The sequence goes on along the minus strand of JBDTNM010000006.1, from coordinate 4,220 downwards.
TCCGAGGCCTATGGATCCAATGAGGCCGTAGACCATGTCACTCAGGAAGTCGCCGTATTCATTCGGCGTCACGATCACGTCAAAGTTTTCCGGCTTCAAGATCAGCTTCGCCAGGAGCGAATCGAAGAGTTCTTTCTGGTGGGTAGTGTTGCGGTACTCCTTCGCGACCTCGGAAATTACGTCCTCGAACAGGCCGTCGGCAGCTCGCTGAATGGTGTACTTGCTGGTCGAGACGACGCTGTGGCGGTGGCGCTCAGCGAGGCGGAAGGCGAAGTGCGCCGCGTGTTCAACCGGCGTGCGCTCCATCACCCGGATGGAGACGGCGGAGTGATAGCCGATCTGCATCCCCGCATCCTCGTATGTCCCGCCGGTTGCTACGCGCACCACATGGAGATCGATCTTGCCGGTGTAGTTCCGGCTCACGCCTGGATAGGTGCGGCACGGGCGGTGGATCACCGAGAGCCCGAGCCTGTCGCGCATCACCTGGTTCGGGCTGACGTTTTGTGTGACGGTCGGATACTTCATTGCGCAGCCGAGTTCGCGGGTGAGCTCAATACCCTCGTCGATAGCAGCGGAGGAGGCTTCGCGACGGCCGAGCGACCAATCGACGGGCTGGAACCCGACCAGGGATCCCAGGGCCTCGTTCACGGCGTGGATGGAGTCTCGAAGCTCGGCGGCGATGCCGTCTCCGTTCAGTTCAGCGACTTCGCGCATGATGGCAGGTCCCGAAAATCAGGTATCGGCCGCCGCGGCGCGGTAGGGCCTCCGCTGAGGGTACAACGGAAATGTTTCGCAACGGCACTCCGCGGAAGCCTCGCCCGTTCCGGTCAGTCGTCGTTGGGGACTTCGACGCCGCGAAAGTGCTCAACGGAGCGCGCAAGACCACGAACGTCGAGGTCAACTGCAATGACATCGATCCGCACGCTCTCCGGCGGCACATTCCTGGACTCGCAATACCCGGCGGCCGATTCCCACATGCGCCTGAGCTTCGCCGAGTTCACAGACTCTGCAGCGAGGCCCGCGGCTCCTCGGCGCGTCCGGACCTCGACGAAGACGATATCGTCGCCATCCTGTGCTATCAGATCGATCTCGATACGGCCGATGCGGACGTTCCGTTCGAGGATATGCATGCCGAGGGACTCGAGACGATGCGCCGCGACACGCTCACCGAAATCGCCGAGTTCTCGACGAGGAGTTACCACCGGAAGGCGTATTGGGCAACGGGTGCGTAGCTCGTGCGGTGGATTGGGCACGGCCCAAGTTCGCGCAAGAGGCGCTTGTGCTCCGGCGTTGAATAGCCTTTGTGCTGGCAAAACTTGTATCCGGGATATTCGTCGCAGAGGCGCTTCATCAGCGCGTCACGCTCCACCTTCGCCACGATCGAGGCCGCTGCGACCGCCACGCTGAGCGCGTCTCCGTCGATCACGGCCCGAACGTTGGGCAGCGGCAGGGTCAGGGCGTCGCTGATGATTGCGTCCGGGGTGAGGGAGAGGTTTTCGAACGCCCGCAGCATGCAGAGCCTGCGGGCCGGGAGGATCCCGATCCGGTCAATTTCCTCCACCGACGCCCAGCCAATCGCAAAGGGGACGTCATTTCGAATCTGGGCGGAGAGTTCGTCCCGGGCCGATTCGGGGAGCACTTTGGAATCGCGGACTTTGGAGTACCACTTGAATCTCCTGCCGACCGGGAGAGCGACGACTCCGGCGGCCACGGGACCCGCGATTGGCCCGCAGCCAACTTCGTCGACGCCAGCGACCCAGTTCGCGCCCGCGGCGAACGCTTCCTTTTCGAACCGCATCGTCGGGGTTGGAGTCTTCGACATCGCTGGCATCGTACGGCGTCGGCCGCACGAGAAACACGAGGATTTAGGGAGCAGCTTCGATTATGCCCACGGGGAGGGCCTGGAGCCGATCTTTCAGACTCATTGCAGAATCAGTTTCTTTCGCTCCACAAGGCCGCTTCTTACTGAATCCAGCGCCCGGAACTGCGAACCTTGAACGTGCGATCGGAGGAAATGATAGTGACGAACTTAAGGCTCGGCCTTGCCATTGGGATTCTGGCGGCGATTGGTTGCGGCCTCGTTGCCTGCGGCGGTGACGACGCCAGTACGCCAACGATCGGGGCGACATCGACGGCGATTGAATCGACCAGGGTGCCCACAACTCCGGCAGCAGCCGCCACGAGCAGTTCTACCCAACCGGTGCCGACGGTTCGGCGATGTGCGACCGCAGACCTTGCACTGGCCACCGAATCTGGCGGCGCGGCGGCCGGCACCCACTTCCTCGCGCTGATTCTGACGAACACCAGTGGCGCGGATTGCACTGTCTCTGGGTTTCCGGGAGTGTCGTTGGTTGACGGCGTGGGACAACAGGTGGGGGAGCCGGCAGAACGGAATACCGCTGTGGCCGTGCAGACATTGACGTTGAAGCCCAGCGAATCAGCGCACGCGACGGCCGGGTTCCCCAACTTCCAGAACTTCCCAAGCGGCAAATGCGCAGGGCCTTCGGTGAACTTGAAGGTTTTTCCGCCGGACGAATTGAACGCGCTCACCGTCCCACTGATCGACTACGCGTGCCCGGGCTTCTCGGTGCAAGTGTTCAAACCCGGAAAGACCGATCAGGCTGGCGGTTAGCTCGCTGCCTCGTACACGGAGGCCATGCCTTCGAGGATCTGGTCGGCAAGCTCCAGGGTACTCTCGACAGCATCGACAGCGTCCTCCGTTGAAAGGCCCGCCTCAGTAGCGATTTGCGAAGCCGTCTCCTCGAGTGAACGGCGCATTGAGTTGAAAGTCGCGACTGCGGCCGTCAGTCCCACCTGTTCGGCGACCAATGAGCGACCGTACTCGCGGCCAATCGTGCGAGCATCCTCCGAGAATCGTTCTTTCTTCGTATCGGAAGCGATGTACCGGGCGAACAGATCGACGACCTGGCGGCCCAAGAGACGTAGCTTGTCCAGCGCGTCGGGGCTGAATGCGGCGAAGTGATCGAGGCTGTGCCCCTGTCGTCCGCGGCTGATTCGGCGCTTCACGCGCCCGATGGCGATGTCGCTAATCCGTTCGGTATCCCTGCTGGCCGCGGACGCGCCAGCGTTGGCGACGATTGCCTGGAGGTCTTCTTCGAGCACCCGGCGGTGGCCGCCAGTGGTCCGATACGACCGAATCTCGCCGGTATCAGCCCAGCGCCGGACCGTCGACTCGCTCACGCCGAGTTGCGCGCTGGCGGCACCGAGGGTCAACCAGTTCTGGCGGTTCGCTTCGGGTGGCAGATTTCCAAACCTCACCAAAGTTAGGCAAATGATAGTGCCCCCGGACAGACAAGGGCCAGCGACGACCCCGATTCACTCGTCCATCGACTCCGGTATCCCGAATTCGACATCGAGCGCCTCACGGACCTCCACGTCCAGTTCCACGGCCGGGGCAAGCCTCGGCGCGGTGAACGGCGGCATGTAGTCCGGGCCGCGATGCCGATACGGGCTGTGCAGTTCGTTCGCGCGCTGCACGGTGAGGTCTCCGAACTTGTCACGCAACGTCTCCACGGTGTCCTGCAGACGGTCCGCTTCCATCGTTTCCCCAAGGCGCAGCTGGCGTGCCCGCTCGACAATGTTGTGTACCCCAAGGCCGATCAGGCGGACCGGCCGGCGTTCATTTTCGGCCCAAACCTTGTCGAAAAGGCTGGAGCCCTGCGCGTAAATCTCGTCGGCGAGGTCGACCGCCACGCGCGGCGTCGCCGAACGGGAAAGCGTCTCAAACGGCGGGAACCGAAGGCGCAGGCTCACCGTCCGAGCGGCTTTGCCGCTTGTCGAGAGTTCTTTTGAAATGCGTTCTGCCTGGGAGCGGAGGACGGACCGCAGCCGGTCGCCGTCCGGCTCGTCGTTGTCGAACGTGATATCACGACTGATCGACTTGGCCTCGCCCCGAGACGACACGACCGGCGCGTCGAAGACGCCGAGCGCGCGTTGTCGAAGTTCGGCTCCGTGCTTGCCAAATTTCCCCACCAGAGCCGCCTCGGGCGTGCGCGCGATATCGCCGATGGTGTGAATGCCCAGTGAGGAGAGCGCCTCGGCGGTCTTCTTTCCGACCATCGGCAACTCCCGAATCGGTCGAGGAGCGAAGAACTGGGCTTCGGAACCTGCGGGTACCACCACGAGACCGTTGGGCTTGCCGGCGTCGCTGGCCACTTTCGAGACGAGCTTGTTCACCGATACACCGATCGATGCGGTGA
>JBDTNM010000005.1:0-40125 GCA_039933735.1 bacterium | reverse complement strand
CTCGTCGGGCTCATAACCCGAAGGTCAGGGGTTCGAATCCCTTCCCCGCTACCAAGCACTAAACGCGCAAGCGTTTCTGAGGAGCCCTTCGGGGCTCCTTTTGGTTTTCCGCAGGTTGGCGCGAACCGCTTCGGCTAGAATGCCTGTCTCAGGAGGTGTTCCATGGCAAGTGCGTATGACGGAGGCCTTTCCAACCCTCATCGCATCGGCCCGGCCGCGAGCCGGCTGGAGGAGCGGGGTGCGGCGGAGCAGAGACAGGGCGCCTACCCGTATCGCTTCCCGCGAGACCTTCGGCAGCTTGGTGGGAAGTACACCGTTGAGCAAAACCGCCAACGATTGCTCCGTTACTTCTATTTCGAGCGGCGTTTGGCCCAGGCACTGGGCGCATGGACGTTGGGCATCCCTGAGTTCGAGGTCACCGTGGAAACCGGACGGCACATCTTCTATCACGCGGACGCTGCCCGAACGTTGCGCGAACGGCTGAGCGAGCAAGAGATGACCATCGCCAAGGTTGACGCGTTCAGAGATTCGGAAATTGATGGCGTGTTCGACGAGTTGCTGCTGGCATCTGATACGCCCGAGCTGCTGGTCGGTGTTCACCAGGTACTCGGCGAGGCTTTGTCACTCGCGTATCGCCATCACATTGACGACACCGACCCGGTGACCGACGCGCCGACGATTCGGGCGTTGAAGCGCGTGCTCAGCGATTACGAGCCCATGCTTTCCTGGGCATCCAGCGCAATTGCGGCGTACGTAGAAGGCGGAATCGAGGAGTCGCGGCTCGAAGGTTGGCGATGGCATTTGCGGCGCCTGCTCGGGTCGGTTGGGGGCGTGTCCGGCACAGACGAGCGGAACGTGGCGCCAGACGGATTGCGGTCGGGGGTTCAGTCGTTCGAGCGACCGACGTACCCGGCTCGCGACCAACGCTTTGTGGTGTTCGACAACACCGGAGACTACGACGTGGCGGATGGGGAGCCGCGCTACACACCGAACACCTACGATTTCTGGCGCCTGATTTTCCTTCGCACTCAGCGCGACGAAGTCGATGCCATCGAGACGTTTGGGACGCTCGTCTGGGACGTCAGGTTCACGGACTTCGATTCGGAGTACCACCTTGCGCGCATCACCTGGGATGAGTCGCGGCACACGGAGATCGGTCACAAGGCACTTACGGTTGCGGGCTACAACCCGTGGGAACTCCCGAACCGGCTGACGCCTTCGATTTGCCGGGGCGACATCGAGCCGGAGTACTCGCTGGCACAGATCAATCTCTTTGGCGAAGTCGGGATCATGCGGACGATTGGGGGGCTGATCGAGCGAGCGCGGGAACGGGACGATTCGCTGGTGGCGCATATTGCCGATTTCATACGGTCGGACGAACGGACCCATGTGAAGAAGGGCCAGATTATTCTGCGTGGAATGACCGACATGGGGATGCAGGACCTCGAGTACAAAACTCGCGAGTTGTTCACCGAGTGCCTGGTTGGGCTTGGCGCCGTGGTCGACGAAGGTCAGGGCTTGCAAGTGCTAACGCGCGAAGAGATCGAACGACTCGTCGGCGAGTAGCACTCAACTCACGCTGGCGCCTCCATCGACGGGTAGTGAGACGCCCGTGATGAACTTCGCTTCGTCCGAATGGAGGAAGAGGGCTGCGTAGGCGGTGTCCCAGCCGGTTCCCATCTTTCGGCCGAGAGGTACCTGGCGGTCCCGGCCGGCGATGACTTCTTCGCGAGGGGTGCCCGCGGCGACGCGAGATTCGATGGCCATTGGTGTGTTCATCAGACCCGGGAGGATGACGTTCGCGCGGACGCCGAAACGGGCGTTGGCGGAGGCGAGATTCTCGGTGAGGGCGATGACCGCCGCCTTGGTGGTTTTGTAGCCCAGGTAGGGATACGGCGAAAGCACAGCCATCGAGGAGATGTTTACGATCGAGCCGGCTTCCTGTTTGCGCATGACGGGCACCGCGTATTTGCAGGCGTACCACATTCCACGCAGATTCACCTGGACGAGACGGTCGAACGCGTCGGATTCGAGTTCGGTGGCTGGCGCGTCGCCAAGAGCAAGGCTGGCCCCAATGTTGTTGTGGAGGATGTCGATTCGGTGGTGGCGTTCGACGACCGTGGCGATGACGGCACGGACCTGATCCTCGTGGACGATATCGGCGCTTAGCGCCTCGGCCCGGCCCCCGCGCTTCAGAATGAGGTCGACCGTGTCCGCCGCCGACTGCAAGTCGCGGTCAACGACAACGACGGTCGCACCCTCGTCGGCAAGGAGGATGGCGGTGGCGCGGCCGTTGCCGATTGTTTCGCCGGGTGTCTGTCCGCCGCCGAATACGACGGCGATTTTGTCTTTCACGCGATCTGGCATGCAATCCTCCTGAAGCCTGGGCCAGCGCCGGACGATACGCGATTCGCGCCTGCACTAGAATCCGCACCTCAGAGGAGGGAACGATGGGCAGACTCGAAGGCAAGGTTGCGATGATTACGGGCGGAGCGAGTGGGATAGGAGCGGCCACGGCGCGGCGCTTCGTCGAAGAAGGAGCCCGGGTCCTTATCGCAGACCTCCAGGGCGAGGTGGCAGAGCACCTCGCCCTGGAACTGGGGCCGAACGCCGCTGCTATTTCCTGCAACGTGGTCAAGGAGGCGGACGTGGCGGCGGCCATTGGCGAGACCGTTCGGCGTTGGGGCCGCATCGATGTGTTGTTCAACAACGCCGGCTTCGGCGGCATTTCCGGGCCGCTGGAGGAGACGACCGTCGACGAGTACGAGACGACGATGAACGTCCTTCTGCGGAGCGTATTCCTCGGCACGAAACACGCTTCGCCGCACATGCGATCGGCCGGGGGCGGAAGCATCATCAATACGGCAAGCGTCTGCGCGTTCGAAGCCGGCATCGGTAACCAACTGTATTCGGTCGCGAAGGCCGGAGTTGTGATGATGACGAAAGCGGCGGCATTGGAGCTGGCCGAAAGCGGAGTGCGCGTGAATGCCGTCTGTCCCGGGTACATCACTACGCCGTTGGCAGCTGGCCGGCCAATTTCGACCAACAGCCCGGAGCGGGTCGAGGTAGGTCTGGAGCGACTCCGAGAAGCGAATCGGGATGTTCAGCCAATTGCCCGTGCCGGCGAAGCAGTGGACATCGCGAACATGGTGGTCTTCCTGGCCTCGGACGAGTCTACGTTCGTGACCGGGCAGGCGATGGTTGTGGACGGCGGCCTGCTGGCCGGGCGGCCGTGGCGCAAGCTCGCGCCGTGGCTGACCGAGCGGCGCGACATCCGCCTCTACAACCCAGAGGAGTGACTGCCCGAAGCCTCCCCGGTCAGATGCGGTAGGTTTTCGTCGCCGTGCCGTAGAACATCGCGTCCTTGTCGGCCTCGGAGTAACCGGCCGCGATCTTCTTGAAGGCGTTCCAGAGGACGCGGTACGAAACGCTCACTTTGTCGACCGGGAAGTTGCTTTCGAACATGCAGCGGTTCGGCCCGAAGCGGTCGATTGTGTGGTCGTAATAGCGCCGAGTTGCCGCGACGAGTTCGTCCGACGTCGGCGGGAGCTCTCGCTTCTCCCAGCCGAATCCGTTAATGGGCATGTTGATTCCGCCCAGCTTCGCGACGACGTTCGGGCAGGTCGCGAGGTCATCAATGCTTGTTCGCCAGTCCGCGAAGACTTCGTCGGGCCTGCCAGCATACGGCCCGATGCCCAGTGGCCCGCCGAAGTGGTCGAGCACGATCGTCACTCCAGGGAAAGCGCGCGCGAGGTCTGTGAGTTCCGGAATCTGGGTGTGATAGAGCCACGCTTCGAACACCAGGCCGCGCTTCTCCATTTCGGCCATACCCTGGCGGAACGAGGCGTCGAGGAAGAGGTGTTCAGGCGGACTGGTGTGGCTGTTTCGGACATCCGGGCTCGGATCCCAGCCTGCGGCGTCTCGGATCCCGCGGAAGCGCTTCGGACTCGCGGCGATGTGGGCATCGAGAACGGGGCCAACGGCCGGGCCGAGGCTCAGGGTTGCGCGGCCAATGATGCCGGCGCAGGCGCGGATGGATCCGTAGCCGCCGCTCGCCGACATGGCCGCCACGCCCTGCACGAATTCGGTTTCGCCGACCGGCTTCAATTCTTCCGGCCCGTCGGCGCGGTACATCGAGAGGCATTCGATGAAGACCGTGCTGACGACGTTGTGGCCGCTGCCGGTGTCAGCCAGAAGCTCGTCGAGGAGGTAGCGACTCCCGCCGCGGTCCCACAGGTGATGGTGGGGATCACAGATTCGGCGATCCGGTTCGAGGACTTCCTCTCGGACCAGGTCGTGCCATTCTTTCGAGTCCGACATGGGAACCTCCAGCGAAACAGTGCAAGATGCCGGAAGCCTAACGGTGTTGCCGGGCGCTACTCAACCAGCTAGCCTCGCGCCGCAGAAGCAAGGAGGCGCCGGTGTCCGAGAATCCAGGGTTAGAGGCCGAACTGGGCCTTCGCGACAAGGTAGCGATCGTCACGGGCGGCGGTGCTGCCGGCGACGGGATCGGCAATGGCCGCGCCGCCGCCATCCTGCTCGCGCGCGCGGGCGCAAAGATCCTCGTGGTCGATCGCCAGCTCGCACTCGCGGAGCGGACGGTCGAGATGATCGAAGCGGAGGGCGGGATTGCGGCCGCGATGGCGGCGAATGTGATCGACGAGGCGGATTGCCGCGCCATCAGCGAACAGGCGGTCGCGCAGTTCGGCAGGTTAGACCTGCTTGATAACAACGTTGGGATTGGCAGCCGCGGAAGCGTGGTCGATGAGCCCGTAGAGGCGTGGCGGCGGGTGATGCAGGTGAACGTGGAGAGCATGTTCCTTGTCTCGAAGTACGCAATCCCGGCGATGATCGCCTCCGGTGGGGGCGGCGCGATTGTGAACGTCGCCTCGATTTCGGCGCTTCGGCCGCGGGGGCTGACTTCTTATTCGACATCCAAGGGCGCTGTCATCGCCCTGACCATGGCAATGGCGGTCGACCATGGGCCGGATGGTATTCGGGTGAACTGCGTGGCTCCTGGCCCGGTGTTCACCCCGATGGTCGGGGGTTCCTCGATGAGCCAGGGCGCGCGCGATCAGCGAAAGAGCGCGTCGGTCCTCGGGATCGAGGGTACCGGCTGGGATGTTGGGAGCGCCGTCCGATTCCTGCTTTCCGACCAGGCCCGTTATGTGACGGGCCAAACGCTCGTGGTGGACGGCGGGACCACTCTCCGTGGCCCTGGACGGGACAACACCGCCTAGCACTCAGAAGGAGCATCCAGATGGCACGAGTGCCTTACCTGTCGAAGGCCGACCTGAAACCAGAAGACCAGGACTTGTTGGCGCGGGAGATCAATCTCAACAAGGCGCTGGTGAACAGCCCGAATGCCACCCGCGCCTTTAGCCGGCTCGGCGGCTTCATTCGTAGTCAGAGCATCCTGGACTCCCGATTGCGGGAGATGGCGATCCTCCAGGTTGGCTACCTGGCCCGATCGGAGTACGAGTATTCGCATCACATCAAGATCGGGCGCGACTTCGGAGTGTCTGATGACGACATTCGTGCAATCGCTGTCGAAAGTGCCGGTCGAGATTCCGGGCTTGAACCACTTGCCCGAGCGGTGCTCATCGCGGCGCGAGAAATCGAAGAAGACCGCGATCTCGACAAGGACACGTTCGCAGAGTTGCAGCAAGCGCTCGGAAATGAGGCTTTGACCGACCTGCTGGTGACCATCGCGTTCTACTGCGGCGTCGTGCGGTTGCTCTCGGCTCTGAAGATCGACGTGGAGCCGGAATATGAGCATTACCTGCGGGAGTTCCCGCTCCCGGTCGGGTGACACGCGGATGTCGGAATTCGGACACGGGTTGCGTTACCGTCGGCGCCGTCGCGCGTTTTCGAAGCGACGCATAAGCGAAGGAGCAACCTGACTTTGGATTCGAAACTCGGACATCTGCAAATCAATATCAAGGCCGGCAACCTGGGGTTCTACAAGGATCTCCTCGGTTTCCTCGAGTGGCCGACGGTCTACGAAGGCGACGGAATGTTCGGAGTGGCCGGGAAGAACGGCGACAGCCTCTGGTTCAGTGAGTCGGCGAATGACGCCAAGAACGACTACGACGGCGTGGGCATGAACCACCTCGGATTCGCCGTCAGTTCGCAAGCGGAAGTCGACCAGGCGGCGGGCTACCTGCAGAAGAACGGCATCGCCGCGCTCTTCGGAACCCCGTGCCATCGGCCGGACTTTGCCTCAGGCGAGTCGGACACGTACTACCAGGTGATGTTTGCCACTCCGGACAACCTGCTGGTAGAGGTGGTTTACACCGGCCCGAAACAGTAACTCCGAGCGTCAGGCCATCTCGATTGCTTCGACAATCGGGGTGGCGGCTGGTTGTCCCGACGTCACTGCTGAGCCGAATCCCCGGCGGAGCGGGATTTCAGGGATCGTAATCGCCATGAGCAGCACCCCAATCGCGGCCACGGCCGAACCGAGGAAGATGTTGTCGATGGCGTGGGCCACGGCATGCTTCTGGGCGTCAATAATGATGTCGAGATGCTTCTGGCCGTCGGGCAATGCGAGGATCTCGGCCTTCACAGGGTTGTAGTTTCGCGGGTCGAGTGGGAGGACGGGATCGTCGAATTCCTTGAGCGTCGTTGGTCCGACAGCGGCGGCCGTATCTGCGGGCACTCGGTCATGAAGCGAGCTCGTGAACGAGGTAGCAAGCACGACGCCAAAGATTGCCGTCCCCAGGACCTGGCCAATCTGCATGAAGTACTGGCGCCCGCTCGTCGCTACGCCCATGTATTTGTGGTCGACGGCGCTCTGCGTGATGACGGACATCGTGGGCATCACGAGGCCCGAACCGAGGCCATAAGTACCCATGTAGGCCATGATGTGCCACTTGGCTTCGCCCACTCCGATGGTGTGCAAAAGGAAGGTCGCGGCGACGATCAGTGTCGCGCCGAAAATGACCTGGTACTTGAAGCGACCAGTCCGCGACAACAGTTGGCCGCCGATGATGCTGGTGGTGAGGAGCCCCAACGACTGGGGAGTCGAAACGATGCCTGAGCCGGTGGCCGAAGACCCGAGCGAAGTCTGGACGAACGTCGGCAGATATTGAATTGCGCCGAAGACGCCGGCGCCGGAGAGCATGACGAGTAAGTTGGCCTGGACGAACACCCGGTTGCGAAACAGCATGAGCGGGAAGATAGCTTCCGGGTGTCGGGCTTCCTGGAAAGCGAAAAGCACCACGAGGACGAATGCCGCGGCGAACATTCCAAGCGTTTCTGGTGAGCCCCAGCCGAAGCGTTCCTGGGCCCAGACGAGGGCAAGCAGCAGCGAGACTGTCGCGCTGGAGAGCAGCCCCGCCCCGAGGAAGTCAATCTGGGAGAGCTTGCCTCCGCGCTTCTTCATTGGCAGGTTTCGAGAGATGAAGACGATAGCGAGGATCGCGATGGGGATGTTGACGTAGAAGCACCAGCGCCAGCCAAGCGAGTCCGTGAGAATGCCGCCGACCAACGGACCGCTGATGGCCGCCAGGCTGAACGTGCCGGTGAAGAAGCCGATGTACTTGCCGCGTTCGGCCGGCGAAAAGAGGTCGCCAAGTGTGGCGAAGACGCAGGAGAAGATTGTGCCGCCGCCGACGCCCTGGAGGGCGCGGGCCATGATCAGGAAGATCATCGAAGGGGCTGCGCCGACCAGCGCTGACGCAATCATGAAGACAGCGATTCCGCCGAGCAGGAATTTCTTGCGCCCGAACATGTCCGAGAGCTTTCCGACGATCGGGACGACGACGACCGAACTGAGCATGTAGACAGTGAAGACCCAGGAGAGCAGCGAGAAGCCGCCGAGGTCGGCAAGGATCCGGGGAGTGGCTGTGGCCACGATCGAGTTATCCAACGCGCTGATGAACATGCAGAGCATGAGAGAAATCAACAGCAGCCATTTCTGCCGCTGCTCCAGCATGTCGCCAAGGGCTACGTCCGCGGAGACTTCTTGGGCCATAACCTGACTCTCACGTAAGGGTGCGGCAAAGACTACCAGAAATGGTTAGCCTCGAACAAACTACTGGTGGCCGGCGTGTCACCATTTCGCGCCTCGAGTGTGGTGTTTGAGCGACGTCGGGGAATGAAGAATCGGTGGCGGCGGAGCGTCTCCCGCCGCTGGCCCGCGGCGGGTAGAGTTCGCGCATGAAGCCTTACGTCCTGGTTATCGGCCACGCCTGCGCTGCCGGCGAAGCACCCGCAAACACGCTCGCCGGCGTTCGGGCCTGCCTTTCGGCGAGTGCCGAGGCGATGGAAATTGATGTGCAGCTCTGCGCTGACGGCGTCCCGGTCCTCATGCACGACGACACGGTCGACCGGACGACGAATCTTTCGGGTCCGGTCCGGGAAAAGACGCTCGCAGAACTTCAATCGGCCGACGCCGGAGACGGAGAGCCGGTGCCCACGCTTGACCAGGTGCTCGAACTCGTCGCGGGTCGCCTGACCGTGATGTGCGAACTGAAAGCCACGCCGGACGCTCCTGATCAGGATCAGGCTTGTGTCGACGCGGTTGTCGAGGTCATCCGCGAACACAAGGCCGAATCATGGACAGCCGTGCACTCGTTCAATCCGGACATGACCAGCCGGGCGCGAAATACCGAGCCGCGAGTATCGGGGACCATCATCTCGCCGCCGATTCAGGGGGAGGAAGTCGATCGGTTGCTTGGCGGATTGCTGAAGCGCAACGGCCAGGCGATTTCGGTTGAGCACCATTGCATCGACCGTGTATTGATCGAGAAAGCAAAGCGGCGGCAGATCTCTGTCTGGGCCTGGACGGCGGACACTCCGGATGATTGGAAGCGAATCGTCGATGCGGGGGTGGACGGGATCATTACGAACGTGCCGCACCAGCTGCGGGAGTGGCTAAACGGCCTCTAAAGGGCCCTACCATCTCCCGCCGCTACCAGCTCCCGCCGCCACCACCACCGCCACCACCACCGGAGGAGCCGCCCGAGAAGCCGGAACCGCCGCTACTTGAGTGGGAGCTACTGAGAGTGCTGCCAACGGAGCTTGAGAAACTCTGGAGATTGTTCGAGAAGGCAAGCGCGGAGAAAGGTGCGGTCCCCGAATACCAGCCGGCGGTGGAGGTCGCCGCCGTTGCCTCGAGGCCCTCAAAGGCCTTCGCCCACTTGCCGACGCAACCGAAGACGATCGCGAAGGGCAGGTACCGGGCGAAGATGTTCTCCTGCTCGTTGAACTGTTGTTGGTATTTCTCTGCTTGCGAGACGTAGAGGCGGAAGCCCAGGACACGCCGCATCATCTCGCTACCAGCAGCAGTCCTTCGAGCCATTGAGCGGGACATAATAAACATGAAGAATCCCGCTGGGATCAGCCCGAGGAAGAACAAGCCCCGGTGGATCGTCAACGCTGCGAAGCAGGACAGCCCGACCCCAAGCAGGATTAGCGCGACGCCTACGATGACCCATATGCCGCGGGCCGACTCGGGCTTTTGGGCGAACCATTTGTGTTTCATCGCGTCGTCGTAAATCAAGTTCTTCGCTTTCGCGAGGTCTTCCGCGAACTTGTACTTCAAATCGGACAGTTCAACTTCCGACCCGGTGGAGAAGAGCGACTTGAACACCTTCGCTTCGAAGGTGTTCAGGTTTTCCGCTTCCTTGAGCTTGGTCAGCTTCCAATCGTTGTGGCCGAACCAGCCCTTCTTCGGCAGCTCGGAGATGTGGAGGTAGCCGCGCACGGCGAGGTCGATGATTGTTGCCGTCACGTCGAGCGTGTCAGCGCGCTCGTCGAGGAGGACGCCCATCTGCGCCGGTCGCAGGTCCTCGGGAGGCAAGAACTCAACGACCACCGGTGGGCCGCCGAAAACCGGCCGCTTCTGTTCTTCGGTTTCGTTGGTGAGGTAGTGCAGGGTGACGTATGCCTTGTCTCTGCCGAAAGCCCACCAGGAGGCGAACACGACGAGGATCCCGGCCGCGGCGCTGCCAACCAGCCCGCCGAACTCGAGGGCGTCAAAGGTGAAGAAGTCGCTGACGCCGGTACGATCCTGGAGGTTCGGTGGCGCGACATCGACGATGCCCTGTTGCCAGCCCGCGACGATCGTCACCTGTTCCGTTTCGGAGAGCGCCCTCGCACTGCGGTAAGTGATGGCGTTTCCGGCGGGCGATGCCTCGCATTGTTCGTTCGAACCACCGCTGCCTTCGTAGCAGAGGGCCATGGCGTCCGCGCCTTCGGGCAGGGTGATCTTCATAGAGAAGGCGGCGATGGTTACCGGCCAGTCATCGCCGGTAACGTCCCAATAGAGCTCGTCGTGGTCGTCATAGCGGTCGAGCGCGCCCTTCAGGACATAGTGGATGACGTAGTCCTGTTTTCCGCTGACGAGGACATCTTTGTCCCCGATTTTCACGGTGAGCTTGCCTTCGGTTGTGCTGACGTCGTACTTCCATTTGGAGCCGTCGGCCTTCGTCACGCCGAGGATCGAGTAGTCGTATTTCCGATTCGTGCCGCTGGGGCACTCGTAGGTGGGCTGTTGAGTGCCGCTTATCGGTTCGCCACAAGGATTCGCGGTGAAGAAATACCGGAAAATTCCGTGCTTCGAAAGCGACCCGAAGTCAGCATGGATGGTCTCGGTTGCGTCGATCGTCCCATCGGTCTGGATGTCGTAGTTCACGTCGTAGGAATCGATCACCCAGCCTTCATCGGCGAAGGCCTGATGAGGCCGCGCATCCAGCAAGGCGGAAGCTGCGGCAACGACGACGAGAAGTAGCAGGACGGTCCGGCGCATGAACGAAGTGTAACGCCGCGGCCGCATCCGGGTCGTTCAAGACAACCCTTCGCAAGGGGTCTATCATTTCGTGAATCGTGGCCCGAAGACGGCGGGCCTCCACGCGTTTCCAGAAGGATGGTGCATGGAAGCATTTACGTATCTCGCGCCGAAGTCCCTGGGTGAGGCACTCAGCGCACTCGGCAATGGGAAAAAATCGCTGCTGCTCGCTGGCGGCACCGATGTGATCGTTCAATTGCGCGAAGGTCGACGGCAATGCGACCAGTTGATCGACCTGAAGCACGTTCCCGAATTGATGTCGTTCAAAATCGCCGGCGATGGTTCGCTCGAAATTGGCGCGGCGGCTCCGCTCGCTGAACTGTACGAAGACCCTGAAGTCCGCAAGCGGTTTCCAGCGGTCGTCGATGCGGCGACGATCATCGGCGGAATAGCGATCCAGTCGCGGGCAAGCCTCGGCGGCAACCTCTGCAACGCCAGCCCGGCAGCGGATTCGTCGCCGGCGCTGATGGCACTCGGGGCTCGCCTCGTTATCACCGGTCCGGCGGGAAACCGCGAAATCGCAGTCGAAGACTTCTTCGCCGGTCCCGGGCGAAACACGCTCCAGGCTGGCGAAATCCTCTTGCAGGTGCAAATTCCGGCTGCTGTACCGAATTCGGGCGCGTTCTATCACCGCTTCATTCCGCGGAACGAAATGGACATTGCCGTCGCCTCTTCCGGAGTCTCCCTTGTGCTCGACTCTGCGGGAGTCATTCAGTCGGCTCGAGTCGCGCTGGGCGCAGTCGCAGCCACGCCGCTGATGGTCCCTGCGGCGGCCGCCGCCCTCGTGGGGAAGCAGGCTGGTCCGGAGGCGTTTGCCGCCGCCGGTGAAGCTGCTTCAGCAGCCGCGACCCCAATCGACGACATGCGCGGGGGAGTCGCTCAGCGGCGCCACCTTGCCAAAATCCTCACCGTCCGCGCGCTCGAAGCGGCGCACCAGCGCATCCGGGAGAGCCGCTAACCCATGGCCCGTACTCACGTTTCAACCCGCCTGAATGGCGTGGACACCGATTTCCTTTGCGAAGACCGCCAGAGCCTGCTCGAAGTACTTCGAGACGAAATTGGCCTGACCGGCGCCAAGGAAGGCTGCAATAACGGCAACTGCGGCGCGTGCGCCGTCCATCTCGACGGCCGCGTCGTGAACTCCTGCTGCGTGCTCGCTGTTGAGACCGCCGGCCGGGAGATCGCGACAATCGAAGGGCTGGCCGACGGCGAAAACCTGCATATTTTGCAGAATTGCTTCCTTGAGGAGGCAGCCCTGCAATGCGGCATCTGTACGCCGGGGTTCATCATGGCTTCGAAGGCATTGCTCGACAGCGAACCGAACCCCGATGAGCACCGCATCCGGTTCTGGCTCTCGGGCAACCTCTGCCGTTGCACCGGGTACGACAAAATCGTCCGCGCGGTGCAGCGTGCCGCCACCGAACTCCAGGAGGCCAAATAAGCATGACCACGATCGATCGTCCTGAATACAAAGTCATCGGCACGCGGCCCGTCCGCCCGGATGGCGTGGAGAAGGTCACTGGCCGTGCCCAGTACGGCGCCGACATCCACCTCCCCGGCCTGATCCATGGACGCATCCTGCGGAGCCCCCACGCTCACGCCAAGATCCTTTCGATCGACACGAGCGAGGCCGCGAAGGTCCAGGGTGTGTTCGCCATCCTGACGAACAAGGACTTCCCGGGCGCTTCGGACAAGGTTGAGGAACTGGGCGAGAGCGCTGTGAACCTCAAGGACGCGCTGGACAACATCCTCGCGTCTGACAAAGTGCTCTATCGCGGGCATGCCGTCGCCGCGGTGGCGGCCATCAACGGCCACGTTGCGGAAGAAGCACTGAGCAAGATCAAGGTGGAGTACGAGTTGCTCCCCCCGGTGCTCGACGTGCGGGACGCCATGCGCGAGGATGCGCCGCTCCTGAACGAGAGCCGGCATACGAAGACGCTGATGACCGGCGAACTCTCCGAGAAGCCCTCGAACATCGCCACCTACAACAACCTCAAGGCTGGCGACCTCGAAGCTGCCTTCGCCGCCGCCGATGCGGTGGTAGAGCGCGAGTTCACCACCAAGATGGTCCATCAGGGCTATATCGAACCTCACAACTCGACTGGGAACTGGAACTCCGATGGGACGATCACCATCTGGACCAGCACCCAGGGGACGTTCGCGGTGCGCAATCTGACGGCCGAAGTCCTGAAGCAGCCGATTAGCAAGGTCAAGGTCATCCCGATGGAGATCGGTGGCGGATTCGGCGGCAAGCTGCCGATCTATCTCGATCCCGTGGCCGCGCTTCTTTCGAAGAAATCCGGCCGGCCGGTGAAGGTAACGATGAACCGCACCGACGTCTTCGAAGGCAGCGGTCCGACGAGCGGTTCCTACATGAAGCTCAAGGCGGCGATGAAGGACAAGCGTCTGACGGCGGTCGAAGCGACGCTTTGCTTCGAAGCCGGCGCATTCCCCGGTTCGCCGGTGGGTGCGGCCTCGATGACGATGCTTTCGCCGTACAAGGTCGAGAACTTCGACATCAAGGCGTACGACGTCGTGGTGAATAAGCCCAAAGTGGCGGCGTACCGGGCGCCGGGCGCGCCTATCGGTGCGTTCGCTATTGAGAGTGTTATCGATGAACTCTGCAAGAATCAGGGCATCGACCCGCTCCAGTTCCGCCTGGATAACGCGTCTCACGAAGGCACCAAGATGGTGACCGGTGTGCCCTTCCCGAAGATCGGCGCCGAGGAATCGGTCCGCGCAGCGATGGATTCGCCCCACTGGAAGTCACCGATCGAAGGCCCGTTCCGCGGGCGCGGCGTGGCTACCGGGTTCTGGTTCAATGGCGGCATGCAGTCTTCGGTGGTCGCGAACGTCAACAACGACGGCACCGTGAACCTGGTCGAAGGCTCGGTCGACATCGGCGGCACTCGTGCCTCGCTCGCGATGCAGCTCGCCGAGACTATTGGCATCCCGTTTGACGACATTCGCCCGGCCGTTGTCGACACGGACTCGATCGGACATAACGACGTCACCGGTGGTTCGCGGACTACGTTCGCGAGCGGCATGGCCTGCTTCGAAGCGGGCATGGACATTCGCCGGCAGCTGATCGCCCGGGCCGCCAAGGTGTGGGGCGTAGCGATTGAAGACGTGGTCTATGAGGACGGCAAGGTCCACAGCCTGAAGGACCGCTCCAAGGAGCTGAGCTTCAAGCAGATGGCAGCCGATTCGGCGCGGCAAGGCGGGCCAATCGCTGGCAAGGCATCGCTCATGGCCCGCGGCGCGGGCGGCGCGTTCGCAACCCACATCGTCGACGTGGAAGTAGACCCGGACACCGGCAAGGTGACAATTCTCCGGTACACGGCCACACAGGACGTTGGCACGGCGATTCACCCTTCGTATGTCGAAGGCCAGATCCAGGGCGGCGTCGTCCAGGGTATCGGCTGGGCGCTGAACGAAGAGTACTTCTATGACGAATCGGGCCGGATGGCGAACTCCAGCTACCTGGACTACCGCATGCCGACCGCGTTGGACGTCCCGATGATCGACACGATCATCGTTGAAGTGCCGAATCCCGGCCATCCCTACGGTGTCCGCGGCGTCGGCGAAGTGCCGATCGTCCCGCCGCTCGCTGCGATTGCGAATGCGATTGCGGACGCGACGGGACACCGATTCGCCGACCTGCCCATTTCCCCTCGGCGTGTCGTCGAGGCCCTGAACGGGCTGGAGTAGCACCGTTAAGGTGGGCAACAGCTGCTCAGACGCGACTACCGTCAGGCCCTCCTCTGTGGAGGGCCTTGACGTTTTGGCCGGGGTTCCGCTGGTTCCGAATCCAACCTCGGGGACGCGGCATCTCGCCGCGTTTCGCGCGGTCTAAGCGAATGGCACTGGTTCTTATTCCCGCGACTCTGCGAGACCTCTGTGGCGGCTCGTCGAAAGTCGAAGTCCCCGGCACGACGATCGAACAGGTGTTGCGCGAGATCGACGTTCGTTGCCCGGGCTTTTACAACCGCGTTGTCGATGGAGCTCGACTACGCCCGGAGCTGGCGTTCGCAGTCAACGGCGAAGTCATCCCGCTCGGTCTCTACGAACCGGTGCTGCCGGACACTGAGATTACGATTGTGCCCGCGATCGGCGGAGGCAGCCTTGTGTCCACCGGGGCAACTCCCTAGCGTTCGCGGCGATGCGCTGGCAGCTTGTCGCCGTTTTCTTTGCGGTTGTAGCTATCGCTGGCTGGCTGGTCTTCCAGCCGCGAGAAGATGCACCAAGCCTTGTCACCGCGCGCGACCATCTCGTCGCCAGCGATGCCGTCGTTGCGACGTTCTCCGCCGGAGCGTCGGAAGGCTACAGGTTCACTTCTCTTCGAAATGGTGGATGGGTTTGGGAGCGAACCAACGGATCGGACGGTTCGCCCCTGCCCGACGCCATCTTGTTCACGGGGCAAATGTACTTGCTGCGCATTTCCGAAGCCTGCTTCATCCGCCTTCCGACGGTGAAGCCGCCGCTGATCCCGGGGATCACGGTCTCGCGGAAGCTGGTAAACCAGCCTGGCCTGCACGACACGGCCGGCACGCTGTTCGCGTACACCATCGAAGCGACGGACTTCGCCCGCAATGCTGCGGTGCCGGTCTCGATGCGAGTGACGGAGAACCTGGCTGGGCTGGCGAAAAGTGGCACGCTTCTCGCGACGACTGGAGAGCCACCAGGGCTGGTGTGGCCGGGCGACTACAGCCTTTCGCGGGCAACCCCCTCACAGCGGCAAGCCGCGGCGGACCTCCTGGCAAGCGCAAAGCCGTCGGATTACGCCGAAATGGTCATCCGGGAACGCATCGTCGGGACAACGATCCTGAACAACGCGATCCTCGGGCCGTTTCGAATCGTCATTCCGGAGGCGTGCCCGGACCATCCGACCATGCTGTCGATGGGCGTGGAAGGTGGCCAGGTCGAGGGTCTCCGCAGCTCACCGTCACCGTTGCGCTTCCTCGACGGCGATCCGGCGCGCATCGACGACGCGGTCGAAACGTTGGTGAAGTTTCGCGCGCCCGTGGATGCCTTCAACGCGGTCGCTGAAGCTGGAGGGTTCGGGACTGTGCCGGTCACAAGTGCGAGCGTGATTGTGGCGAGGATCGCTGGCGGCGGATTCCTCGGTCTCCAGATTGATTCGTGCTCATCGCGTCCGTGGTTCCGGTGTTAGCGGTGGCTTTGAGGGATCCGGTCAGGCTCCGTCCGCGCGGCCCGTTTCCAGCAGGACGAGGGCGGCGGCGGCGAACGCGACACCGAGCCACTGCTGGCGTGAGATCGAACCATCGAAGACTGCGACGTCGAGGACGAGCGCGAAAGCACAGTTCACGGTCAGGAAGACGATGACGGCGATCCCGAAGGTCAGATGGTCTGACCGCAGGAACAACCCAAAAAGAGTCGCCACCGCCAGCCAGAGCAGGTACGACGCAATCAGCCATACGGACCGGTGCGATTCGGCCCACTGGTTGAGCGTTGCGTCGCTGATGGCCCCGAGAAGTCCGAGGCCAGCCATTCCAACGTAAAGTGTCGCCATTTGTGGTTGGTCTAGTGTCGCAGCGTAACGACGCCATTGACGGCATCGCTGCGGAAGAATTCGGCCGAATAGTCTGCCGCTTTCTGCGGGTCGTAATACTTGCAACTGAAGATGTCGAGGTAGACCGCGTTCGAGTCTTCGGCGAAATGGGCGGATACCAGCGACGTTTCGATGAGTTGGACCATCGAGTAACCGTAGACCATCGGGTCGCGGCCGAAGCGGACGACCTGGGTCGGCCCGAATCGCCGGACACCGAGCATGTCGCAAAGTTCCACGGTGAACCGCTTGATTGCCACTTCGTCGCGGATCAGCCCAGGGTCACAGCGGTGCAGATCGAGGTGCAGCGACATGCCCCATGCCTGGGTCGATTCGTAGTCACCCTCCGTGATACTGGTCCGTTCCGGCGCCCTCACCACTAATTCCACCACCATTGTTGCTCCTCCTGCGCCGGCAACGGACCGGCAACGCGAATCCTGCGCCGGGTTGGACATCGGGCACTGTGATGACGGACACAATGGCGCAAGGCGGCGCGTGAAGCCCGGCACACTCCGCCAATCTCATCCGTGACGGCCATCACTCAGGCAACGAAAAGGCCGGGCGGTAAACCCGGCCTGACGATGTGTTCGGACGGAGTGCCTTACCCGCGGGGCAAACCGAGGCCACGTGTGGCGATGATGTTGCGCTGAATCTCACTTGAGCCAGCGGCGATCGTCGCCGGGACAGTACTCATATATTCCATCGCTGCGTTCATTCCGTGCTCGTCCTGCATGCCGCTCGGCTTCCGCTCCTGTCCGTACATGCCAGTGAGGTGCATCTTCGTGAAGGCAATCCGCTGCGAAAGCTCCGAGCCGTACATCTTGCACATGGATGCTTCCATGTTCGGTACGCCACCCTTGGCCTGGATAGATACGACGACGAACGAAAGGAGTTCGCAAATCGAGGTTTCAATGGCCCGGTCAGCAACTTCAAGGCGATAAGCGCTGGAGACCGGCTGCCCTGCTGCGGAACGGGCCTGCAGGTAACCGCCGAGCCTGGCAACGTTCTTCCGGGCGGTAATGGCCCGGGCAATGTTCGAGCGTTCGAAGTCCAGGGTGGTGGTGCCGACGTACCAGCCCCTGTTTTCTTCACCGATGCGGTTGCGAACGGGCACGCGGACGTCTTCGAAGAAGACTTCGTTGAAGACGTGGCCATTTGCCATGTTGATGAGCGGCCGGACCTGGACGCCGGGCTGCTTCATATCGAGCAAGAGGTAGCTGATGCCGCGGTGCTTCGGCGCATCGGGGTCGGTCCGCGTAAGGATGAACATCCAGTCGGCACGGTGTGCGCCGGAGGTCCAGATTTTCTGCCCGTTCACTACGTACTCGTCGCCATCGCGGACCGCTCGTGTCTGGAGGCTTGCGAGGTCAGAGCCCGAACCTGGTTCGCTGAAGCCCTGGCACCAAGCGACCTCGCCTCGAAGCATGGGCGGCAGGTGTTCCGCCTTCTGGTCGTCGGTGCCGTGGAGCATGATGGTCGGGCCAACGAGATTCAGCATCTGACGGCTGGTAGGAGCGCCAGCTTCATGAAGTTCCTGGCTGAGCACGAACTGCTCAAGCACCGACATGTCGGCTCCGCCATATTTCTTCGGCCAGGCTGGGGCCAACCAGCCGTTCGCCCCGAGCGTGTCCAGCCACCTTTGGGTGCGAGTCTCGTCAACGGGCCCTTCGAATCCCGGATCGTCTTCGTCCTTTTCGCCGGGCCTTCGCCAATTCGTGTCAACGAATTGCTTGACGGTCTCGCGCCAGGTGGCGAGCTCCGGTGTGTCCTGAAATCGCATGAGTATCCTCCGAGTTGTTGCGGGCCGATTCTAACCGCAACGCGGGGAGCCCACACCCGTACCTTGCGGGTTAACCAGGTCCGAAGGCCTCGGCGGCGGCCTCGCCTGAGCGCACGGCGCCTTCGACGCACGCCTGATGCGTCCAGTCTCCGGCGAAGACGATCGGGGGCCGGCGCGCGTAGCCGTCCATCCGGGTGAAGTGTCCCGGCGACATGGTTGGGACGGCATTCCTCCACTTGACCACGTGCTGGACTTTCCACTCCCGCGGGGCCGGGAGACCGGGGACGATTTCGGCTGCGGCCGCCCAGAGGCGGTGCGAAATTTCGAAGTCAGGCAGCTCGATCAGTTCCTTGTTGTGGGCCTCGTTAGCGCAGATCAGCGCCCATTGCCAACCCGGAGGGCAAGCGCCCCAGGCGCCGTCCCTCGAGGATTGCCATTCGACGCTGGCGATGAGACCCATGGGCATGGGCCTGGTGTGGATTCGTGAGGGGGCGTCTCCCGGCATCGCGAGGTAGAGCCGGCATTGTCCGGAGTACTGGATGTTCTCGTAGGCAAGTTGGGCGACCCAGCGCGGTTCGGTGGCGCGCGTGACGAAGAGATTTCCGGCGGGAGGGGGGACGGCAACCACGAGGCCGTCGAAGGCGTGGCCCATGCTGTTTGCGACTACTTCGAGCTTCATTCCGCCCTGTCGGATCATCTCGACGCGGGCGTTGACCCGGACATCGAGGTGGGTGGCGATGCGTTTCCAGGGCGCGTCCATGCCATCTTCGACCTGGAAATATTGTGAACGCGACGCTGCGATCCACGAGCGCAGGAACTCGGCCGATTGGTCCTGCATCGGTGCGAAGAGGCCTTCGAACATGGGCGCGAAGAGGTACCTCTCAGCGGTTGGACTGACACTCTGGAGATGCTGCTGCGCGTTTTCGTTGTCGTTGAATGTGCGGTAGCCGAGGGGCGGGTAGCCATCGAGCCAGTGCAGCCAGTTTCGCAAGCGCTCTCGCTCATCTGGCGGGATCAGGTGACCTCCAGCCGGTGTGCGAGGAAGGCCGGCGCCGATGTAGTGCGTCCCATCGACAACCAGGTCCGAGGGACCCGAGGCGCGAAGCGGATGGAGCCGCTCACGCTCGCCGAGTTCGTCGAAGAGCCTGAGCGTCTGGACATAAGCGGAAGTGAGCCAGCCGGCTCCCGTATCGAGATGATGGCCGGGGCCGAAGTGTTCGCTGTGCGTGCGGCCGCCAACAAATGGCTGCGCCTCGAGCACGGTGACGCGATGCCCAGCCTTCACGAGCCGGAACGCCGCCGTAAGCCCTGCCGCTCCCGCGCCGATTACGCCAATCTGCATCCCTTCGAGTATACGGAGCGCGTCTGCACTCCTGCGGGCAGTTCTAGAAAAGTGGGGTGACAGCGTGGGAAACGTGGGACTTCCCCGTGGGCTAAACTCCGGCGCATACACGCATGGGAGCATCTGCAGATGGATTGGACCGGGACCGGAGAGACTTCGATGGGCGTGACCGAGCGGCCGTTTTCCATTTCGCGGTCGGGCGACACGATCCCCGGCATCCTGTGGATGCCGGAAATCGCAACGGGCGAGACTCCCCTGGTTTTGATGGGGCACGGTGGCCAAAGCGAGAAGCGGAACGAGAATGGTCTGGGGCTGGCGCGGAAGTTCGTCCGCCGGCACGGCATCGGTGTAGCCGCGATTGATGCGATTGACCATGGCGAGCGGGGGCCGATCCGAGTTACGGAAGACGCTGCCGGGCACCCGGCGTACATCGACCTCTGGAAGCGCACTGAGACATTCGACCGGATGAACGCCGATTGGAAGGCGACGCTCGATGGTCTCCTCGAATCCGGGTTGTTCGACGGTGACCGGGTGGCCTACTGGGGACTCTCGATGGGGACGATGCTGGGGCTGCCGTTCGTCGCGTCTGAGCCCCGAATCAAGGCTGCCGTTCTCGGCCTCTGCGGCTTCGCTGGTTCAAGCGCCGTGCGAGGGCGATTTGGCGAACGGCACCGGGCAGATGCGCCGATGGTCAAGTGCCCGATTCTCTTCATGGTCCAATGGGACGACGAGCGCTTCGACCGCGATGGAGCCTTCGAGCTCTTCGGCGCACTCGGCTCGACGGATAAACGTATGCATGTGCACATGGGCCTGCACGGCGAACTGCCGCCGGAGGGCCGGGACGCGAGCCGTGAGTTCCTCGCCCAGTATCTCGTCTAGTCGGGCTGGTTTTCGGTGGCAGGGACTGGCGCGGGCTCGTTCAGCACCGGTGTGACGTTCTGGGCGAAGCGGATAGCCTCGGATTCTGCGCCGGAGGCCCGGATGGCGTGGTCGAAGTCGGCGGGAATGGGCGCAGTCACGGTGAGTGAGCCCCCGTTTGGATGCGGGATCGTGAGCTGATAGGCATGGAGGAGCTGGCGACCGCCCGGTTCGCGCTTTCCGTAGACGGCGTCATCGCAGACCGGGATACCGACGGCGGCGAGATGAACGCGAATCTGGTGTGTGCGACCAGTCTCCGGCCGCACTTCTAGCAATGACCGGCGGCCATCGCTGTGGAGCAGTTCATACGACGTTCGTGCCTCGCGCCCGCGCTTGACGATGGCCATGCGCATGCGGTCTCCCGGATGACGGTCGATTGGCGCGTCAATCACGGCCTTCGGGCGATCGGGAACGCCCTCGACGAGGGCAAGGTACGTCTTCTTCGTAGTCCGAGCTTCGAAGGCGGCACTGAGGGCCGCCTGGGCAGCCGGTGATTTCGCGAGCACGAGCACGCCCGTCGTGTCCTTGTCCAAGCGATGGACCACGCCCGGCCGTTCGACATCAAACGCGGCGGCCGCCGGCCCGATCTGTTCGAGCCACCAGGCGGCGACACAAGGGGCCGTATCTCCGGGGGCGCCGTGGACGGCGAGGCCGGCGGGCTTGTTGATGACGGCGAGGGATTCGTCTTCGTAAAGCAACGGAAGGCTGAGGCCAGTGGGGACGAGTTCGTGCGAGGTGTCGGGCACGTCAAGTTCCAGGGCATCTCCCGTGGAAACGATCATGGCTTTGCGGGCGGCCTCGCCATTGACGCGGGCATGCCCGGCATCGATGAGACGCTGGACGCGAGCACGCGAAAGGTCGGCCCATGCTCCGGCAAGGACGGCATCGAGCCTGCCTGAGTTTTCGACCGTCAGGCTTCGGGTTTGGGTGCTTCCGGTTCCTGCAACATCGCCCATGCGAGTAAGAGAACTCCAATCGTTATGGCCGAATCGGCGACATTGAACGCGGGGAAGTGCGGCACCTTGATGAAGTCCACGACTTCGCCGTCTTTTACCCGATCGATGAGATTGCCCACGGCCCCGCCGAGCATGAGTGCTAGCCCGAGACGCATCATTGGGTGGGCGAAGCCGGGATTGAACAGGTAGACCACGATGGCCGCCATGCCGATGACGCTGGTCATGACGAGCAACGGGCCGGCACCCTGGAGCACCCCGAAGGCGGCTCCGCTGTTGGTGAAATGGACGATGGTCAGCGGCCAAATGACGTCGTGGCTGTCTCCGAGTTCGACGGTCTGACGAATGACCCACTTCACGAGTTGGTCGAGCCCGATGACGAGGGCCGCGACGATCAGGAACCAGCCGTCTTTCGGGCGAATCACGGCTCGCGGGCGGGCAGCCTCGCGGCCGGGGGCGCTTTCCATTCAGGCAGTGTATCGCTCCTTACGCTTCCGAAACGAAAACGCGTCTTGTCCCGGTGAAACGCTTGCGGCTACATTGAGACTACACGTCATCTATGGACGTTCTCAGGAGATTCCGAACCATGACGCAAACCGCCACGAAGGAGATGCGCCCCGACGGCAAGCTGCGCCTCCCCCCGGGACAGCACCTGACCACCGGTTGGCCGGTGTTGCACTACGGCAGCATTCCCCGCATCGACCTTGAATCCTGGCGCTTTCACGTTTGGGGGCTGGTTGACGAAGAGAAGTCGTTCACGTGGGACCAGTTCAATGCGCTCGGCGAAACCGCGGCGTTCAATGACATCCACTGCGTGACGACGTGGAGCAAATACGACAACACATGGGAAGGCGTGCCGTTCTCGGCGCTCCTGGAGAATATCAAGCTGAAGCCGGAAGCGAAGTTCGCGATGCTTCACAGCTACGGCGGCTACACGACGAACGTGCCGCTCGAAGACCTGATGCGGGCCGAAGTGATGTTCGCGCGGAAGCACGACGGCGAAGAACTCTCGAAGGAACACGGTTGGCCAATGCGGCTCGTGGTGCCTCACCTTTACTTCTGGAAGAGCCCGAAATGGGTGGGCGGCATCCAGTTCCTCGAACGGGACAAGCCAGGGTTCTGGGAGACCTACGGGTACCACATCTACGGTGACCCGTGGCGCGAGGAGCGTTACAGCTAAGGCCTCGACGGACTGCGGGCGCTCAGGCTTCTACCGGCTGCGGGAAGAATTCAAAGAACCGTGCCCACCACTCTTCGTCCGTCAATTCATCGCCGAGCGTCTGGTATTCCTCGTCTGTGATCTTGTTCCGCCCGTTGATGAAAGTCTCGGCGTCCGCGCCGACCACCCAACGCAGTTTGCGGTCCGTGCCGGTTGCCGCCTCTTCGATGACCGCGGCGACGACTGCGGGATCGCCGCCGTTCACTCCAGCTGCCGCATAGAGGTCGCGCATGCGCCGTTCGATGTCGGCATAAGGCGTCAGTTCGCGCTCGGCCCAGAGGTTTGTTGCTTTGGTCAGGATCGGCGTCACGAAGAATCCCGGCTCCACTGCTGCCACGCGAATCCCGAACTGGCGCACCTCAATGGCGAGCGTTTCGGTCGCGCATTCGAGCGCCCACTTCGAAGAGTGGTAAGCAACATAGGCCGGCCCTACCAGCCGTCCGGCCGCCGAACTCACGTTCACAATCGCTCCCGCCCGGCGTTCGCGCATGCCCGGGAGGATGGCGCGCGTCACCCGCAGCGGGCCGAAGAAGTTCGTCTCGAACGTCGCGTGCAAGTCTTCGTCTGTGGTTGTCTCGATCGCCCCAAGTCCAGTGATGCCTGCGTTGTTCACGAGGATGTCGATCTGGCCCTCTTCGCGCAGGATGTGCGTAATGGCCTGATCGATCGAGACTTGCGAATCCACGTCGAGCTCGACGGTGCGGACGTCGAGGCCTTCCTTGGCGGCTGCCTCTCGCAGCGGCCCGGCCTTGTCGAGGTTGCGCATCGTGGCGTACACACGATGCCCTGAGCGCCCAAACTTCAGCGCCGCTTCCAGGCCGATGCCGGTGCTGCAGCCCGTAATGAGAACAATTGACATTCTCGAATCCCTCCGAATGAAGGGCGCACTGTAACAAATCACGACGCGTCGTGGGAACAGGCCGTTTTGGGAGGCTCACCGCCCCTACTGGATCGTGATCGTGCCCTTCATTGCTGCGCCGTGGATGCCGCACTCGTACTCGAAAATGCCGGCCTTCTGGAACGCGAAGAGAAAGACGCCAGTACCGCTCAAGGTGGGCGAATTCACCTCCTGCCCGTCGAAGGTGCCTTTCACCGAATGGCGGGCGAGGCCGGTCCAGTTCCAGGTGACGGTGGCGCCCACGGGGATCTGGAGGGCGACGGGAGTGAATTTGTTGTCACTGATCGTCACGGTGGTGAGGGCGGCCGGAATACCGCCGTTGGAAGTCGTGGCCGCGGCAGGCGAAGCAGTCTTTGAGGTGTCGTTCGAACCTCCGCATGCGCCAAGAGCGGCGATCGGCAACATCAGGGCGAAGAGAGACGCTATGCGAAGCAGCACTTTTCGACCTCCCGGCGTTTTCATCGACTCATTCTACCGATGCGATGTAGGGATAGAGCGGCTGGCCGCCGTGCATCACTTCTACCTCAAGGCCCTCGGCGAGCGCGCGGACTCGCTCGGCAAGCGTGGTGGATCGAGCCGCATCGATCCCCTCGCCGGCGTAGACGGTTACGAGTTGGCCCGGACGCAGATCTGCTGATCTGAGGCCTGCGAGTAGCGCTGTTTCTTCGTCCTCGTGGCCACTGATGAGTTTGCCGTCGACGAGAACTATCGCGTCACCAGAATTCACGGTTACGCCGTCGGAGGTACGGGACGCCCCGGCGCGGGTTACTTCCACTGTTCTGACCGAGGCGACGGCCGCGGCCATCTCGCGAACGTTTGCCGCAGCGTTGTCGGCCGGGTCGAACGCCATGGCTGCCGCGATTCCTTGCGGGAGACTCGCGGTAGGCACGACGTGGAGGGTGCAGTGGGTGAGCGTTGCGGCCTGTTGGGCGGCGAGGAGCACGTTCTTGTGGTTGGTCAGAACAATCACGTCGGCGATGCGAAGTTGATCGGCAGCCGAGGCTATTTGGCCAGCCGGGGGCTTTTCGACCACGCCAAGATCGCTGACAGCGGCGCCGAGGCTCTCAAAGATGGCGTCGAAACCGTCCCCGCGGCTCATCGCCAGGATGGCGACTTTCACTCCGGCCCCGCTGCCGGTGGCGTTGAACCTCACGTTCTGGGCGGACATGTCTTCGACCTTCACGCGAGTGAGACGGCCCAGGAGTTCGGCGGCGTCGAGGAGTTCCTGCGGATGCTGGCTGTGGGCGTGGACGCGAACCAGTGACTCATCGCCGATGACCACGACCGACGTGTTCCCTCCGGCTTCGGCAAGGCGGCGGACGTACTCGATGTCGAGAGTTGGAGTGGGGGATTCGATCAGGAATTCGGTGCAAAACCCGAAAGCGTCGGCCTCGTGGCCGTTCGAATGCCCGATGGGGAGTTCCGCGGGCCGCAGGGCCACCCTGGTGGCGGAACCGGTGATCCCTGAGAGGAGTCCGTGGAGGATGACGCAAATGCCTTCGCCGCCGGCATCGGGCACTCCAGCTTCCTTGAGCGCCGGGAGTTGCTCCATCGTCCCGGCTTCGGCGCGTGTAGCGGCGGAAAGGGCAGCGCTGAGGACCTTCGCGCAACCGCTGCCGCGAGTGTCCGCGCCAAGGGAATCGGCGGCGGTGCGCGCTGCCAGGCCCGCTTCTCGAAGGACGGTGAGCATCGTCCCCTCCTGGGGCTTGCTCACGGCCCGATAGGCCTGAGAGGCCGCTTGTTCGAGGCCGCTCGCGACCGCTTCGCCGTTGAGACGCTCGATCGCACCGGCGCCGGCTGCGAAGCCGCGCAATGCCTGGGAGAGTATGACGCCGGAATTGCCGCGCGCCCCGTAGAGCGAACCCCGGGCGATGGCCGTGAGCACTTCTTCAGCAGTCGGGTTTTCGCCGAGAATGAGTGCCCGTTCGACGGCTTCGCGAAAAGTGGCGGACATGTTGGAGCCCGTATCACCGTCCGGGACGGGGTAGACATTGATCGAGTCGATTGCTTTCGCGGAATTGCGAAGGTGCTCTGACGCGGCGACGAAGATGCGCCGGATGGCGTTGCCATCGAGTGCTTCATCGAGCACGATAGGGGCCGTCACAGGCAACCCTCGGGGATGCCCGTTTGGCCGTTACCGAATCCGAGTGCTAGCATGAGGGTTCGATTCTCGCACGTAAGGAAACATGACGCATGGCTAGTGGCGCCTGCGATGTATGCGCAAAGACAACGATGTTCGGACGGCACATTCGCCATACCCATGGCGGGCGCTGGGAACGCAAAGCGGTGAAGAAATCGCGAACGTTCAAGCCGAACGTGAACAAGCACCGGATCTTCATCGGCGGCGAATCCATCCGATTGAACATCTGCACGCGCTGCCTCCGCACTCTCGTTAAGTCCTGAGCTACTCGCTCAAATCGCGACCAATGAAACGCCCCTCAATTTGAGGGGCGTTTCTCTTTGGGCGACGGCTGCGTGAAGCTAGCCGGTTCTCCACTGCCTCCGCCGGCCGAATGCGGTCGGGTTTTCCCGAGGATCGCTAGGGGATTCGTGCCGAGGGTAATGGGCCTTCCCCGATAACTCGCGCAGAGCAGTCTCTCCAGAATGAGTGGCACAACTCTTCGTGGGACGAGGCCTCTCGCATGATCCAACTGACACGCATCGACGGCACCGTCTTCTACTTGAATCCGGACCTGATCGAGCTGATTGAGGCTTCGCACGACACGCACGTGACGCTCACGAATGGCCACCGCTACGTCTGCGGTGAAAAGCCGGAAATCATCGTTGACCGAATTGCTGACTTTCGAAGGATGAGCGTTGGCGCCGTCCGGAGGAGTGCCTGATGGATCTCGCGACACTCATTGGGCTCGCCCTGGCATTCGGCGGCATCATCGGCGGCAACATGATTGAGGGCGGCAATCCGATGGCCCTCTTCAACATCCCCGGCATCTTGATTGTGTTCGTCGGTTCGTTTGGTGCGCTGATGATCTCGCAGCCGTTGAGCGTCATGATCGGCCTTCCCAAGTTCATCTTGAAAGCCGTGATGGGTGGCAAGGGCCACAACTCAGCGGAAACGGTTGACCTCTTCGTAACCATGGCCGACAAGGCGCGCCGCGAGGGACTCCTCGCCCTCGAAGCGGATGTCGACAACATTCATGACACCTTCACCCGGAAGGGTGTGCAGCTGATGATCGATGGAACCGACCCGGAACTGCTGCGCGAAATCATGGAAATCGAGGCCGATGCGACCAAGCACCGGCACGAAGGTAACTTTGCCGCCCTGGAGTTCCTGGGTGGCATTGCACCAACGATCGGCGTTCTCGGGGCCGTCATGGGCCTCATGGGCGTTATGGCCCACCTGGACCAGCCGGAAGAGATTGGACCCGGCATCGCGACTGCGTTCGTCGCGACGTTTTACGGCGTGTTCACCGCGAACGTCCTCTGGCTACCACTGGCGAAGAAGCTTTCGAACAACTCAAAGCATGAATTGCACGCGCTCAACGTCGTCATTGAAGGCCTGATGTCGATTCAGTCCGGCGACAACCCTCGCATCGTCCGCGAAAAGCTCGAAGGCTTCCTCCAGCCGAACGAGCGTCAGAAGAAGGACGACCCGCTGCGAGAAGCGGCATGAGTAAGAAGAAGGCGCCTGATGCCGCACACGCCGAGAACCACGAACGTTGGATTGTGTCGTACGCCGACATGCTCACGCTGCTGTTCGCGCTGTTCGTGGTGCTTTACGCCACGAGCGATGCGAATCCACGCAAACTGCAGGCTGTCCACAACTCGATCGACGCGGCCTTCAGTGTTGGCGTCCTCCAGGGTTCCAACGGCTCTTCCGCTGTATTGAACAATGGTGGCGGCATCACTCCGGCGCTGGGCGAAATCAAGTCGAACAACATGGTCGCGCTCAACAAAACGCTCGGTTCGTTCGCAAAAGAGAACGGCCTCGACGGCAAGATCCAGATCAAAAGCGATGCGAACTCGATCACGATCAGCCTCGCCGACAACCTGCTGTTCGATTCGGGAAACGCCGACCTGAAACCGGGCGCCCAGGATGTCCTGCTCCAGGTTTCGGATGCGCTTCGTGGGCTGCCGAATGAGATGCGCATCGAAGGCCACACCGACAACGTCCCCGTGAACAGCCCGGACTTCCCAACTAACTGGGAACTTTCCGGCGCTCGCGCATCGCATGTGCTGCGGTTCCTGCGTGAGCAAGGGGCGCTCACGACCAATTCGATTTTCTTCGCGGGTTATGCCGACACCCGGCCAATCGCCGACAACGGCACCCCAGAGGGCCGGTCCCTCAACCGCCGGGCCGACATCGTCATCCTGTATCCGACCCTGGAAGAGCTGAATAAATCGCTCTCTGGGAGCAAGGGAAACTAGCAATGCTGAAAGACAAGAAAATCCTTGCTGGAGGGGCGGTCCTCTTCCTGGCTGCTTTCTGGTTTTATATCAAGCCGAACTACATGGACGCGAAGCCGGCGCCGGTAATCACCCACGCCCAAATCGACGCATCGCCGCACCCAACCGTCATGCTTGGCAAAGCCGTCGGCCCGGAGGCCGCGAAATCGAACGCTCCAGAGGGGCTCGTACTAAATCTCAAGGCTACTTCGGGCACACCGAGCTACGTGAAGGCGGTCATCGCTCTCGAATTCGAAAGGCCGAAGAAGCCCTGGCTGGGCGTCACCGGCGACGCACTGACGGCGAAGAACGTGCTGTATACGCACGAGCTGGAACATGAAATGCCAAAAATCCTGGACGCGGTGGCGACCGTGTTCTCCTCTAAGACTGCTGATCAGATTGCAACCGTCGAAGGGCGCGAACTGCTGAAGACTGACCTCATCGAAGCGATCAATGAGTACCTAGCCGCGGAGAAGGTCGAATCGATCTACTTCGAAACCCTTATCACCCAGTGAGGCCGCACCATGCCAGAACCCCGTGAGATCCTGAGTCAACTTCTCTCAAGCGCCCAGGCCGAAACGCTGAACGCCACCGGCCTTGAGGGCTGGAGTACTGCCGCGGCCGCGCTTCAAGCGTTCCAGGGCGCTTTGCCAACCGTCAGCGAAGTCGATGCGAAGCTGGTGATGCCCGACGAAATCACGTCGGCGTTCGGGGACCCGCACCTTGCAATCCCGCTCGAGCTTTCGACCGATCAGGACCAGACCGGAGTCGCCTACCTGGTGGTCCCAACGGCGCTCGCGGCAATGTTCCTCGACTCCCAGGCGGACAACCGTGAGGACGAAGAGCAGCAGACGATCGTCATCGCTTCAACTGTCCTCGGCCAGGTCGTCCAGGCGATGAATTCGCAGCTTTTCGCCAGGAGTTCTTCCGGACTTGTCGTCGCGATAGAAGATGTCCTCGCGAATTCAATGACCGAAACGCTCGCAGCCATGGACGAACCGTGCATGCTTCTGACGGCAACGGTCGGCGGCTCGCGGATTCTTCCCATTTCGCTCGTCCTGCCAGGCACATTTCTGGACATCATGGCTGGAGCGATGACGGGGGTGGTCAGCGCTTCGGCGCCGAACGCGACGCCCGTGACATTCCCGAAGGCCCAGGCGGCTCCTGCGGAAGCAGCCGAAGCCCCCGGGTTCACATTCGAACTGACCCAGGAAGAGATCGAAGCCGCCGAATTGATCGACGCGCCCGAGCCAGTGTTCGCCAGTATCGGAGGCGGAAGCCGAACGACGTCACGCGCACAGGAACCGGCGCGGCCCACTCCGATCAATCCGACTGCAAGTCGGGCACGGTTCGCACCGCTGCCGGAACCCCCGACAAATTCGCAGCGATCCACGATCGACTTGCTTGCTGGCCTTCAGATGAATGTCTCGGTGGAGCTCGGCCGCACGGAGCTGACGGTCGCTGAGGTGCTCGGCCTCGGGCCGGGTTCGGTGATTGAACTGGATCGCCTGGCGGGCGAACCGGTGGATATCCTTGTGAACGACCGCCTCATCGCTCGTGGCGAAGTCGTGGTCGTTGATGAGAACTTCGGCGTCCGCGTGGTGGAAGTGATTCGACGCGGCGAACAGGAAGAGCGCGCAGGATGAACGACCCGAAGGCGCGAAAGAAGCTGTTGTGGGTGGCGGCGCTGGGCGGAGTGCTCATCTGCTCCCTGGTGTTCATCTCTGTGCTCGCGCCCTCGACACCCGCGGCAACCGAAAGCCCGCGGATCAAGACATCATCCACTGGCGACCTGATCTTCGACAGCACGACGCAAACGCAGACGCCTGCAGCTGCAGAACATCATTCGAGCGGTTTCAGCCTCGGTGGCAGCCAGCTCGTTTCGCTCGCCTGGCGATTGGCTCTTGTCGTCATCATCATCGCGGTGTCGATCACCGGACTTCGGTGGTGGGGGAAACGTACTTCGGGGCCTCGCAGCACCACTGGATTCCTGCGAGTGCTTGATACGTTGGCGATCAGCAACGGGCGGACGATTCACCTGGTCGCGCTTGGCGACCGCGTGATCGCCGTCGGGGCGACGACCCAGCAGCTGACACTGTTGAATGAACTGACAGAAGATGAAGCATCGCGAGTGACAGCCGAGACTGCGCGGCCGGATGAGCAGCCGCTGACGCAGTTCGCCGTTCAACTCTTCGAGCAAATGAAGCGCACGACCGGGCGGGGGACTTCCACGCGGTCGGAAGCCGTCATCGGCGAAGAGTTCTAGTCCCGGTCGAAGCGCCGAAAAGCACTCCGACGTTCGAGCGCTACCGAACTGACAAACCGCATCGCCAACCTGTTATTGTTCGTGCCACGCGAAATACCTCGCGCTGGAGGCTCGAAAATGAAGGTTGGCGTCACCCTTTTTGCTCAGAATTACACGGACTGGGACCGCTTCGAAGCGATCGAGGCCGGGGCCGAGGGCGTTCCAGCGCAGGGCATTCTCGATGCGCAGATTTACCAGGAACAATTCCACCTCGGCGATCTTGTTGAACCGCTCGGCTTCGACTCGCTGTGGACGGTGGAGCACCATTTCACGCCATACACCATGATCAACAATCCGACCCAGTTCCTGGCGTATTTCGCTGGCCGGACGAAGCGGATTGATATGGGCACGATGGTCGTGGTGTTGCCGTGGCATGACCCGATCGCGGTGGCCGAGGGCTATGTGGCGCTGGACCATATGCTCAACGGCCGAAACCTCAAGATTGGCATGGGCCGTGGGCTCGGACTGCGCGAATACAACGGCCACCGCGTGCCGATGGAAGAGTCCCGCGAACGCTTCGGGGAATCGCTGCAGGTGCTACGCGCTTCGCTCAGCGAGGAGTGGTTCGAGTACAAGGGAGAGTTCCACAACATACCGCGGACCTCGTTGCGGCCCCGGCCCCGGCCTGGCAATACGCTGCTCGACAACCTCTACATTGCCTGGGGCAGCCCATCTTCGATGCCGGTGGCCGCAAACGAAGGCTGCAAGCCGCTGTTCATCCCGCAGAGGCTGTGGGAAGAGCATGTGCGCGAATTGGGCGAATACAATCGAATTCGCACCGAGCACGGCTGGCAGCCCGAACGCCCGACCGTGGTCTGCTGGGTTTATTGCGGTGAGGACGGGGCGAAGACTGAGGAAGAGGCGCGGCAGTACTTGCCTGAGTACGGGGACAGTGCGTTGCGGCATTACCAGTTCCTCGGGGAGCACCTGCAGGGCCTCAAGGGATATGAGTACTACGCGCAGATGGCGAAGCTCAGGGCGTCACTTCCCGAAGGCACGGACACGGCAAACATCTACCTCCAGAACAACGTGTGGGGCACGCCGGAACAGTGCCTGGAGAAACTTGAGTTGATCAACAACATGATGGGCGCGGACGACTTCGTGGCTGTGTTCTCCTATGGCTCCATGCCGCTGGAGAAGGCTGAAAAGAGCATGCGATTGTTCGCGGAGAAGGTGTTGCCGAAGGTCCAGGGTTTCGCGCCGGCCCAGGTGCCGGTGCTCGTGAGCTGATCCGGGGCGGCCCGAAAGTGAGAGGCGCGCTACCAGCTGCCGCCGCCGCCGCGTGATTCGAGTTCGCGCCTGGTCGTCCGCTGGACTTCGATACCGGGAATTTCCATCTCGTGTTTGTCGTGGTCGAAGCCGCACTTGAACTGGCCGATGAGATAGCGCGGGTAAAACCGCCACCAGCCAAGTTCACGCATCTGGCCGATGTGCACGGCTTCGTGTGCGATCAGGGCCATTCCGCGCGGAATATCCGTGCGGTAGCGCCCTGGCCGGATGATGACAAACGGAGAGAACGTGGTCGCGCTCATTTTTAGGATCGCGGGTAGCCAGCAGAGCGGCTTCCAGGTGACGACCCGCATGTTGCGCAAGTCGCGTTCAGGAACGAAGTCCTTGAGCGTGGCAACGGTTTCGTCAGACAGTCGCATGGCGGCAGTTTAGTCCGGGCGTCCATCCCCGTGTATGCCTCACTTCACGTG
The DNA here is from genome assembly GCA_039933735.1 of bacterium. GTDB lineage: Bacteria > Chloroflexota > Dehalococcoidia > Tepidiformales > Tepidiformaceae > Amarobacter. Next base: position 8,242 of record JBDTNM010000005.1, on the reverse strand, counting down.
GTAAATGGCGTAATCGCCGATCCGGAAGACCTCTTCGAGTTCTGGCATCTGCCCGAACTTGGCGATGCCAACGGGTGTCCCATGATAAATCTCCTCGGTGCCGACAACGACGTATGAGACGTTGTACTTCGCGATGTACTGCCTCGCGAAGTCCCGGTCTGGCACTTTGTAGAACTGCTCGGTCTCGAAGCGCCGTTTCTGGATCAGGTCCTGGTAGTCGGTACGCTGCTGAATCTGATGCCAGTCCCAGCCGATGACGGCGGGCAGACCGGTGTATTCGGAGATTCGGCCGGTCCATCGGTAGAGGGGGCCGACCGCTTCGACAATCACTGGTGAACCTTTCACGTTGTTTCGCAGCCAATCGATGAGCGGCTTGTCATCTTCGAGGCGGATGGGGTGGTCAGCCGAGGGATTATTGTCGACTGATTCCGTGAAGACGGCGCCATCGAGGAACGCGAAGCCATCAAGTGTCGGGCCGGAATTGTTGAAGCGGGCGTCCTGGCGGGCTGCAATCCCCGGTACCAGGTAGAGGCAGGCTGCGATAAACAGGCCGCCAAGGACGGCCGCCGAAGTCCATGCGGCAACGGAACGCCCTGACTTCGGCGTGGGGCGCCAGCCACGTGCCGACCAGAGGGTCGTGCCGACGTACCAGGCTGCGTAACCGGAGGCGAGAGCGAAGAGTTGCCATGCCTGCAAACTGAACTTAAACACGGTGTTCATGCGCTCGATGTCGTTGTTGAGCGTGATGACATCGACGCCCACGGCGACGCCGAACGCCAGGGCGAACAGAGCGGTTCCGAGAGCGCGAGCGACGTCCGGGTCGCGGCGTCGCAGTTCGAACCAGAGCAGGTTGCAGAGGAACAATTCAAAAACGATGCCGAGGGCAATCGTGGTCAGCCCAAATGGCCACGTTGCCGCGACTACGCCGCTCAGGAATACGACAAGCGAGCCAATCTCCATCCAGCCGTTGACCACCGCGAAGAACGGGTTGTGACCGTGGTCGAACTTTCGGAGTTCGAGTTCTTCGCGGTAACGGACGGCGATGAAAGCGACTGCGAAGGCTACGAACACGCCGAAGTGAACGAAGAACTGGTGGGCTTTCGTGGTGGCGACGGCGCGTTTGGCGCCGGGATCAAAGGTTTCGAAATGGCCGGTGTACGGGGCGAACGCAACCGAGGCAATGACTCCGGCGAGCGCGAGATGAGCGAATCCGTCCCACCAGCGCTGCTGCCAGCGCACATCCCTGCGCAACATTTGGCCAAGAGGGATGCCGATCGCCGCCATCAGGACGACCGTCGGGAAATCCCAGGTGTGGACGGTCCGGACAAGCCCGACGGCGAAGCCGATGAGCGCCGCGATGATCCAACCCTGGGCGCGAAACCCTGCCCGCACCGTAGCCGCATAGGCGATCACGAGAGCAACCACGGACCCGAAGAACGGAAGCCCCATCACGTGCGGATGGAGATCGGCGAAGAGCATGGACCAGAACGGGAACTCGGTGATGTCGAAGGTGCCGAAGTGGACTCGGCTACTGCGCCACCAGTCAAATGGCGGGAGGGCGGCGCCGTTCACCAGCCACGCCCAGAGGCCACCGATGATGCCAACGGCACCGCCGGCAACGGGTGGGCCGCTTGCGAGGCCCCAGGTGTTGACCGACTGGAGGCGTTCAATCCACTGGTGGGCGCCATCGAGATTGGCGATGCCGATGAGTAAGAATGCGCCGAGGAAGCCAGCCAGCATCATGGGCCGCTTCGCGACCGCGTTTCCCGCCGCCCTTGCTTTCGCAGTGAGACCCACGAGGGAGTGGACGACCGTGAACGCCACGCTCGCCGCCATGGCCGCGTAGGTGGGTACGCCGAGGTTGAAGGCTACTTCGGGGACAATTTTCAGGGCGCGGATCGGCACGGCGAGGAAGAACCAGCCCATGTAGTAGTAGTTAAGCGAGCCGCCCGCGAACCACGGGTCGTAGGGCGGCATGATGGTCGAACGGGTGACGGCGGTGAGGTAGGCGATCTCCATGGGCTTCTCGCCGCCCTGGGGGTGGTGCCAGAGGTCGGGATTGAAGGCGCGCAGGAGCAGGAACGCGAAGAACGCCACGAGGAAGACAGCGTCCACGGCGAGCCATGAACGCCAGTGTTCGCGAGCGTCTTCAAGAAGCGGCTTGCGACGGACAAACGCGGTCGCGAGGCCGACAGTGAGACTGGCTCCAAGGACCAGCCAGACGAGTTGGCCGGAGAAGTGCGCCGCTCCCCAGGCCACGAGCAGCCAGGTCGGCAAGGCAATGGACGTCAGGCCGAGGAATTTGCTCAACCCGTAGCCGCGCGCAGGGAGTGCCTTGAATGCCCAGGTTACCCAGGGGACGGTGGCGAAGGCCGCGATTTCGAGCCAGAGAAGCCACCAAAGCCAGGGAAGGCCACTTGCCCAGCCGTGCGCGTCGAAGACATCTGCGAAGGTGCCGCCACTCTGCTGAACTTGGGCTTCGTCCGGCGTGAACTGGAGACCGTTCGTCTTTCCCTGCCTCGGGAGCAGATTGCTGGCGCGTTCAGGATGGGCCTCGCCAAGAAGTGCGACCGCACGGTCGGGGTCAAACGCGGAGGTTTTCCGGTAGATGCGGACTTCTGGATGGTCGTAGACGGTGAAGGACTCTTCGGCGTGCGAGTCGTTGATTGAGATGCCGAGAAAAGTGGGATGGACCTGAAAGGTGGCGACGCGTTCGAAGCCGAGTTCGCCGGAGTCAAGCAGTTCGTAGTAGCGGATTGTGGCGGGATATTCTCGCTCGAGCTTCTTCACGGAGTCGCGGACGCGGTTGGAGGTGATAGCGATGTAGTTGGCCGAAACCAGTCCGGTCGCGTTGGGGTTGTCGGGGTCGCCGAAGACGAGCTTCTGGACTTTTTCGACTGAGTCTGTGTCGTACGGGGTGGTTTCGACGATTCGGTAGGAGTTCTCTTCGCCCGGGATGCCGTACGGAATGGTGTCGTCCCAGACTTCACCGGTAATGCGGCTGCCCGGCGGCGCGTTGTCATAGATCCACTGGCTGGCGGCGATGCGAGGGTGTTCCTGGGAGTAGACGGACTGAAAGGCCATCGCCCACCACGCCGTAGCTAACAGGACGACTGCGACGACGCCCGAAGCGCCCCACCGCAGGGTGGATGCGGGCAGGCGGACGTTCAGTCGCTTCAGTCGAAGTCCAGCTACGAGGCGTTTCGGCTGGGCGGACCGCCATTTCCAAAGTTCGAGCAGGCCCCAACCCGCGAAAATTGCCAGTACCGGGTACATCGGTTCGAAATAGCGCATGAAGGCCACGAACCGCGGACCCTGGAACAAGAAGATCGATCCGACGAATGCGAGGGGAACGGCGAACGCGACTTCGCGGCGCTTGAAGAGCACGTAGGCGGCAGCGGCCATCGAAATCCACGCGGTGACGCCAAGGGCCGGGCCAAGGCCCCAGAGAACCATGTTCTTCAGGGGCGTGAGGAAGGGCGTGGTGCCGGCAAATTGGACGAAGGGGGGATAGTCGGCGTTGCCCTTCTGGAAGTCGCGTTCGCGTTGGATGTCATCCCACCAGCGCTGGTTGAACGACATGTCCCAGAAGTGCGGGCCAGTGAAGGCGTACGGCTGGGCAATTCGAAAGACGAGCAACGCGAGTGCCGCGGCGAGGCAGAGCATGGAAACGTCGCTTGCCCAGCGCCAGGCTTCGGTAGACCGAGCACGGTCGGGTAACTGGCCCCGATATCGAAACCCAAGGCCGGGCAGGTCTCGGAGTCCGACGCGCACGCCAAGGGCAGCAACCGGCGCGACTGCGAATACTGCGCCGTTTACTTTGCATGCGCCAGCAAGGCCGAGGGATAGGCCGATCCCGGCGGCGTAGCCCCACGCCGCGAGGCCCTCACTTCGAATCCAACGGACGCTGAGAAGAAGCGTCAGCGTGGCGAAGAACGTGAGATACGGGTCCATCGTCCAAAAGTGCGCGAGCTGGGTCGGCAAGACCGAGAGCGAATAGAGGAGCGCCCCCAAGAGCCCGGCTTTGCGATTGAAGACACTCGCGCCGAGCAGGAAGACGAGGATGATCGTGGCGGTGTCGAAGCCAGCCGTGACTCTTCGGCCCCAGACCACGGTTGTGTCATACGAGTTGTGCGGACCTGACGGATCGTCCCCCATGACCGTTCCCACTGCCTTTACGAGAAAGAGCGGAAAGGTGCCGTAGACGTAGGAATTCGTTTCGCCGTCGTTGTAGGGGTTGAGCGGGCTCTTTGCCGTGTCGAAATATTCTCCGGCACTTGGCCAGTCGAGCCGGTCGGAGACGAGTGACAAGAATCGCTCGTCTGGGTGCATCTGAAGCGGGGCTTCGGCGCCGGCAGGTTGGTCCCAATTCAGCCCGTGGAAACGAAGAGCGCCGCCAAGCAGCACGATTGCAGCGAGCGCGGCAAGCCATCCCCATTCCAGGGCGAATGAGCGGATCCGCTCCATGCCTCCGATGCCGGGTGCGGTGCCGCGTTCGAGTGGCGTTTCGGCCAAGCGCCCTCCGGGTTCGCCAGTTGTACGACAAGAATACGACTGGGGATCAGTAGAAAGGCGAAAGTGTTCAGCTGGACTGCGAAAGCCGCCAACGCTGAACCGCGGCATCCGCCGCACGAAGCGACGTCATGTACTGCTCTCGTGCGAACGTGAGGGAGAAATTCCCATAGTCCCAAACTCTTCGGCGTCGTTTCTGCGCCGTCTCGGAACGCTCTTTTCGGTGGGGCTGTTCGAAATCACTCCAGGTGACCTCGGCCCGGCTTAGCGTCACCCGCGCCATTAGTGGCCAGCAGCCAACTTCTCCGCACTGGCATGCCATGAGTGCCGTTTTGTCGGGAGGCCCGGACCAAAAGTGAGACCCACGTCTCCCCTGAAACTGCCAGACAACGGACTTCATCAGACCGTAGGAGCGCATTCCCGAGTATCCGCCTGGTTCGGCACCTTCTCCGGGCTGCGCCGCAAACGGTTGTTCCACTTTGCGGATCAGTTCCGGCAATGGCTCACCGTCCACCGTTATCGCCAGCTCACCACGCCCCCAAAATGCTTCCGGGCGCCATTCAAACTCGATACATGACACGGCGCTAGCGTAACGGGAGCTCGATGGTTGTTGCCACCGCGAGAAGGCTTTGCAAAGTAGACTCGTCGCCATGCCTTCCGACTCTCTCTTCCACTGGGCGCGAATTCAGACCACCGGGCGTAACTTCCAGACGCTCGCCGACGAGTTGGAGGCAACTACACTGCCCGCGATCGGGAATGAGGGCGGTCGGAAGTGGATGCTTTGCAACGGACTCTTCGGGCTGTGGACCAACGAAGTGATCCTCGTTACGACCTGGCCGCGGGAAGCCGATGCGGCGCGTTTGCTGGCGCCGCACCTACCAGCGGGAGCAACCGTTGTTGAAGCGAGGGACGTCGTCGCGACCGCCCGGCCGCTGACCGATGAAGCGCCGTCGAAACCCGGCATCTACGTGCATCGCCTGTTTGGCGTCGACGGCAAGGATGTCCAGCGCTTCGTGGGACTGTCTGCCGAGGCCTGGAACACGTTCGAGAACACCAGCGACTACAAGGCCGAACCGCAGGGACTCTTTCGCATGCGCGAGCACCCGGAGAGTGGCGGACAAATGCTGCTGGTGACGTGGTACGACAGCCTGGAGTCCTGGGAGCGTTCGCGCACGCCAGCACCCGAGGCCGAGGCGAACTTTCGCCAGCGAGCGATGCTGACGAAGCGGTCGATAGCAATCGCGACGCGGCTGGTTGGGACAGCGGGAGCGCCGCGGGCAATGGGCGGCTGAGCCTACTTGGTTAGCTAGACGCGCCGGCCGCCCCGGACTCGCGCATCGCAGAGACCTCCGCTGCGGTGAATCCGAGGCCGGAGAGCACTTCATCGGTGTGCTCGTCATAGAGCGGAGGGTGACTGGTGATCCGGGTTGGCGTGCCGTCCATCTTGATGGCGGGTCCGAAGGTCTTGTAAGCGCCGAAGAGGGGATGTTCGAGTTCCACGACGTATTCGTTGTCGAGAAGCTGCGGGTCGGTGAACACATCGGGTGGGAAGTTGAGCGGGCCGCAGGGCACCTTGCCCGCGCGGAGGACGTCCAACCATTCAGGGGTGGTTTTTGAGGCGAACAGGGCCTCGCACTCATCGACAAGCTGCCTGAGGCGAACCATGGCCTCGGGAGAGCCAAGTTCGAAGTCTGGCTGGAGACGCGGATCCTCGATGCCTGTGACGGCGCGAAAGCGGGCGTTCAATTGCGGGCTCAGACAGCCGATCGAAATGAAGCCATCAGCAGTTCGATAGTGGCGGAAGTAGACGTTCGCGAATCCACCACGCATGTAGTGGGACTCCCAGATGCCACGCTGGGTGGCAAAGTCGGCTCCGGCAGAGCGTGCTTCGGACATTGCGGCGCGATAGCGCTCTTCAACGGGCGGATCGGTGGCGCCGAACCAGCTGAGGAGCTGGTTACCGAGTGCCATTGCGGTGCCCAGCAGCGAGGTCTCGATGCGTTGGCCTTCGCCAGTCCGCTCTCGATGGCGCAAAGCAGCGACCACGCCCAGGGCGGAGAAGGCGCCCGTACCCATGTCGTTGAACGCGGGGCGGATGTTCATCGGGACGCCTTCGCGCTCGCGCGCGGTGAGCACGGAGGTACCGGACATCCCCTGGACGACAACGTCGTAGCCGGGCTCGCCGCCGAGCGGCCCTTGTTTGCCCAGGGGAACGTGTTCGAGGAAGACGAGCCCGGGATTCCACGCTCGAAAGTGTTCGTAGGTGAGCCGATAACGCGGGAGGTCCGATGGTTTCATAGACACCATCACGACGTCGGCCCATTTCGCGAGCCGTTCAAGTGCCGGACGGGCATCTTCGCGGGTGACGTCGAGGCAAACGGACCGCTTGCCCCGGTTAATGAGCGTGTAGCCCTTCGATTCGCCCGGGAGGATCGGCTCCATCGTCCAGCGAATCCCATCGCCGGAGGGTGGCTCGATCTTGATAACGTCCGCGCCCATATCGGCTAGCAAGACGCCGGCAAAGGGCACGGCAAGTGCCTGGGCGAGTTCCAGGACTTTCACGCCAGCCAGCGCACCGGGAGGAAAGGCATCGGTCATGTTTGGGCGAGTCTACGCGAGGTCGCAGCGGTGGGCACTGATGGTAGAGCCTCGCTCAGGCGCGAGTGGTTGTCGCTTTCGGCGCAGGAGCAGCCTTGGCTTCAACGAGGTCAGCGTAGTCGGGATGGCGGCCGATGAACGAGCTGACAAACGGGCACTTCGGCACGACCTTGAGGTCCCATGCGCGTGCGTTATCGAGCGCGTGTCGGGCGAGCCGGGCAGCAATGCCACGGTCGTCCAGCGCCTGGGGAACGACGGTCTGGAGGTAGACGATGCGACCTTCGGTGCGCTGATACTCGAGGAATGCAACTTTGCCGTTGAGGTGCATTTCGAACTGGTTCTTGGCTTCGTTGTTGACTACGGAGATCTCGTTGATATCGGTGGGCATTACGTAACCCTAACCCGATATCGCCAACCAGTCTCTATGAGCGCGGAAAAAGCTAGAGGCCTTTATCCACGAGGAACGCGCAGAGGTCACTGATCCGGCAGGCATAGCCCCACTCGTTGTCGTACCAGGTAGCCACTTTAATGAGGTTCCCGCCGACGACGTTGGTGGATTGGCCATCGACGATGCTCGAGCGTTCGTCGCCCTTCATGTCCATCGAAACGACGGGATCCATGGTGAAACCGAGGATCCCCTTCATCTGTTCGAGCGACGTTTCCTTGAGGAGGGCGTTGAGGGCTTCCTTGGTCGTGTCTTTTTCGGTAAGGGCGACGACTTCTACGATCGAGACGGTCGGTGTTGGGACGCGATAGGAGAGGCCGTCGAGCTTGCCATCCACTTCGGGGATCACGAGGCGAAGCGCTTTGGCGGCGCCGGTGGAGGTTGGGACAATGTTCAACGGGCCGGCCCGCATTTCGCGCATGTCGGTGCCCGCGGCCTTATCCAGAATCTGTTGGCTGTTGGTGTAGCTGTGGATGGTCGTCATCTGGCCCTTCACGAGTCCAAGATTGTCGACGATGACTTTGACCACCGGTGCGAGCCCGTTGGTGGTGCAGCTGGCGTTCGAAATCACGTGATGCGCGGCTGGATCGTATTTTTCGGCATTGACGCCGAGGACGATGGTGAAGTCTTCGTTCTTGGCCGGAGCGCTGATGATGACCTTCTTGACGCTGTCGCGCTTATGGGCGG
>JBDTNM010000004.1:0-40768 GCA_039933735.1 bacterium | reverse complement strand
CTCGGGCGGAAGGCGCCCTATCGATTGCACAGCGGAGCAATCGAATTCGCCCCAGATAACTGGGTCCCCCGTTGTCCTTCAGCGAAGGACACTAGGCAGGTGTGCACTGTTTAACCGAGCGCATTGTAAACGGCGGGAAAACCGCTTACTGCCGGAACCTACCAATCTTGGCACGAGGGTGTCAACCCCTGATTGCGCAATCCGTCACAAATTTACCGGTCAGTTGACAGAATCGAAGCCGTTATTCGGGTTATCCCTGATCTGTCGTTAGCGGTTCGGCGCTTAGGAGGCTTGCCGCCGAGGGACTTACCTTCGGATGCGGGGATCTTCGGCGGCCGCGTCCCCAAAACCAGATGCAGGCAGTAGTGATGCCAGCACCTGTAACGCCCGAGACATTCGCAACGATGCCAACGACGTCACCTTTCGCCGCGAAGTAGAGCAACCAGCAGCTCAGTCCACAGAGCATGATCACCCAGGCAATCAGCGAATATCCGTCGACATCCCGCGTGCGCAAGATCTTCGAAATGTTCGGAAACCAGAAGACCTGAGTCAGCACGACCGCTACCCAGCCGACGAGTTCAATGGACACACAACTCCCCCGTGAGTTCAGGGTAGCCGGGCGGTGATTAAGGCCCCAGCCGGGATTTCCCGGGTCTGAATTAGTCGTCGAGGCGTAGTTCGCCTTCGAGGATGCCCATGACGAGGACGTCCTGGTACTCCCCGAACTTATAGATCGCCTTCCGCTTCCTGGCTTCGAACTGAAAACCGATCTTTTCGTAAACATGTTGCGCACGCAGGTTGTTGGCATACACGTCGAGTTCGATGCGATGGAGATTGAGCATGTCGAATCCGAACCGCACCAGCGTCCGCATTGCATCCGTGCCATAGCCGCCGTCCCAGAATGCCTTATCGCCGATGGCGATGCCCAACACTCCGCTGCGGTTCTCAGCGCTGACCCGGTGGAGGTCGCAACCTCCGATCATCGTCCCGTCGGTCAACGTTTCGATGGCGAAATTGATGTTGTTGTAGCCGACATCCGCGGACCGCACGAGGAACTCGCGCTCGCCTTTGTGGGAGATGGGGTATCGCATCGACAGGTGCTCGGTGACGTCCGGGTCATTGAACCATTCGAAGAGCAGTGCCTCGTCCTCGGGTTCGCGAGCGCGCAGGCGCACCAGACGGCCCTGAAAGCGCGATTCGGGCCATTCAGACGCCCGGTCATCCCCTTGTCGCTTCATCGCAGTTCTCCCCGCAGGAGGCTCATCAGGACGAGGTTGTGCCAGCGACCTGCTTTCCAGATGCCCTCCCGCAACACGCCCTCATGTTGGAACCCTACCTTCTCGTAGACTCTGATGGCCCTCGGGTTCCAGTCGTAGACGGTCAAATCGATGCGGTTGTAGTTCATGACTTCGAAGCCGACTTTGCAGGCAGTGCGCATCGCATCTGTTCCATAGCCGCCGTCCAGGAACTCCGCCTCGCCGATTGCGATGCCTAGCGATGCGGCGCGGTCTTCCGGGGACGCATCATGCAACCCAATCCAACCTATGGCCTTCCGACCGGCCCTGGTCTCCACGATGAACTGAGCGAGACCGTAGGTGGGGTCGCCGGCGGTCATAGCGGACCGTTCGAACGGCATACTTCGCGGATAACGCTGGCCAAGGTACTTAATGGTCTCCCAGTCGTTAATCCAGCGGTAGAAGTCCCGGGCGTCCGATTCTTCGCGAGCACGCAGCCGGATGACGTCGCCTTCGTAGGGTCTTGGCGCCATTCCTCGTCTCCTTTTGGATACCGAAGAGGCCCACCTGGTTGGGTGGGCCTCGAACGGTTTAGCGGTAGGTGATTCGCTATGTCGTCGAGGCCGCGCGGCGGAGAACGCAAGTAGTCGAGACCGCATGGGCGGCACTCATAATGTTCGCGTTACCGAGGGCGGCTGGAAGGCACATCGTGGCGCTGAGCCTACGGAATGGATGCGGTGGCGGCAACGCCCCGATCTGTGACGTTTGTCACAGTCCATACGAAGCGCGAGACGCAAAGCAGGCCGGGATTACTCCCGGCCTGCTCGAAGATGACTCGCGTGCGCGACTAGCTGATGAACAGCGGCGCGAGCACGAGGGTAATGGTGCTGAGGAGCTTCACGAGGACGTGAAGTGCCGGGCCAGCGGTGTCCTTGAAGGGGTCACCCACGGTATCGCCGACGACAGCAGCTTCGTGGGTTGGACTGCCCTTGCCGACGACGGTGCCGTCGGGGTTTTTCAACCCGCCGGATTCGATGAACTTCTTGGCGTTGTCCCACGCGCCACCTGCGTTGTTCAGGTAGGTCGCGACAAGAACGCCGCCAATGGTGCCAACCATCAAGAGGCCGGCGACGGAGGACCAGCCTTCGTTGCCATCACCTCCGAAGGCGTAGCGGAAGACAAGTCCGACGGTGATCGGCAAGGCAATTGCCAGGATGCCCGGCGCAATCATCTCCCGGAGAGCTGACCTTGTAGTTATGTCCACCGCTCGGGCATAGTCAGGCCGCACTTCGCCCGTCATGATTCCCGGGTTTTCGCGGAACTGGCGACGGACCTCTTCGATGATCCCGCCGGCGGCCTTACCCACAGCGCGGATAGCGAGGGAACTGAAGAGGAAGACCAGCATCACGCCCAGCAACGCACCAACGAAGACATCAACCTTGGCGATGTTGACCGGCATGATGCGCGGCAGAGGTATCGGACTGCCGGTGTTCAGGAACGGCTTTGCGTCGTCCGCTGTGAGGTCACCCTCTTTCACTTTGCGATCGAGGATTGCCGCGGTTTCCTTGCGGTCCGCAACAGTCAGCGAGTCAACATCAGCCTGGCTGAACTTGTCTTTGTCGTTGACGGTGGTCTTCAACCCGTCGAGTTGTTCGACGTACGTCTTCATCGCCTGAGCTGCCGCGGCGGCAACATCATCTCCTGGCGGGAGAAGGTTGTTGTCTTGCTGCAGGGCGACGAATCGCACCGAATCATCGGCCGCGATTTTCGACATCTCGACGCGAACCTCATCGAGGTAGGCCGTGAAGAGGAGGAAGGCGGCAAGGGCGGCTGAACCAACCGCATAGCCCTTCGTGAGGGCCTTGGTGGTGTTGCCGACCGTGTCGAGGGCATCGGTGATTTCGCGTGCCTCGGCCTTCGTGCCTTCGGCCATCTGGGTGATGCCGCCGGCGTTGTCCGTGATTGGACCGAACGTGTCCATCGCCAGCACGTACGCGGCCGACATGAGCATGCCCATCGTCGCCACGGCTGTGCCGAAGACTCCGGTTGAGACGGCATCGACGTTTGCGAGGTCGGCCTGCCTGCCCAGTGTGAACGCGACCACGAGACCGAGGCCGACGGTGATTGCCGTTACCGCGGTGGTTTCGAAGCCGACAGCGGTACCGATGATGATGTTGGTGGCAGAGCCAGTGCGGCTCGCGTTGGCGATTTCCTGCACCGGGCGCCAGGCGCCGGCGGTGTAGTACTGAGTGATGTAGACGAATGCGATACCGACGGCTATGCCGACGAGGCCGCAGAAGAAGAACCAGTACCAGACATCGCCGAGCATCGCTTTCGTACAAATAGCGAGGCCGCCGATGCTGAGCAGCGTGATGGTCCAGTAGCCGCCGTTGAGGGCGCCCATAGGGTCGCTGATTCGCTTCGCCCAGAACGGCACGGTGACCATACCGATAATCGTTGCGAAGACGCCGAAGGAACGCAGGACGAGCGGGAAGAGGACCCACTCCACTCGCCCGGTGGCGATGTAAATGGAAGCGCCCAGGATCATGGCGCCGATGTTTTCGGCGGACATGGATTCGAAGAGGTCGGCTCCGCGGCCGGCGCAGTCGCCAACGTTGTCGCCGACGAGGTCAGCGATAACGGCCGCGTTTCGCGGGTCGTCTTCCGGAATTCCGGCCTCGACCTTACCCACGAGGTCAGCGCCAACGTCCGCTGCCTTGGTGTAGATGCCGCCGCCGAGCTGGGCGAAGAGCGCAACGAAGCTGGCTCCGAAGCCGAAGCCGACAATGAGGAATGGCGTTTCCTGGATCGTGTGGCCCAGCAATCGCGAATAGATGGCGAAAATGCTGGAAACGCCGATCAGGCTGAGGGCGACCACGAGGAAGCCAGAGACGGCGCCGCCGCGCAAGGCGGTATTGATGGCGTCGGCAAGGCTATTTTGTGCTGCGGAAGCTGTCCGGCCGTTCGCGCGCACTGCGATCGACATGCCGATATAGCCCGCTACGCCGGACGCAAGCGCTCCGACGATGAAGGCGATACCAGTAAGGACGCCTGCCTCACCCGATTCCTTGAAGACGGCGACAATCGCACCGACGACCACCGAAGTGACGACGGCAAGAATGCCAATGGTTCGATACTGGCGGCTCAGGAAGGCGTTAGCGCCTTCGAGAATCGTGTTTGCGACCTCTTGCATCGTGGCTGTGCCCTTGTCCCTTTTGAGGACGTCGTAGGCCAGCCAGATCGCAAACAGGACCGCCGCAGCGCTTGCCGCGGGGATCATGATCTGGGCCAGGAGCATTAGGTTCTCCCCTCCGGAATGTGCTTGCGGTTCCGATTTCCCCGAAGACACACGGAACCGCCGGCCGCCCTGACTGACGCGCCGAAAGCGTGGCCGAGTCTAGCAGCGAGACCCTTAAAGGGAAATAAATCGAAAAGGGTTTCGTAGCCGACGTTCGACTGAAGTTCTCGCGAAGCAGGTTGCCCATCTCGCTGGCCGATAGCCATCGCCGCTCTACACTCCGAACTGCGTGAACGTCGAAGCTCTGCCCTACACCCTGCTCCTGATCATGGCCGAACTCAGCATCGGCAGCCTCTGGATAACGCTCGGAAGTGACCTTCGCGGCGGAGTTACGCGGGGATTCGTCATGACCATGGCGCTCTGCGTGGCCGTGGCCGCAGGCCTGGCGTACTGGACTGCGGGCAGCATCGACATCAAGTCCAACATCGACGGCTACCGGATTGATTCCGGGCCGTTCGACGATGTGAAGCGCGCGTTGATGGTGGTCATCGTGACCAGTGCTGTGTACATGTTCTGCGTGTTCATGGGATGGGATCCCGTCGGCCGCCTCTTCGGGATCGCCGGTTCTATTGCGGGAATTCTCGCCGTCGGCGCTCTCGCGGTGATGCTGGCGCCGCCGACATGGGGCTTTCCGGCGGCCCTCATCGCGCTCATCGGCGGGACGCTCGCTCTCGGGGCGGTTTCCGTTTCAATGGTCTGGGGACACTGGTACCTGACCGAAGGCTCGCTCCCTTCGTGGCCCCTGCGCGACCTGGACATCATCCTGCTTGCCGCCCTCGGCTTTCAGGTGTTGGTGCTGGTGATCAACCTCGTGATACCCATCCGCGAGACTCCCACGCCTGCGAACGGGGTCGATGTGGGCATCTTCGCGAATCCAGCCCTCTACTTGCGCATCGGCGTGGGTCTCGTCTTCCCGATTATCCTCGGCGTACTGTCTTTCAAGACGACTCAGATGAAGGCCATGCAAAGTGCTACCGGCCTCCTGTATATCGCGATGGGTGCGGTCTTCGTCGGTGAAGTGCTGGCAAAAGGGCTGATGTTTCTCTCAGGCCGGCCGGTTTAAATCCAGCTCATCTACCAGTCTTTCCACTCCGAGTTCGATTGCCAGTCGAGCCAACGGCCGTGCGGGTTGGCGTAAGCCAGGAGCCGGTACGTCCCGCGCCCGCTGCGGCATCGCAACATCCAAACCATGGTGTCGCCCACCCTCGGCGTCCCCGGCACGACGAACTCGCTGAACCCCATCACCACCATGAAGATTTCGCGCGATGTCGAGAGTTCGAGAAGCATTGTTCGAAGGTCAGTCAGTACGCTTTCTGGAAGCTGGTTGAGGACGAACGTGGCGAGAATACAGACCACGGAGCCTCGCGGGGCCTCTGAGACCTGCTGAGGAAGAAGGTCAAGGACGTCGCCCCGGAAAAGCTCCGGTGGATTGCTCCGCGCCACAGCTATCGCGGCGTTGAGTAGCGCCAGACGATCGACGTGTTCGGGCCAAAGGAGTGCGCGAAGCCACTCAACGTCCGCTTCGTTCTCAATGTCGAGAGGATTGATATCAATGCCGCAGCGGGCCGCGATCGCCGGGATGGTCAGCGGTGGTTGCGCGCCGCGGAGTTCGCAGTCGAGGACAACGTTCGACGCTGTAGCACCAGCCCGCGCATCACCGTAGTCATACTGGTACTTGTCGAAGAGAAGATTCAGGCCCGCACTTGGGCCGATTTCGATGAGTGAGAGTGGTAAATCGCCTGACTCGGCAGCGACTGAAGCAAAGGCGGGCAAAAGGACAGCCGAACGGCGGACTTCGTTGGTTTGCGTCAGGCGTGTGCGGATGATGGGAAGCAGCTCTTCGCGCCGGCGGCCGCAGAAATCGTGCAGCATTTCGGCTGCACGGGCATCGGCTTCCCTTGAACCTCCGAGGCTCGCGTAGTACTCCCGCAGCGGTTCATCGCCGGACTGCGCCAGGACCGCATGCACGGCCGCGAAAAGCACGTTCGGCGGCGGCTGACCGGGCAGCGCCTCGTTCGCAAGGTCCAGGAGTTCGTCATCGTCAGCAACAGCGTGGCCGAAGACCGCATAGAGCGGCGAAAGATTGGCCGTAGCTTCAACATCGCCCCAGTGCCGGAAGAGGGTTACAAGGCGAGCGCGGTCCATGGAGGGATTGTATACAAAAACTAGTTTGGTTTCTTTCCCTTGCTATCGCTACCATTCCGGCGCGCGATTCGCAGCGGAGGCTAACCGGGTGCATCGGGACAAGGCATGGGACATCCTCGTCGAGTACTCAACAGAGGAACGTACGCGGAAGCACGGCATCGCCGTGGAGGCCGTGATGCAGGCGTACGCCAAATTGCTTCACGAAGATGAAGAGAAGTGGGGTATCACCGGCCTTCTGCACGACTTCGACTGGGAAATTCATCCGACGGAGGAGCTGCACCCGAAAGCTGGTTCGGTGCTCCTTGAGGCCCGCGGGGTCCCGCAAGACATTCGATACGCAATCCTGTGCCATGCACCATTCCTCAAACTTGAATACACGTCGAAGATGGACAGGGCGATTTATGCTTGCGACGAACTGTCCGGATTCGTGACCGCTTGCGCGCTCGTGAAACCGGACAAGTCGCTGTCACTGGTCGAACCGGCATCGGTCCGGAAGAAGATGAAAGACAAGGCGTTCGCCCGGAGCGTCCGCCGCGAAGACCTGGTAAACGGAGCTGCCGACCTGGGGGTCGAACTCGACGAACACATCCGGTTCGTGGCCGAAGCCTTGAAACCGGTAGCACATCAACTTGGAGTGAATCCTTGAGGAACGAACGCGTCCCCGACCGAAACATCGCGATGGAATTGGTGCGAGTCACAGAAGCTGCCGCTGTCGCTGCCGCCCGTTGGATGGGCCGCGGCGACAAGATCGGTGCCGATGGCGCCGCTGTCGATGCGATGCGGCAAATGCTCGATACCGTGGACATGGACGGAATCATCGTCATCGGCGAAGGCGAGAAGGACGAAGCGCCGATGCTCTTCAACGGTGAGCGCGTGGGCAATGGCAACGGTCCACAGGTGGATGTCGCAGTCGACCCGTTGGAAGGCACTCGCCTGACAGCGCTGGGGCGTCCAGGCGCCGTCAGCGTCATCGCCTGCGCCCCCCGCGGCACGCTCTACAACCCGCACGAGATGTTCTACATGGAGAAGATCGCAGTCGGACCCGAAGCCCGGGGCATGATCGATCTCTCGGCGCCGGTGGAGTGGAACATACGGCAGGTCGCAAAAGCGAAAAGCATGCCCATCGAGGAAGTCACCGTGATCCTCCTCGACCGCGACCGCAACACCGACATTGCCGACCAGGTCCGCGCGGCTGGAGCGCGGATCAAGTTCATCACCGATGGCGACGCGCCAGCTGCGGTTTCGGCTGGCACTCCGAGTTCGGGCGTCGACATGATGCTCGGCATTGGAGGTTCGCCGGAAGGCGTGGTGGCAGCCTGTGCGCTCAAATGCCTCGAAGGGGACTTTCAGGGGCGACTCTGGCCACGCCACGATGAGGACCGCAGGGTAGCGGCAGACCGGGGAATCGATCTGAGCCGTGTCCTGACCATCGATGACCTTGTTACTGGCGACGATGTCTTTTTCGCGGCCACAGGCGTCACAGGCGGCGATCTCCTCGCTGGAGTCGAGTACACGGCCGGCGGAGCAACCAGCGAATCGCTCGTGATGCGCTCTCGCTCCGGGACCATTCGCCGGATTCGCACCGAGCACCACTGGCGCAAACTCCAGGGGATGAACCACACCGTCAATTGAACGCCGATCACAAATAGAAAATCAGGGCACCCGAGACGCAGCCATGACGATCGAGTTTCTGACGAACGGGCCAGATGCGGGGCCGCACACGCTCATACTCGCCCATGGCGCGGGAGCGCCGATGGATAACCCGTTCATGGAGTTCATGGCGACCACACTCGGAGAAGCGGGAATCCGCGTGCTGCGCTTCGAATTCCCGTACATGGCGGCCCGGCGAACGGACGGCAAACGCAGGGCGCCGGATCGCGAAGCGCTACTCCTTGCCACGTGGCGGACGGCAGTCGGCGAGTGTGGCGCGCTCGCACCGTTTATCGGCGGCAAGTCGATGGGCGGTCGAATGGCCTCGATGGTGGCCGACGAATTGGGTGTAGCCGGACTGGTCTGCCTCGGATACCCGTTCCATCCTCCAGGAAATCCTACGAAGACCCGGACGGCGCACCTCGAGCATCTGCGCACTCAGACGCTCATCGTCCAGGGCAGTAACGACACCTTTGGCACCCGGGCGGACATCGCCGAATATCGGCTGAGCAGTTCGATAGACATTCAATGGGTCGAGGGCGGGAACCACGACCTGGTTGCCAAAGGCACGGGCAAGCTCAGCGGGTGGAAGACTGTTGCTGACTCAGTCGCGACGTTCATTTCCGAGCGGGCCACTCCGGGCACTTAACGGGCTCGACGCGGCGTGGGACACTGCCGCTCGATGAATGGTTCAAAGCTTGTCATTTTGATGGTCGCGGGCGCGGCCGCACTGGTGTTAATCTTTCAGGCGATCAATCAACTCTCGTAAAGCTAGATTCAAAATCCAGCAAAAGTTACAGACCGTTTACAGAGCAATTGGCGGCGCAGGTCTGCCGTTCGTTGACCCTACTCTGACACGGTTCCTACACTGCCGATTGATGAGGAGAAACATCATGGAGCGAATTCGTATTCGGCGACTGGCATTTGCAACTGTGCTTGGAGCCCTGACCCTTATCCCGGTCGCCGCGGTGAACGCCGGCAGCGTACCGGGCAACCGGCAGGAGCTGGAAACCGGACGAGGATTCGACCACGTCGCTGTCCTCCCCGCCCTGCTTCCGAACAGCAAAGAAAACACCAGTTCGATCGCCCAGAACAATGGCACGGCTCCCGCCACCATCGTTATGGACATCTACACGCCCCAGGGCGTCCAGATCCCGTCGGCAACGGTGGTGTTCACCAACGTCCCGGCGGGAGGCACCCGCGTCTTCGCGCAAGCGCTGAACACCGGCCTTACCCCGGGCTTCCGCGGCGTGGGCGTCATTAGCAGCGACCAGCCAATTAATGCGCTGCTCGTCCGCGACATCGAGTCGTCTTCGTTCGCGAAGTCCTACTCGATTCACAACGCGTATCCGACGGGTGGCGCCAAGGTAACGCTTCCCTATATCGCGAACGCGCTCGACAACACCTACAACACCCGCTTCGCGATCGCCAACACTGGCGCTGTCGAAGCCTGCATCAGCATCCAGTACACGTTCCCGGGCGGCGTCAAGTCACCGGTGACCGACTCAGGCAGCGGATCCGCCGCCTGCGCCGGCGGTGGCTACAAGATCCCGGTCGGCGGACAGATTAGTTTCGCCCCTTCCGCGATTGACGGAGCCATCCCAATGCCCGCCAGCACGTCGAATGCCATCATGGCCGCCACAATCACGGCTTCCGCCTCCACGGTGACGGTCGGCGTCGATGCGTACCTGTCCGGTGGTCTCCGCAAGCTCGCTTCCTACGACGGCTTCGTCGTCGGCGGCGCCGGCGATACGACGGACGACGTGGGCACCACGATTTCAATCCCGCTCGCGATCAAGCTCGACGGTTACTACACTCAGATCTTGCTCTCGAACGCTAATGGCTCCGCCGCCAACGCGACCATCAACTACAGCGGCAACACCGGCAACTATTCAGTGCCGTTGACCATCCCGGCGAACGGGACGGCAAGCCACAGCGTTTACGAAGCAGTCGGGGGAATTCCCGAAGGCTTCGTCGGCGCGGCCACTGTCACCTCCGATCAGCCGATCGCGGCGGTCCTCTTCCGCTCGAAGATGACATCGCCCGGCAGCTACATCGATGAAGACCTTTACACGGCCGTCAACGGTGTCCCGACGGATCGCGCGACGACGAGCGCCAAGTTCCCGCTCATCTTCCGCCACGCGTATGCCAGCGGCGGTTTCGCCGGCTACAACACCTGGGTGAGCGTGACCACGGCTAGCGGCGGCACGGCAACCGTGACCCTGACCGCGATCAACGACACATCGAACTCGGCTCCAGGCTGCAACGCTGCCGCCACCTATTCCACCACCAAGACCTTCACGGGGTCCTTCATTTTCTACCAGGGGTTGCTTACGGATAGCGGACTCGGCGCCACCGCTCCGAACTGCTTCTGGGGCGGTATGACGATCACCAGCGACGTGCCGATCATCGCCATCGCGGACGCGACCAACGACCTCAACGTCGGCGACAACGACGGCCTCTACAACGCCTTCAGCAACTAGCTGACGGCCCCACGAAATACGCCGAAGGGCGTCCTTCTTAGGAAGGACGCCCTTCTTCTATTCCCCGGGGGTAGCCTCTCCCGGCTCTCGCCTTAGGATTGGCGCATGTCCATCGCATTCGGCGGCATCATTGCGTTCTTCTTCCGCGGGGTGAATCTCGTCGTCGCGCTGGGCACGGTCCTTTTCTGCACCCACCAAATGCAGAAGGCCGACTACGGCACCTTCGTCCTTGGGCTGACCGTGATCGGTGTCGTGAACGCAGCCAGCGGTGGCCTCACGGCCGCCACCGCCTACCAGGTTGCGAATCAGCGAAAGTCCGCGGCCGTCGCCATGTTCAACGGAAGCGTGTTCAGCCTCTCGCTCGGCGTGATCGCCATCGCCTCGGGGCTCTTCGTTAGCTCTGTCCTGACGGGCGAAGCGCATCGTGAATCGCTTGCCATCGGGGCGGCCTGCGCCGCCATCATCACGAACAGCGTGGTCGCGGGCACGTTTCTCGGCCGCGAATCCCTGGTCCGCTACAACTTCGCACTGGTTTGCCCGCCCGCCTTTTCACTCCTCGCTATCGCGGTGGCCTTCCTCGGCCACGGCAGCAAGACACCCGACGTGGCCCTCGAGATGTACGCCGTCGGCCAATGGCTCGCGGTCGGAGTCATGGTGGTCACGGGAGGGATTGCCTTGCGAGGGATGGCCATCGATGCAGGAATGATCCGCGCGATTACCCGTTTCGCGTTTCTAGCGGGATTCGCCAGCGGGATCTCCTATCTGAACTACCGGGCCGACATCTTCGTCGTGAAGCACTTCGAGGGCGAGTCCGGTGTCGCTGTCTACTCGCTGGCGGTATACCTCGCGGAGTCCGTCTGGCAGGTTAGCGGCAGTCTCGCCCTCGCGACATATGCCCGACTTGGTTCGTTGCCGAGAGCCGAAGCGGCACGCCTCACGACTCGAGTAATGCGTCACACGGTGGTGCTCCTGGGTGCAATCTGCCTCTTCCTCTTCCTCGTCTCCGGCCTGCTACAGCACTACCTCTTCGGTGAGCGTTATGCGGGCATGGATTCCGCTTTGAGGTTCATCCTGCCTGGCGTGCTGTTGTACGGACTGGCGCAGTCGTTCTCAGGCTTCTACACGTATCAGCGCGGCATGCCCTGGGTCTCCTCCATCGTTGCGGGAAGCGGCCTGATCATCGACATCACGCTCGCATTCATTCTGATCCCGAAGATGGGGGTGAATGGCGCAGCACTGGCGAGCGCCATCGCCTACAGCACCGCCATCCTCGGCGGCCTCGTCGTCTTCGTGCGGACCGAGCATCTTTCGCCCACTTCTGTGTTCCGTTTTAGCCGGGCCGATGCCGAGGACTACCGTTCGCTCTATTTGCGCTTGCGGGCACTTCGAAGCTAAGGCTCGACGTGGGCCACAGGGCATAGTTCCGGGTCGGGACGCGGAAGCGGAATAGGCATGCCAGTTTCCGGATCTCGAAGCACCATCATGGCGACACCGAAAACCCGCTCCAGCCCAACCGGCTCCAGTACCTCAACGGGGTGACCATCGAAGGCAATCTCTCCCTGGCTGAGTGCGATGACTCGGTCGCTGAACCGGCCGGCGAGGATCAGGTCGTGTAACACGGAAACGACGGTCATTCCCTCGCGGTTGAGCCTCCGCAGCAGGTGCATGACCTCTACCTGGTGAGAGATGTCGAGAAAGCTCGTGGGCTCATCGAGCAGGAGCACTCGGGGCTGCTGAGCCAAGGCCAGGGCAATCCAGGCACGTTGGCGTTCGCCGCCGGAAAGGCTGCCGATTGTGCGTTCGGCAAGCACAACGACATCAGCGGCCTCCATCGCCCAATCTACCGCCACAACATCGGCCGGCGTGATCCGCTGCATCAGGCCCTGGTGAGGGAAGCGGCCCCGGAAAACAAGTTCGCGTACGGTCAGGTCGGATCCGCCATCGGGGGACTGTGGGAGGATGGCGAGATGCCTGGCGACCACACGCGCGCCGATCGTGCGGATGTCGTTGTCACCGAGCAATACGCGCCCCGACGAGGGCTTCTGGAGACGCGACATGCCGCGGAGAAGCGTACTCTTACCGCTACCATTTGGGCCGACGATCGAGACCATTTCGCCGGCCTCAACATCGAACGTCACGTCGTTGACGACTTTTCGGCTTCCGTACGAGAGCGACAGAGATTGGACCGAGAGTCTCATTCGCGGAACCGTACGAGGTAAAGCAGGAATGGTGCGCCGACCCCTGCCGTGATAATTCCCATCGGCAACTCGCTCGGGCTGATGAGCAGTTTCGCCGCGAGGTCGGCCGAACTCACAAGGAGCGCACCGTAGAGCGCCGAGACGGGAATCAGCACCCGGTTGTCTCCCCCGACGGTGTAGCGGGCGAGGTGCGGGCAAACAAGGCCAACGAAGCTCACCAGCCCTGCCGTGGCTACTGCGGCGGCCGTCAGAAGACCGACGACGGCCAGGATCGCGAGACGCGTCCGGTCCGTCATCACTCCGAGTCCGGAAGCGACGTCGTCTCCAAGGGCCAGCACGTTCAACCGGCCCGACAGCAATATCGCGCCCAGAAAGCCCGGCACCAGGTACGGGGTCATCGCTCGTAGGTCCCTCCATTCGGAGCCGTAGAGGCCGCCGGCGAGGAAGCCGAGGCTCGTCTGGAGGAATGTGCGCGAACTGGAAAGGAGGCCAACGATTGCCGCGCCAAAGAGCGCAGAAAGAGCAACGCCAGCCAGGGCGAGGCGCACCGGTGAAACCGAGCCACGGTAGGCGATGAAGTAGAGAATTCCTGCCCCGGCAAGCCCGCCGCCGGCACAGGCCGCCGCGATTCCCCACTGCGGGATCTGAGGATTGGCGACGATGGCGGCGGCACTTGCGAGTCCGGCCGCCGCAGTTACCCCAAGGATCGTTGGATCAGCCAGAGGATTTCGAGTGACCCCTTGGAGAAGCGCGCCTGCGACGCCGAGAGCCGCTCCGATCAACATGCCGTCGATCAACCTGGGGAACCGGATTTGCCAAACAATGTTGCGTGCCAACGGGTCGGAGTCAGTCGTGAGCCCTTTGAATACCTCGCTCCATGTGAGGCTGACCGCGCCCATTTTGAGAGTCAAGAGGCCGACGACCAGAAGCGCCAAGAGGCCGCCGGCAAGAAGCAAGAGTGGCCGAAGCGGTCGCAAAACGGCGCGCCTTGTGAGCGCGCCGTCGTGGCTGGTGGTCGAAACGGTCATCCCGGCCATGGTAGTCGTGCGCCTTCCTACGGGGCGGTCAGGGCCGTTGCGACGGCCTTAAACGCATCGGCGATCCGCGGCCCTGGGGCCTGCAAAAACAACTGCACGTCCGCATCAATGACTTTCTTCCCAGTCACCGCCTTGAGACCCTTGAAAGGTGGAATCTGAACGACAGTGTCGGACAGCTTCGGCGCCGGCGCGGGGGCCGCGCTGATGGCGAAAATGAAGTTCGGATCGTACTGAATCATCTTCTCCGGGGCGAGCACCGTGTATCCGGGGAAAGGGCCTGAGTCCGGCTGGCTGGCGGCGGGATTGGTGATCCCGAGTTGGGCCATTATGTCGCCCGCGTAGCTGCCGGGCTTCGCCGCATAAATCGTCTGGTCACGGTCGCCGATGATGGCCACTGCGGAAAAAGTCTTCCCGCTGAGCGACTTTTTCGCGTCTTCTTTGGCGGCGTTGATGCTCGCAATCACCTTGTCAGTAGTGGCCTTGCTGTTCAGCACCTGACCCATGAGGTTCAGGCCGTCGATGACCTTTTGGTAACTATCGGCGCCCGCGAAGATGACTGGCACTGGCAGATCTTCGAAAGGCTTTCGCAGTGCCGGCTGTGCATGAATGACCGCATCAGCGACGACAAGGTCGGGCTTGAGAGCGAGAATCTGTTCGAAGTTCGGCTGGTATGCGGTTCCAATCTCCTTCGCCTGCTTGGCGGCTTCCGGGAAGTCCACCGAGTTGCTGCGGCCCACTACAGTGCCACCGGCGGCGTAGACCAGTTCAACGGCCGTTGGGCTTACCGCGACAATTACCGTCGGCTTCGCCTTCAGTTCGACGGTGCGCCCTAACTGGTCTGTCACCTTCATCGGATACGTGGCCACTGGCGCGCTTGCGCTCGCCTGGGCGCTGGCCGCCGGCTGGGTTGCCGTCGCGGCGGTGTCATCGTCATCGCCACCACAGGCCACAGCGAAGGCCGCTGTTGTTGCGATGCAGGCGGCCAATGCCACTGTGATCCCGACTCGACGTAATAAACTTCTCATATCTATCAAGACTTCTCTTTCTCGATTTTTCCATGCAAGATTGCGTGAGTATAGCATCGCGATACTTCCGGTCACGGTGACCAACATTGCACGAAGCCGTCTACTACCTGCCCATCCTGACAACGGTCTTTTCGACTACCTTCACAGCGATCATCCTGCGGCGCTGGAACCTGCGCGGACGACCGAGCCACCTCCTGTGGTGGGCCGTCGGCGTAGCGATCTTCGGGCTCGGGACCTTCTTCGAGGGCTTCACCGCGCTCGCCGGATGGCACGGGCCGATCTTTCGCGGCTGGTACATCTCGGGGGCGCTTCTCGGCGGGGCGCCGCTAGCACAGGGTACGGTCTACCTGCTCCTGCCCCGAAGGACCGCCCATCGGCTGGCGTTGGCGCTCGTGGTGTACGTCGCCCTGGCCTCGCTGTTCGTCTTACTCACGCCGCTGGATGCCTCGCTGGCGAACGACCACAAACTTTCGGGAGACGTTATCGAGTGGACGTGGGTCCGCGCGTTCAGCCCGCTCGTGAACACGTACGCGTTCGTCTTCCTCGTCGGCGGGGCTGTTGCATCGGTGGTGCGGTATCGGCGTGAAGGAAACGTCCGCAAATCGCGCGCAAACATGCTGATCGCTGCCGGCGCAATTCTCCCGGGTATTGGGGGGAGCTTCACACGGGCTGGATACACGGAGGTGCTGTATGTGACGGAACTGATCGGCATCTGCCTGATCTTCCTGGGCTACCGGGCGAGTACGACCGACGCTCAGACGGTAACGTCGACGCCGCAGACAGCCCGTGTACCGGTTTCGTAATCACGCTTTCCTTCTGAGTTCAAAAACCGTGGCAACATAGACCCAAGACACACGGAGGATCACTTCGTTGGCACATCCTGAACTTCCCCAGCTTCCCGGTTCCCCACTCGAACTCGAAGGAGTGGAAAAGGCACTCCTCGCGCTCAGCTATGGAGTCCACGTGATCGGCTCACGTTCGAGCGACGGCACAATGAACGCGATGCTCGCCGACTGGGTGATGCAGGTGTCATTCAAGCCGCGCCTCGTCGCCGTCTCGATCGAAAACGATGCACGCACGCTGAGATTCATCCGCGAAACGAAGGCGTTCACCGTGAACCTCCTTCACGAGAAGGATGGAATCGACATCGCCCGCAAAGTCGTTATGCCGTCAGAAGCGAAGAAGGTCCGTGGCCGTTCCGAAGAGGCCGCTTCCCAGGTCATCGACAAGCTCGATGGTATCGCCTACGGACTCCACGACAATGGTTGCCCTGTGCTCGAACGCGCGCTGGGCTGGCTAGCCTGCGACGCCGAAGCATTCCACGCCTCTGGAGACCACACGATCGTGATCGGCCGCTGCACCGACGGCGAGCGCATCCGGCCGGGCGAGATGCTTATTGAACGCGATCTCGGATGGGAGTACGGCGGCTAGCCCAATCGAGGCCGACTACCCACAATTCCGAAATGGCCCGAATTGACTACGACTCCGTGGCGGGCAACTACGCCGCCGCCCGCGGCCTGACCGAAGACGGACTCGCCGGGTGGAGAGAAGCGCTTGCCCAATATCTCTCCGGCCTCACTCGCCCGCTCGTTGACGTAGGATCCGGCGCAGGACAGTTCGCGAACCTGTTTCCTTCGTGGTTCGGGATCGAAGTCATAGGCGTGGAACCTTCGGAAGGCATGAGAGCCGAGGCGGAAGGGGCGCGTATCGACCCACGCGTCCACTTCCTCGCTGGTACCGCAGAACAGCTCCCGCTCCCAGATGCGAGTTGTGCCGCGGCCTGGATATCCACCGTCATCCACCACATCGCTGACCTGGGTGCGGCTGCGAAAGAGGTTCGGCGCGTACTCGCTCCCGGGTCTCCCGTGCTGATTCGCAGTGCCTTTCCTGGCCGGACTCACGGAATCAGCCTTTTCCGTTACTTCCCAGAGGCCGCCCAAGTCGTGGAATCGTTCCCGAGCATCGAACAAGTACGGCGCGAATTCGGCGAGGCAGGGTTCGCGCTTGAATCCGTGCAGTCCGTCCCGCAGGTAAGCGTGCCCAACCTCGCCGCCATGCGGCCGCGCGTCGCGCTGAGGGCGGATACGACACTCTTGCGCATCACCGACGAAGCCTTCGCGGCCGGGCTTGCGCGCCTCGACGCCGCGATAGCGTCCGGCCAAGGAGACCAGGTGCCCGTGGACTACCTCGACCTGTTGGTCCTTCGCTAGGGGTCAGTGCATGTCAGCGGGCACGAAGACCGCCGAAAGAAACCAGAGGGGACGGTACCCGCAGCGCAGGGCGTTGTTTGCCGAGCGGACGTTGGTGAAGCCGTAGGTGTAAATCGGTTGCCTTCCCTGCTCGCGGATCCAACGAGTGGCATGGAGCGTCAGCGCCGGGGCGAGTCCCAGCCCGCGGTATTCTCGAGAAACGTCCAATCCGATCTCGTCGATGCCGGGGTACTGGTCCGAGATCCCGACGACGGCAGCAACGCTGCCATCAGGAGCGACGGCCGCGAACGCAGTCCGGCTCGCGGCAATGCGGCGGAACTCATCTTCGTCGCCCAGCGCATTGTTGAAGCGGTTGCCGACTCGCAGCGCCGCCTGTTCTGCGATGGACAGCTCGCGCAGCGAGAAACCCGTCGCGAGCGCCGGCGGTTCGATTTCTTCAGCGAGCACAGTGCCGCCGGACGAGCCGTGCGACTTCGCATCGACATGGCCGAGTTCGCGGGCGTGCGCGGCAAGACCTTCGAGGAATCTGGGCCGGAAGATCCACTGATTGCGATGTGCCGGGATCTCCTGCGCCCGTACCCAGTCCCCGAGGCGAGGGTCGCGCACCGAGACAACTGAACCTGTGCCGCAGGTGGTCATCAGCGCGAGGTGCGGCTCACGCGAATCGGGCGGGCGTACAACAACCGTAATCTCGTGCGATTCATAGTCGGACGGACTGCAGCCCATCTGGGCGGCAAGTGCGCTCTTGAGGACAGCGCTCGATTCGGCGAAGAGTGGGCCGGGCATCGCCCGATGCTAAACCACCAGCGAATCAGGGGCGCGTTTTCGTCACGCGCGCGCCCGACGTCACCGGTAAGAATCCGCTGGCGAGGGCATTGCGCTGGGAGCGAACGTTGGTTGGCGAACAGTAGTACGTGGGTACCATTGCCTCGGCGATGATGATTGCAGCGAGATTGGTAACTACGACCGGCCCGAAACCGCGACCGCGGTACTCACGGTCAACGTCTACGCCGATCTCCAGGAGTCCATCTCCGTCGTCGTAGGCGCCGGCAACCGCGGCGGGTTCTCCATTCTCGAACAGCGCGAACCCGTATCGCCAGAGCCCTGCCACGTATTCGTCGTCCGGTTCGCCAAGCGAATTGTCGAACCTGGCGGATTGCACGTGGAGCGCACGGAATTCCGAGTCAACGCGACCATCGGAGAACCCTGGCGGGACAGGTCGAGCGGCAATGCGATCGGCAGGAATGAAGCCCAGGCCAGGCGCTCGAAAGTCCATGTTTTCCCCGCGGGATCCAGCCTCGCGGACGAACGGGGCGAGAAGTGCGTTGGCGAACATCGCCCGGTAATGCGGAGCCGGAGCGTTTTCTTTCACCCACTCCAGGTAGGCCTCCCGGACCGAGAGTACCGTGCCCGTGCCGAACGTGATCGCTTCTAGTGAGTAGTGTGACGGCGCAGTCGCCGGCATCGACGTCACCACGAGTCGATGAGAGTCAAAATCGGCCGCCGTGCAGCCAAAGTCGGCCGCGCGTGCCGTCTTCAGCCGGGCTCGGGCGCCGTCGAAGTACGCGGCCACGGGTTAGACTACCGTCCCGCCGGAGCAGACCGGCACGAATCCAGCGGAAAGCGCCGTTCGCTGGGAGCGGGTGTTGTTTGGCGAGCATCCGTAGAACGGCACGCCTCCGCGCTCATTCTCCGCGTAGAGCGCATTGTTCAATCCCGTGGGAGCCCGAGACCGCGAGTGGCGATGATGTTGCGTTGAATCTCGCTGGAGCCGCTGTAGATCAGTGGCGAGACGTTCACCAGGTGGCCCTTCTCCATGTTCCCGTCGATCATCGCGTACTTCGAGTCTGGTTCGAGCGCTCCGGCCGGGCCAAGCTGGTTCACGCCGAAATTCGTGATTTTCGCCGCCAATTCGGTCGCAAAGACTTTGATGACTGACGCCTCGTAGTTCGCGATCCTGCCCGTTTCCTGCATCCACGCGGTGCGATAGCTCAGCAGACGACCCGTTTCGTTCGCCAGCCACATGTCGGCCAGCCGATGCCGAAGGATGTCGCGATACGCCCCGCCAGGCCTGCGAAGGCGCATGTCTTCAATCAGCAGCTCGAGCTGCCGCTGATTGGCAGCAATTGAAGCGACGTTCGAGCGTTCGAAGTCGAGCAGCGTCATGGCGACGTACCAGCCGTTGTTCTCTTCGCCAACCCTGTTACGCACGGGAATACGTACGTCCTCGAAGAAGACTTCGTTGAATTCGTGGAACCCGGCCATGTTGACGATCGGGCGGACCTGAATTCCCGGGGACTTCATGTCCACGAGCAGGAATGAGATGCCCTTGTGCTTCGGCGCATCCGGATCGGTGCGGACCAGCAAGAAACACCAGTCGGCGTGATGCGCACCCGTGGTCCAAATCTTTTGGCCATTGACCACGTAGTCGTCGCCATCACGCACGGCACGGGTCTGCAAACTGGCGAGATCGCTGCCCGCGCCGGGTTCGCTGTAGCCCTGGCACCAGATGGTCTCGGCGTTGGTGATGCGCGGAAGGTGCTCCTTCTTCTGCTCTTCGGTTCCGTGGACGATCAAGGTAGGCCCGATCATGCCGACGTTGAAGACACGGCCAGCATCTGGCGCGCCGGCGTAGGAGATCTCCTCACTGAAGATCATTTGCATAATGTGTGTCCATGCGAGGCCGCCGTACTCCTTCGGCCAGGCGGGCGCGACCCACTTTTTGGCGGCCAACTTCTTCGCGAACTCGATCTGCTCGGGCCAGTTTTCCTGGCTTGTCGGGCGGACCGGGCCAGCGCCGCGGTCCTTCGGGAGTGCCTGGTCGAGGAAGGCCCGGACTTCGGCCCGAAGAGCGTTATGTTCTGTTGAGAACTTGAATTCCATGCGTCACCTGTCCCAAGAACAACCGATTCAGTCGTTCGGAGTCGAGCTTACCGCAAGGTAGATCTCAAGTCCCATATTTTCGTCGTCAACGACCATGCCGTCGGTTCACGGATTCCCTGTGAGCGCTCCACCGGCGGCAGGAAAGCGATTCCCCTTTAGACTTGTTCTCATGCCCTCGCCAATGCCTCCGATCGCCATTCGCAAGCCGACGACCACGTCCGTCCACGGGGACGCCCGTACCGACGACTACGCCTGGATGCGGGAGAAGGGCACCGAACCGGTTACGGCCTACCTTGAAGCGGAAAACGCCTACGCGAACGCGGTTTTGGAGCCTCTGAAGCCGCTGGAAGCAGTGCTGTACGGCGAAATGCTCGACCGCATCAAAGAGGACGACGAGTCATTCCCATACGAGCTCGGTGGCTGGCTTTACTACTCGCGAACGGAAGCCGGTAAGCAGTACGCGGTTCACTGCCGAAAGCGCTCCGACGATTCGCCCGAAGAGATCTTGCTCGACCTCAACGCGATGGCCGAAGGGCATTCGTACATGGGCCTCGGGGCGTACCAGCCGAGCCCGGACGGCCGCTACCTCGCGTATTCGACCGACACGACCGGCTTTCGCCAATACACCCTCGTTGTGAAGGATCTTGAGTCTGGTGATCATCTCGCCTTCGAGGTCCAACAGGCTGGGACCGTTGCCTGGTCGAACGACAACAACACGATCTTCTACACCGTGGACGATGAAGCGAAGCGCCCAGCTCGCGTCTTTCGCTACCAGCTGAATGCGACTTCGGCCCAGTTCATCTACGAAGAACCGGATGAGATGTTTCGCGTGTCGATACATCGCGCGAGGAGCGGCCAATACCTCTTTCTGACCTCGGCAAGCCACACATCGACGGAGGTTCGCTATCTCGCGGCGGGTGACGCACTCAGCGAATGGCAACTGATTGCGCAACGCGTTCATGAGCACGAGTACTACGCCGACCACCATTCAGACTGGCTCTACTTCCTGAGCAACGATGCGGGGCGAAACTTCCGGGTGGTTCGGGCGCCTCTCGCCTCACCCGGCCGCGAGCACTGGCAAGAGGTAGTGGCCCATCGGGACGCGGTCATGATCGAAGACCTCGACCTGTTCGCCGGGCACATGGTCCTGTCGACCCGCGCCGGCGGATTGCAGCGTCTCGAAGTCATTCGCCTCTCCGATGGCGAAGAGCACACTGTCGAGTTTCCCGAGCCGGTATTCACCGTCTTCACGGGGCCGAATCGTGTATGGGACGCCACCCTGCTCCGCTACAACTATCAGTCGCCGGTCACCCCGCCGCAGGTGGTGGATTACGACATGAACTCCCGCTCTATGGTGGTCCGCAAAGAGCTCGAAGTCCCCGGCTACGACCGGTTTCAGTATGAAACCGAACGGCTCTGGATTGCGGCCGAAGATGGGACGAAGGTGCCTGTGAGCGTCGTGTCGAAGCGAGGACTTCGCCGCGACGGCTCCGCGCCGATGCTACTCCAGGGGTACGGCTCTTACGGCGCGAACTATCCCATCAACTTCAACAGCAATCGTGTCAGCCTGCTCGACCGGGGGATCGTCGTCGCATGTGCGCATATCCGCGGTGGCGGCGAAATGGGCAAGGCCTGGCATGACGACGGCAAGATGATGACGAAGATGAACACCTTCACCGACTTCGTTGATGTCGCTGAAGGGCTGGTCGAACGTGGATTCACCAGCGCCGACCGGCTGATTGCCACTGGCCGTAGTGCTGGCGGTTTGCTCATGGGCGCAGTCATGAACTTGCGGCCGGAGCTGTTTAAAGCCGTCGTCGCCGGAGTGCCGTTCGTCGACGTGGTCAACACCATGCTCGATTCGACGTTGCCCCTGACCGTGGGCGAATGGGAGGAGTGGGGCAATCCGAACGTCCCGGAAGAATATCGCTACATGAAGGGCTACTGCCCGTATTCGAACGTAGAAGCGAAGCCGTACCCGGCGCTGTTCGTGAAAACTGCGCTCAACGACAGCCAGGTCATGTACTGGGAACCAGCGAAGTGGGTGGCCAAACTCCGCGCCCACAAGACCGACGCCAACCCGCTCGTTTTCCGCACCGATATGGGCGCCGGGCACGGAGGCGCCTCGGGGCGGTACGATTACCTCAACGAAGTGGCAGAAGAATACGCTTTCATCCTCTGGCAGGCAGGCAAGAGCGCCCTATGAACATCTTTTTCGACGTCGACAACACGATCATCACCTGGGACGTGAAGCTCCGGCCAGGCGTCCACGAGGTCTTCACGCGATTGCGTGAGGACGGCCACACCATCTACCTATGGAGCGGCATGGGGCCACGTTGGGAAGTCGTGAAGCGATTCGACCTTCACGAGCACGTCACTGACTGCTTCTGGAAGCCGCTACACAACCACCATGCCCGAATGGTCGAGCTCGGTGTCACCATCCAGCCGGATTACGTGATCGATGACCATGTCGAGATTATCCATGCCTTCACTGGCTCCCATGTACCCGAACCAATGTTGCCGCTCGACCGGGACAAAGTGATGTGGCGCGTCTACGACGAAATCCAGGCACACGTGGCGAAGACCCAGGGCGCGTGAGCGGCGTCATTCTCATTCGTCACGCGATGCCGAACGTCCAACCCGGAGTGGCATCGAAGCTGTGGGGCCTCACAGAGTCGAGTCGCGAAGACTGCGTGCTCCTCGCCCACGCGCTCCCCGCAGGCGTAGCTGGTATTTGGAGTAGTGACGAACCAAAGGCCCGGGAGACTGCGGAGGTGATCGGGCTTCGGCTCGGATTGCCGGTGCAGATAGACGGTGCCTTCGCCGAAGTTGATCGGCCGGAAATCTGGGACCGGGACTACCGCGAAGTGGCAGCGGAGTACCTCAACGGCACCATCGAAGCAGGCTGGGAAGATCCTGCCGCAGTGGTCCGCCGATTTTCCCGTGGCATCGAGAAGGCCACCCGGCCGGACGCCGCCGACGTGGTGGTCGTCAACCATGGCCTGGCCATGACCCTGTGGCTCGCGACCCAGACAACCCTGGGTTTGGAGACATGGTGGCGATCGCTATCGTTGCCTGACGCCTGGCGGGTCGAGTTGCAGAGCGGGACTCTGGAGCACATCTGGCTAGGCGGCGCTGATCCTGCCTGAAGTGCCGCTCATCGGAGCAGCGGCAGCACCTTTTCAGCGAAGTCGATCAGCACCTTGCGTTGTTCGGGCACCGGCGGCAGCAAGAGGATGCGCGTCAAACCGGCTCGTTCGAGTTCCTGCACCTGCGCCACGATTTGCTGAGGTGTGCCCCAGAGGTTCGACGACTGGATTCCTCGCGGCGTCACGAACTGGCGTTCCTCTTCCAGCGTGAAGCTGCAATGGCCCATGTGGACGCCCAGGTATCGGCTCTCCGGCGGGGTGGGCATCGTGTCGACGTAGTCGCAATAGTCCTGCCACACGTCGGCAAACGCGGGAGAGGCATTGGAAAGATCGCGCTTCGGTTCACTTGCGACCTCCCACGCGTAATGAAGGCTGCTCGTGACCATGCTCCCGGTTTCGTCGATGGCCCGCTCGGTCTCCAATGATTCGCCCGGCTCGAGCACTATCGCACCCATCAGGCTGGAGATTTCAAAGTCTTCGGTGAGCGTTCGGCCAGCCCTGGCAGCACCGGATCGCACGTTTTCAGAGGCGGCCGCGATTGAAGCCGGCCGGCAGCCGGCAGTCACAAGCGAGTCCGCCCAGGCGCCAGCCCATCGCTGCGTCTGCGGACCGAAGCCGGAGATGTGGATCGGGACCCGGGGCTCGAGAGCGTAATACCCGCGCCCCTGGTGCATAAGCGTCACGTCTTGTGTCTGACCTGCGTGCGTCCACTGCGTCGTCTTGCCGTCGAGCAGGTCGCGGACGGCCCGCGCGTACTCTTTGAACTCTCGGAGCGGCATCTGGTCGTGACCCATGGTGCGCATCGCGGTGTGACCGGTGCCAAGCCCGAGAAACACGCGCCCCGGAGCTATCTCGTTGATCGATGCGATGGCCGAGGCGGTGACGGGGGCGATGCGAGTACCGGCGACCGCTACACCCGGTCCGAGCTTAATACGTTTGGTTTTCGAAGCGGCGAGTGCGAGCGTCGCGTAGACGTCCGACCAGATCATCTGGGAATCGGCGACCCAGGCGCTATCGTAGCCAAGTTCCTCGGCCATGACGATGTAGTCGATATCGGAGATCTGGGCTCCGACGCAGATTCCCACGTCCATTCGGCAGCCTCCTTGAAGGACACCGAAGCTTGTTCATCCGGGGGTGTGGCGTCAACCGGCCGGAGGCCGATCGCTCGCGATCCGGACAGATTAGATCTGCTTGTTCGATTCGAGTTGCTGCTTCAACGCGTCGAGCGAAGGCACCGGCTTACCGTTGAGCGAATCGAGCGCGTCAATCACGTCGTCGCTCGCGTCTTCGGCGAAGGCGAGATCCACCAATTCCTGGCGGTCCGGTTGCAGGCCCTGTTCGAAGAGATGCTTCACCAGCGATTCAACATCGCTCCAAGATGCGGCCATGTGTTCCTCCGTGGCATCGAAAAGGGCGGCCGTGCCGCCCATTCGGGGGTCAATTTCGAGGTCGAGTTACTTCGAGAAGAGCTCGCCCTTGAGCGGCGTGTCGTAGTCGATGTAGGGCGGCCACAGACTCTCGAGCTCCTTGCGGATCGGGTCCCCGTCGGGCAGGTACCGCTGGAACTGCGGTTCGACGTCGCGCCGCACCCAGCCCTTCCCGATGGTGTCGTTCTTGATCTTGTCCTGGAGAAGCATGAGGCCCGTGAGGAGCGACTCGGGCCGCGGTGGGCAGCCCGGTACATACACATCCACCGGTACAAGTGTGTTCACGCCGGGAGTGACGCTATAGGCGTAAGCGAAGGGCCCACCCATGATCGCGCAGCCACCCATCGCGAGAGCCCACTTCGGTTCCGGCATTTGCAACCAGATGCGGCGGACAGCCGGAGCCATCTTCCAGGTGACGGTGCCAGGTACGAGGAGCAAGTCAGCCTGTCGAGGCGATGCCCGGAAGATCTCGGCGCCGAAACGGGCGATGTCGTACCGCGGGGTTGCCGTGGCGATCATCTCCATGGCGCAGCAGGCCAGCCCGAACATGCACGGCCAAAGCGACGAACGACGGGCCCAGTTGAGGACCTGATCGACGCTTGTGACGAGGATGTTTTGCTGGAGTTCTTCCTCGACGTTCAGGTCGAGCAGGGGGAGCGGTTCGTAGATCTTGTTCGCCTGCGGCATTGCTCGTGCAGTCTATCACAAGCCGCGGGGCGAAAAGCCACCGCGGGAATCGCCGATCAACGCGTACGCGAAGCTAGTCGCACTGCCCCCACCGATGCCTCGTGCCAGGGCCCTTCGAACTCGTCGTTGCAGGTGCAAGGGGTGGCTACCGGCTTCGGCTGTAGTGCGCCTGGCCGTCGTTAATCGGCTCGTCGATAAACAGTTCGCCGTTGCGGATTTTGATGTTGTAACCGCAGTCCGGGTTGGTGCAGACCCAGGCTTTGTAGTGGATCGGAGCACCCTGGCTTCCGAAGTCGCTAAAAGGCACCAACTCACCGAAATCGCATTTTCGGCACTTAGGAAATTGAATCATCCCAACGCCCTCCCCCATCTGAGGCGTCGATGTTACGACAAGAATTTACAAAGGGGCAACAAACTCACATGCGAGCGGTTACATTTCGCAAGCACGTGCCCCGGGACCGGGAGCTTACTTCGACTTCACGCCCGCCGCAGTCTTCATGTCCTTCATCAGGAGGTCCATATCCTCTTGTGGGATGGCGTGGAGATTCCCCTGGTAGGCGAGCGTCCAGTTGGCTCGTGGCCACTTCTGCGTCCACGTGAACCGGTCGTGGTAGGGCTCGGCATCCAACCAGAGGTCGTCATCAAGCGCGATCACTTTTTCGATGCTCGCACGGTACGGATACATCTCGTTCGGCTTTTTGTCGTTGTGCCAGATACGCGTTTGTTCTTCAGCCACCTTCGATGTGACCTTCGCAATGGCGGCGAACTGTTTTCGGCCTGTGACGTAGAAGGCGATCAGGTCGCCGGGTTCGATCTTGCTCGCCATCACACGGCGGGTGCTCTTGAATCCATGCCGGGTGAAACCCATCTCTCGCGTTTTGCCGAAAATCTCCGGCCCGCCGACGACAATCCAGTTCTGAACCATTGCGACACTCCCTTTTCAGGCTGGCGACCAGTTGCCAGTGTATCCCCGAATCAGCACGTCGGGGTGAAGCACCTCTAACTCGACCTCTCGGAGTGGTTCAGCATCGAATCGCGGGGAATCCGGGAGCAGAGGAATACCATCGGGCCCGAGTATTCTCGGTGCGACGTAAGCATGAACTTCATCGGCAAGTTCGGCCTCAAAAAGCGAGGCCAGTAAGCTCGGGCCTCCCTCGACGAGTAGCGACATCACCGAACGCTGGCCAAGGACCCGGAACAACTGGTCAAGGTTTACGCCGGAATCGTCCGATTCGAGTTCCAGGACCGCAGCGCCGGTGGCGGTGACTGAGTTACGCCAGGCGATTGGTGAACTCGTTGTGCAGAGGAGCGCGCCCCTGCCGAACACTTTCGCGCCAGGATCGATTCGACCGCGGCCATCGAGGACAACGCGTAGCGGCTGATGGCCCGTTTCAACTCCGTCCGGCCGCGCCGTCAGTGCCGGGTCATCGGCTATGACGGTCCCGCTCCCTACCATGATGGCATCGACCCATGCGCGATCCTGGTGTGCCCGATTGAGTGCCAGTGCGCTGGTCAACCAGCGAATGCCTTGAGCGGGTGCGCCGACTTTGCCGTCGAGGCTGACGGCGAACTTCGCGATGCAATACGGCGTGCCGGTCGATCGGAACTTCAGATAAGGCCGCATCAGGCTCGTGATCGCTTCCGCGCCGTCGCCAACTTCGACCTCGATACCGTGCGCCCGGAGGTAGGAGACGCCAGCTCCTCGAACGGGGGCATGAGGGTCTTCAATGCCGACTACGACGCGACTGACACGAGACGCGACGATTGCCTCCACGCACGGCGGGGTCCGTTTGCCTTCGAAGGGCATGCAGGGCTCTAGCGTGGTGAACAGCGTTGTTCCGGCAGCGTCGATGTTGGCCAGTGCCGCTGCTTCGGCATGAGCGCCACCGTATGCGGACGTAGCGCCGACGGAAACCAGCGAGCCATCGCGGACAACGACAGCGCCGACCCACGGGTTCGGGCTCGTGTGACCTCGTACGTTGTGCGCAGCAGCTATGGCGCGCTGCATTGGAGCAGATGGATCAGCCATACCGGGTAAGGGTAGTCGAGCGATGGCCGCCGAGGCGATCAGTTAGGTCATTCGACGAGATACGTGCAGACGGCATCGCCCGCGAGCCGGTGCGCCACGCGGGTGACTGAGTCGGTCATCATTACAGCCTTGAGCGACGCGCACTCGATTTCGCAGACGCCCGGGTGGTTTTTGGCGACGTTGAGCAGTGGACAATGGTGCAGCGTCAGTCGCACCGGGCCGTTGTCCAGCACTTCGAGGCTCGGGAAGTAACCGTATTGCTCAATGAACTTGACCATCTCGAGGATTCGTTCCGTCCGGCTCGTCGCATGGATGCGGTTTTTCGCGAGTTCCACTTGAGCGTCGACGAGCCGACCGAGGATTCGCTCAAAGAGCCCGCCATCTTCGGCTTGAAGGGCGCGCAACAACTCGTTCGCCATAAGCGCATATTGCTGCGGAAACAGGTCCTCGCCGTGTGACGTGAGCCGGAAGACATGGCGCGGGCGCCCCGGGCCTTCCCGGAGCCTGACATAGGTCACCAATCCCTGGGCCTCAAGGGCCAAAAGGTGCTGTCGGACGGCGCCTGGTGAAAGGAACGTCTCCTTCGCCAATTGCTCGGTTGTCGCTTCGCCCATTGTTTTGATGGCTACCAGGAGAGTTTGTCTGCTGGTACTGAGGAATTCGAGACTGCTACCGGAAGGTACTGAAGCAAACATCGAGTGGAACGATACTGGCCCAAAGCCAATGCGCGACAGTAAATTGGCGAGATTCCCGAGAA
The DNA here is from genome assembly GCA_039933735.1 of bacterium. Classification (GTDB taxonomy): domain Bacteria; phylum Chloroflexota; class Dehalococcoidia; order Tepidiformales; family Tepidiformaceae; genus Amarobacter. Next base: position 12,555 of record JBDTNM010000004.1, on the reverse strand, counting down.
CTACCAGCGACGCGGTCGAAAGTTTGGAAACACTTTGGAGTGGCGGTCCTCAGCTGGTAAGCATTTTGAGGGCGTACTCCATGTTCGTCTTCATGGACGGCTTGATGTCTTCCCAGTGCGGGTCGTGGCGCTTTCCGCGGCGGTGCAGGGAGAGATTCAGCCCGCTGATGATGGCGAACTTGTACATCGCAAGCGCCTTAAACCAATTCAAGTTGCCCTCAACCGGGCCGTAGGCGTCGCGGTAAAACACTTCGAGTTCGTCGCCGTGAGGCATGCGGCTGTTCTGCGTGTGCGCCCAGGCCTCCGGGTCGCTGAAGGCGCAGATCCAGCCGACGTCGTTCAGCGTCGGGCCGATGCCGCACAGCTCCCAGTCGATCACCGCCAGCAGGTCAGCCCTGCTGTTGTAGAGCAGGTTCGACCACTGGAAATCGCCGTGATAAATCGCGATACGAGCTTCGTGCGGGATCTTCTCGAGTAGGAGTTGCTTCACGCGCGGCTGGAGGGCGAGCAGTTGGGGTTCGGCGGCCCGTTCGTAGAACCGTTCCCAGCGCTCCACGTCGAACTGGTAGCCCCAGTACTCGCCGAGGTACGGGGCTTTGGCCGGATCCACCTTGTGGATGCCGGCGAGGGCGGTCATCGCCTCTTTGGCCATGACGCGCAGTTGTTCGGTGCTGAACTGAAGCGGCCAGTCGTTCTTGAGGGTGTCGCCTTCGAGGCGAGGCTGGATGAAGTAAGGGTCGCCGAACCACTCCTCTTCCGTGCCGGCCCAGAGGATCGGCGCATGGGGCACGTTTGTGTCGCCAAGGGTGCGAATCGCCGCCACCTGGCGCATCACATCACCGGTGCCTTCGTGCTTTACGCCCGGCGGAGGGAGGCGAATGAAGTAGCTCGTCCGCAGGCCGTGCGAGAGAACGTCGAAGAAGTACGAGAAGCCGGCGTGGCCGGGGCCTGGCTCGACGTTCTCGATGGTCGCGCCGGAGTCATCGAGTTTGACGCGGGCGAAGCGTTCGAGCCGTCCTGCCAGTTCATCCAGTTCCATAGCCCCTCCGAAATGAAACAGGCGGGGGCGACTGCCCACCGCCTCGAAAAGTCATCGTTGTCGGCGTTCCCTACTGGACCCCGAAGTCCCACTTGTTGCCGGCCTTGAAGCTCTGCAGGATGCGGCGAGAGACCACCATTCGGTGGCTTTCGTCGGGGCCGTCGTAGATGCGCGCCGCTCGGGCGTTGCGGTACATCGATTCGAGCGGCGTATCGCCAGAGACACCACGAGCGCCATGGACCTGGATGGCCCGGTCAATGACGTCGTGGAGGACCTTTGCGCCGAAAAACTTGATGGCGGAGATCTCGACACGGGCTTCATCGCCCTGGTCGATTTTCTTGCCAGCGGCGAGGGTGAGAGCGCGAGCAGCCTGGATTTCGACGTAGCTGTCGGCGATCCAGTTCTGCACCGTCTGCTTCTCGGAGAGCGTGGAGCCATAGACCTCGCGCGTGAGCGAGTATTCGACCATGAGTTCGAAGGCGCGCTGCATCTGGCCGAGCCAGCGCATGCAGTGGTGGATGCGGCCGGGGCCAAGCCGCTTCTGGGCGATGCGGAAACCGCCACCGGCCTCGCCGAGGACGTTGGTCAGTGGGACGCGGACATCCGTGTAGCGGACTTCGGCGTGGGAGCCTTCGGTCTCGCCCATCACCGGGACGGGCCGGATGATTTCGAACCCCGGCGTGTTGGTCGGGACGACGATCTGGCTCATGCGGCGGTGCGGGGGCTGGTCGAGCTCGCTCGCGCACATGACGATGGCGAAGGTAGCGCCTTCACCCTGGCTGGTGAACCACTTGTGGCCGTTGATGACCCACTCATCGCCGTCGCGGCGGGCGGTGGTCTGAAGGTTGGTCGGGTCAGCGCCGGAGACTTCGGGTTCAGTCATGGAGTAGCAGGAGTAGATGTCGCCATTCACCAGCGGCTTCATGAACTTGTCCTGCAGTTCCTTGTTTCCAAACTGCCAGAGGATTTCGGCGTTCCCGGAATCGGGCGCCTGGGAGCCGAAGGCCATCGGGGCAATGGGGCTCCGGCCGAGGATTTCGTTCATGTAGACGTACGGCATAAAGCCGATGCCCATGCCGCCGGCTTCGGCGGGCAGGTGGGGCGCCCACATGCCCATGGCTTTGGTCTTGGCCTGGAGTTCCTTCATCTTCGCGACGCCGGCGGTGCTGCGGCGGGGGCTGTTTTCGTGGAAAAAGCCCTCATTCGGGTAGATGTCGGACTCCATGAAAGACTTCACCCGCTCGCGGAGTTCGGTGATTTCCTCTTCGCTGAGCTTGCGGTCGGTCCCGTGGGCATGAGATGGAGCGGTCATAAAGGAGCTTCCTTAGAGACGTAAATTACGGCCCACGAACTGTAGCGCGTGCCTTGAAACGCTGCCAGTTACGGTCCGAAGCATGCCTGCCGTGTGCCTACGTCTTGTCCACGTCGTTCGGCTGCGATGCCGCGTTGGCGCTGATCAGTGCATCACGCATCTGACCGGCGAGGTCGGTCATGCCGCCAGGCGTGTAGGGCACGAAAATCGTGTTGGCTCGCGAGGAAGCGCCAATCTCTTTCACCGTGTCGTAATGCTGGGTCATCAATACGAGCTGCATGATGCTCTCGGGGGTCGTTCCGGAGATGCTCTGGGCGAACTGATCCACTGACTCACGTAGGCCATCGATAATTGCCCGGCGCTGGTCAGCTATACCGCGACCTTGCAGGGCCTTGCTTTCAGCTTCGGCCTCGGCGGCCTTCACTTTCAGGATCTTATCCGCCTCGCCCCGCTCCTGGGCCGCTTCTCGCAGCCGCTTGGCAGCGTTGATCTCGTTCATCGATTCCTTGACCTTCTTGTCCGGATCGATGTCCGTTACGAGGGCCTGAACGATGACATAGCCGAACGTTTCCATCTCGCCGGAAAGTTCTTCCTTAACGGCGATAGCGACTTCGTCCTTCCGCTCGAAGACATCATCGAGATCCATCTTGGGGACCCGGGCTCGAACGACATCGAACACGTAGGCAGTGATCTGCACAGTTGGTTGATCGAGGCGGTAGAACGCGTCGAACACTTTCGCGGGCAACACCATGTACTGCACGGCGACGATGATGTGGACGAAAACGTTGTCCTTCGTCTTCGTTTCCACGGTGACATCTAACTGCTGGACGCGGAGGTTGATGCGCCCGGCGACACGCTCGATGAACGGAACCTTGAGGTTGAGCCCGGGAGCCGCGACCCGGCGGAATTTGCCGAACCGTTCGACAAGAGCCGAAGTTTGTTGTTCCACCGTGAAGAATCCGCTGAAGAACGCTATCAAGAGAAGAAGCGCGAAAATGCCGAGAACGATCAGACCGGCCAAGTTGGTGTCCTTTCCGGCCCGGCGGAGCCGAGCGTCGGTGATGGAAGCGGAGTATAGGTCAGCCCATGCCGCCGAACCTGTCGTGCTAGCCGCCGCGTCATGATGTGCTGAGCTAGAGAACAGCAGCTCGATATCGCTCAAGCAGTCGATCGAGCTCCGTCGCCGGGTCGCGGTACCACGCGGTGACGAACACTCGGTGGACGTTCCATCCCATCCGCTCGAGGCAGGTCTGGCGCGCAAGCTCGCGGTCTCTCGCTGCCGGGGCATTGAAGAACGCCGGCCCATCGAATTCGACCGCGAGTACAAAGCGCTCTTTCTCGGAGGGGTGACGGATGCCGATGTCGACCTGGTACCCGCCGACCCCGACGCTGGCCACGCAGTCCAGGCCCTGCCCCCGCAATGCTGCGATGACGGCTTCCTCGAACACAGAGCGCTGCTCCGAACGTCCGGCGCTCGCCAGCGGCAATGCTATCGGCCCGCGCTCGGCATAGTCGAGGTAGTCTCGCAGGCGCAGTGTGCCGGTGGAGTTCGTGCGAGCGGGGTCAATATCCCCCGGGCGAAGGCTCGAAACCACAACGGTTTTCCACTTTGCTCGGGTGATCGCCACGTTCAAGCGGCGCTCGCCTTTTTCCTGCCCGAGTGGACCGAAATTCATGAAGAGCCGCCCTTCGGCGTCCTTGCCGTAACCAACGCTCAAGATCATCACGTCGGACTCGTCCCCCTGGACGGTCTCAAGGTTGCGCACCAGGCCACCGCTTTCAACCCACCCACGAACGGCCGGGTCCAGGATCGCGGCGTCCTGAATTTGTTCGAGGATCTCAGATTGCTGGGCGAGCGACATCGCGGTGATGGCTACCTGACGGCCACCCGGGGCCGCAGCGAGTTCAGCGCGAAGAATTTCCAGCACGCGGCGCGCCTCGGCCGGGTTGGCGCGGCTTTGACCGCGACCGTACACGGCGTCGGCCACCATCTCGAAACGAACGCCCGACTCGGGGCGATTTCCCCAAGCGTCGGGGAAGGCGATCAGCTTGCCGTCGTAGAAATAGACATTTGAGAAGGCGATGAGCGATTCATCTCGCGAACGGTAGTGAGCTCGCAGCATCGTCGACGGCAGGAGCGGGGCCGCTTCGTCGAGAACGCTTTCGAAAGTGACATCGTCGGCATCGTCGTCGGTCGCGCCGATTTCCTTGTTGAAGAAGTTCGTCGGCGGCATTTGCTTCGAATCGCCGACGATGATCGCCTGCGGAGCGAGGCTCAGTGCAACGACCATGTCAGGCATGGGGATCATGCTCGCCTCATCGACGATCACGGCGTCGAAGGCGTAAGACCGCCCCGATCCGTGACAGAGGTACTGGGCCGCCGCAAGGGGGCTCATAAGCAGGCACGGCTTGAGCAACTGGACGGCTTCGCGGCTGTTTCCGAGCATCGCTCTCAATGCCGGACGGCGCTTTGCCCGGGCGTACTTCACCAGGGGCGCCATAGCCGAATGGTTCACACTCCTCGGCCGGCGTGAACGGACTTCAGTCAGGACAGCCGTACGTGACCAGCCAATCATCTCGGCATCGAGTCGGGCAAATGAGTCCTTCAGGCGCCCATGTTGTTCGGGAGTCAGTCCGAGGTCGCCCTGGATAAGCTGGTTCGCCCACGCGCTGTAGACCGACGCGGGCACCACGTGAGCGAGCCTGGAGTGAGTCGATGGATCGGCGAGCAGGGCGGTCATCGAATCTCGCATTTCGAGCGGTTCAGCCGCCGCCAGCGCGACTGCCATCTGCGTGAGAACAACGAATTGGGACATCCCCGGCAGAAGGAAATTCGCCCAGTCACTCAGTTCGGCTGTCGCGGCGGAAGCTGGGACACTCGAACCGAATGCGTCGACCGCCACGACGAGCGAATCGGATGCTTTGCCCAGCAGTGTCGAAAGTGCGGCTCCTGTTTGCCCTTCGAGTCCTGTTTCGCGATAGCCGGCGGCAGTGTATTTGTTGAAGTCGCCGCGCGCCGAGTAGTAGCCGGGATTCACGAACTTTAGGAACGAGCGGGACTTTTGCCGGTAGTGACCAACCTTTCGGAGGGCGACCGCCAGTTCGGCTAGCGACTCCCTCGAACTTGATCCACTGGACGGGAGGGGAGGACTGAGAACGGGCTCGACCAGTTCGGCGACGCTCCCGGCCAGTGCACCGAGCGTTTCCAGTGCGTTTTGGAGTTGCCGTTGGCTGCTGGAATCGCTTTTCGTCCATCGTAAATTCGCCCACGGACCCGCCAACAGCGTCAGGTCTTGGCTGGTAAACGCGTCGAGGGTCCTTGCTACATCCAGGACATCGTCGAGCCAGAACCGGCTCTTGGAGGCAACGGCGGGGACCGAAATCTCGGGCCGACTGTCCGGAGCGAGATGAATGGCCTCGCTGATAATTTCGAAGGGGGTAGTCCAGCCGCCTTCGCCTGCAGGAGCTGAAATCGCCCGGGAGTAGGCGTTCAGCTTTTGGCGGAGTTCGCCGTAGCGAACTGGCAGTGCAAGGTCGGGTTTTGGCGGAGGCGACCCGGCATCGAGGGTGTCGACGATGGATTTGATGACCTGGGCCTTGGCATCTGCACGGCTTGTTGCGCCTGCATTCGAGGCAAGGTGGAGACAGGCCTCACCGAGGCCCGCGGCCTGGAGGTTCTCAAGAACGACTTCGCGCGCCACTCGCTTTTCGGCTACGAACAGGACGCGCTTGCCCTGCGCCATGAGTTCCGCCGCGATATTGGTGATGGTCTGGCTCTTGCCTGTCCCCGGCGGACCTTCGATCACGAATGAGCCGCCCGCCGCCGCCAGGCCTACGGCCCTGAGCTGATAGGCGTCGGCGTCGACCACAATTCTGAGGTCGCCCGGAGAAAACTGATCGTCGAGAGGAAGTTCCTCCGCATCAGATATCTCGGGCAGCGAAGCCTCGCCGGAGAGCGCCCGGAGGATTGGATGCTGCGCCAGGCGGTCGAGGTCGCGGTCGATCTCATCGACCATGGCCAGCTTCGCGAAGGTGAACACGTCGACCGCCGGCCTATCGGAGTCCACGCTCCAGCCGGGCTGCTTGGAAACGGCGGCACGGACTTCGGCAAGCAACGCCTCCAGGCTCGGAAAGAGCGGTTCGCCTTCGGCGTCTTCGAGCTTCGGCAGACGAATCCCCATTTGGGCGTGCAGCAGATAGGAGAGCGACGGGTTCACTTCGGCTGGATCGTCGGCGGCGGCCTGGACCTCAATCGCCTGGTCTTGCTTGTTCACAGAAAGGTCGACGGGGGCCAGGACCAGGGGCGAGCGAAGTTCATGGCCCTCCGCATCCACCCAATTCAACCAGCCAAGTGCGACGAAGAGGACTTGTACGCCCTGTTCCCGGTCGGCGAGTTTCGCCCGGTCGGCGAGGCGTGCAGCGGCCGCGAATGCGTCAACCGCTCGCTGATCCGCATTTGCATCTGCGGCGTCAGGGGCGAAGTTGCGTGCCGAGAAGCTCGCCTCCCCATCACTCGCCGCAAGGCTGTCCCACAGATCTTGAGGAAGGGCCGGGAGGGCGAGGGAACTCTTTCCGTCTCGATAATTGATCGCCCGGTTTCGGCGAGTGACGTCTAGCAGTTCGCGCTTCCATTGCTCGGCCTTGGCAATGAACGCTTCGGAAACTGGCAACGCTGGTGGTGCATCTGGCGCGGCGACGACGCCCACTCGCGGTTGGTTCTCATCCGGATGACGGAACCCGAAGTTCACCACGGGTTCCCTGGACTCTTTCGCCATGCTCCTGAGTTTAGCCCGGGCCGCCGCGACGGGGATCTTCGACCCAGCGCCAGCCCGAGACTGCTTGCGGTTTGATGGTCATTAGTGGCCGAGATTCGAGGTCCATTTCGAGGTATTGCGAGTAGCGGCCACGCAAGGCCGCAAGCGCTAAGGGAATGCTCACACCCTCGACAACTTCCGCCAGACCTTCTACGCGGACCCAGGCCAGCTTGGTCCAGTCATCCTCGTAGCGGTCGAACAGGACCGTGACGCGTGGGTCGGCCCCGACGTTCTTCAGGCGTTGCAGAAGCTGGGAGCGTTTCGGCTTTTCGTCCACTGGCATCACCAATACGTCGCCCAGCAAGGCGTAGCAAAAGGGAACGAGATGCGGACGTCCTCCCGGTCCGATTGTTGCCAATCGGGCGACCCGCAATTCTTCGATGAGTGAAATGTGCCAGGACAGAAAGAACCGGGAGTCCATCTCCCTGAGTCTAGCTTCACCCACCTGACACCAGCGAGAAGTCGCCCGAGCGACTTCCCGCTGTACAGTTAATCCAATGACGCGAACGGTCCTGGCTGCAGACTTCGGCGGCACTCACTTGAGGGCCGCAATCGTCGACGAAGAGGGTGCTATCCACTATCGGGTTGACCACCCCACACCCGACGAAGGGACGCCCCAGAGCATCATCGTCCGGGTAGTGGAGCTTCTTGCTGAAGCGGCTGCGCAAGGTTCTCCAGCGCCGTCGGCAGCCTGCATTGCAACGGCTGGGCTGATCAACGCTAACGAGGGCAAGGTGATTCTCGCTCCGAACATCCCGGGGTTTCGGAATCTTGTACTCACGACTCCGGTGGCGCAGCGGCTTGGCATCCCGGCCTATATCGAAAACGACGCGAGCGCCGCAGCCCTCGGCGAATTCAGGTTCGGCGCCGGCAAGGGCACCCGCCACCTGCTTCATGCCACGCTAGGGACGGGAATTGGCGGCGGCATCGTCGTGGACGGACGGCTCTACCGGGGCGCCAAAGGCCTCGCGGGAGAGATCGGCCACATCATCCTCGACCCAGCGGGGCCGAAGTGTAATTGCGGCTCTCGTGGCTGCCTTGAAGCGATGGTTAGCGGTGTGGCTTTCGCCGAACGAGCGCGCCGGATCCTCGAACAGGGCAAGTCACGGGTCTTGCACGAAGTGGTCGGCTATGGCGACCCGACCTCCGCCCATCTCTACACGGCGGCATCCAAAGGCGATGCCGTTTGCGAAGCCGAGATACGGCACGGCGGCCACCTCCTCGGCCTTGGCCTGGGCAGCCTGGTGAATGTGCTCAACCCTGACGCAGTCACGCTAAGCGGAGGATTGCTCGCGATGGGTGACATGCTCCTTCTGCCGATGAAGGAAGCGATGTACTCGCTCGCGTATGGCCCAGCGGCAGGCACACTCGTGCGAATTAGCACCCTCGGGGAAGATGCGGGCCTGCTCGGCGCTGCCGCGGTCGCCTTCGAACGTCTCGACCCCTAGCACTGCGGCTCATCCCCACATCTCCAGGGCCTTTACCCCCTGAAACAGCGCGTGTTTTGGCCTGGCCGGGACCAGCAATTTCTGTGCGCAACTTCACACGCCACGCCGTGAAATTCTCGAATGGCATAGGGACTCTGCGTAATAAATCCCTCGGCGAGATTTTGCAGCCCGTTTACGGAGAATAGGGGATATCCCGGTCGTTCCACTTTCCCTCCGCCTTTACGGTCAGGGAGGTGGCCCTCGGGAGGTTTGTGTGACCCACAAACTCAGTTGGGCACTCGGCGCAATCTTGCTGCTGGGTGCTCTATCAAGGACCGCTGCCGCGCCCCCGGCGGCATCCGCTCTGAACAAATGTGACGTCAGCGACGCTTCGGTCGATGGCGAGGAGCAGGGATTCCTGCAACTCATCAACGCGTACCGGGCCAGCAATGGATTGGGCGCCCTGGCGCTCGACCCAAACCTGACGCGCTCAGCCGCGTGGATGGCGAACGACCTCGCGAGTCACTCTGCGTTCGGCCACACCGACTCGCTCGGCCGCTCGCCGTGGGTGCGAATGCCAGACTGCGGAGTCTCCTGGCCGGGCGGGGAAAACTTGGCCGCGGGGACGAACTATTCCGGCGCCCAGACGGCGCTAAACGCGTGGATCAATTCCGGAGCGCATCGCGAGGTGATGCTGACCGGCGACTTTAAATCAATCGGGATCGCGAGGGTTTTCGCAGCAGGCTCGCAATACGGCTGGTATTGGGTCACTGACTTTGGATACGTAGCTGGGGATTCAAATCCTGTGGCCACCACCACTCCAGCTCCTACCCAGGTCCCGGCCCTCGCCCCGCCGAAAAACGTTGCCGTTGCCCCCGCTGCGGCCCCTGCCGCGCCGCCGCCGCCAGTGCAGAAGACGTTGCCGTTGGGCAACGGGCTTTCACTGATCACCTGGAACGGCGGATACGTCTCGCCGGAATCCGTGTTCGGCCCGGCGGCTAGCTGGGTCTCAATGGTCTATGTCTTTGACCTTGGCAGCGAACAATGGCTCCGCTGGGGCCCGGCCCTGGACCCCACGATGGAAACGCTCACCGAGATGCGGATCGGTGTGCAGTACTGGGTTATCGCGACGCGGGCGGTTGAGGTGGTAGTGGATTAGCGGTGTTTTCCGCGGCGCGATTTCGCGGCCTCTTGCATCCGTTTGAGCCGTTTGCCAATGGCATTGGGTTCGACGGTCAGGAGGCCGCGGCCTTGCACCCGCATCCGGCGGCGCTTCGACTCCAGCTTCTTTGCTCGGTCTTCCCAACTCATCCCCTGAAGTTTACGGGAACATTCACGACGACCTGTACGTTCGAAGAGTATGAAGGTCAGTTTGCTGAGCCTGTTGGTCGCTGGCGCATGCGTCGCCGCATGCTCGGGGCCCGGGAATGAACGTGGAAGTCCCACGGCGGATTCGGCGAGCGTCGCGGCGTCAGCGGCAACCGCAAGGGAAACCCCATCCGTCCCGATCCCAACACCGGGCCTCCGTGATTGGACGATGGGGCCGCCGTTGGATATCGGGCCAGGGCCAGACGAGCTCGACCTGGAGCTCTACATCGAACAGGGATGCACAGGTTGCGACGGGCCGCCGACATCACTCGAACGAGTCTCGCGATCAGCGAGCGGTGAGCTCCGGCGCGAAGTCTTGTTCTCCACTCCTCCTGGCGCGCGCTATTTGACTTCGACAGCCGCGATGAACGGCCAACTCTGGGTGACCGCTTGTTTCGGTACTTGCGCTGAGGTGGGGAACTACATTGAGTCCGGCTACTCGGTACTCTTCGCGTCGTCCGACGCCGGCCAGACGTGGGCAGAGGCACGGCGCTCCGCGTCTACCATGAAATTTTGGCCGGGCATGCTGCCGGGGGGCCAGCTAATCCTCAGAACATCGGCGCCCGCCGCGACCGAGGTTCGATTTGAGGAGTTCCCTTCCGGCAATCCCCTTGTCGCGCCCATTCCGTTGGCCTTCCCAATTGCCACCGCGAATTCGACGCACCCGCTCGTCTGGGGAGTCAGCGGCGAAGCAGGGGTTTGGCTTCCCGATGGTCGTCAATTGGATGAACAACCCCTCGCCGAGGCAGCTCTTCTCTTCACACTGGGCAACTCTCTTGTGAGACTCCCGGGCGACCGCAAAGGGCCAGGGGACCTGGTGGTCATTCCCCAGGTCTGGCTGAGTCCGGACCGCGCACTGGCATGGATCGACTACGCCGGAGTCGCGCTGATGGATTTCGAATCGAAGACAGTGCATCGAGTCTCAGTCTACGCGGACTCTGGAGGACGGACGAAGGTCATCGGCGTCAAGCCAAAGTAACTGTCAATCGTGGTGGTTGGCGTGGATCACGCCCATGTGCTCGTCCAGGTGCTCGACCATCTCATGCAGTTCCTGGACCTTGCGGTCGAGTTCATTGAGCCGCTCCCACTCAGGGTCGGGAAGGCGCTGAATCGCGCCGTTGGAATCATCGTGGAAGGCAACGATGTGGCCGGGAACGCCGACAACGGTGGCGTTCGCCGGGACATTCGTCACTACCACCGAGCCAGCCCCGATGCGGGCGTTCTCGCCTACTTCGATCCCGCCAATCACTTTCGCTCCGGCCCCGACGACGACTCCATTTCGCAACGTCGGGTGACGCTTGATCCTCTGCGTGCTCGTGCCACCGAGCGTGACTCCCTGGTAGAGCATTACATCGTCGCCGATTTCGGCTGTCTCCCCGATAACCACACCCATGCCGTGGTCGATGAAGAAGCGTCGGCCAATGGTGGCGCCGGGGTGGATTTCGATGCCGGTAACAAAACGCGCGAAGTGCATGATCGCTCGCGGAGCCAGCGGGACATTGCGCCGGTGCAGCGCTGCCGCAGCCCGGTGGGCGAGGCGGACGTGGAATCCCGGATAGAACAAGGCGACCTCGGCCGCGTTTCTGGCGGCAGGGTCGCGCTCCATCGTGGCCTTGATGTCTTCGCGGATTTCGTCCAGCAAACGCATGCCGATCACCTTAGCGTGTTGCAACGACCCCGGTCACGCCGGCTCAGGACGCGTGTTCTTCGCGGCCGCCTGGTTCGGCTACTCCGGTGAGCCGCGCCGGGATCCAGTCAGCAAGCAGTTCATCAATTCTGTCTTTGGCCTGGATGAGCGAGTGGCCTGCCTCCGCGTAGAGGACGATACGTTTGGGATCGAGGGCGCGCCGATAGATATCCTCGCTCGCTTCGTGGCTGAGGATGCTGTCTGACATTCCATGGACCAGGAGGAGCGGCTTGTTCAGGCTCTCCACCTGGCGGGTCCCATAGAGCTGCGGCGACATGGAGACGACGCCCCGGACCGAATCCGCCAGCTCACCTGCCTTGATGACAACGGCGCCGCCGAAGCTGTGACCGACCAGAACCAGATCCACGGCACCGATCCCTTTCATGAAGGAACAGCCGGCGAGCGCATCGAGCACACATTCTTCGAACTCGTTGGGCTTGCGATATTCGATTCGCAGGACCGTGACCTTCGCTGGCGAGAGGAGGAGCGGAAGCCGCGCGTAGAGGCTGTCAGCCGGGCCTTCCAGTCCGCCCATAGCGCCGCCGACGCAAATCACCGCGGTGGTGCCACCTTCGACTGGATGAAGAATCCCGAGGATTTGGCCGCGGGTGGTATCGAGAACGACACGAAGGGCGCCGGAATCGTCTAACGGCTGGGCACCAACGCGCAGCAGCTTCAGGTCGAGGTCTGGCGCGGCCTCTTCAGGGTCATCCCACATGTTCCCGGGCACGTTCCGTACTATACGGCGACGCGGGCACCGACCCGGATTCATAGTTCATGGGTCGAGAACTTCCCGTAAATTCGCTGGCTGGTACGATGCTGAAAAGACCCGGCGGCACGGCGGCGGCAGTTCGTTCGCGGGAAACCGGTAACGGAGGCAGCGAAAGATGTGCGGCATTTCCGGCATT
>JBDTNM010000003.1:0-44663 GCA_039933735.1 bacterium | reverse complement strand
CTTTGACGAAGTTGCTGACGATGGTTTCGTTCGAGGTGGTCATTTGGCTTCTCCGATGAGGGCGCGCCGCAGCAGCAGCAACGCCGTGGTGACCGCGCGCCGCTTCACGGCCTGGCGGCCCTGGTTCATGGTCATGCTCAGGACGTGACTGCCGCCCTCGGGCGTTGCGACGGCGACGTGGACCGTGCCGGGCGGAATGCCGTCTTCGGGATCCGGGCCGGCGACGCCAGTGATGCCGATGCCATAGTCCGCCCCGGCCTTTTGGCGGGCTGCTTCGGCCATGGCCTTCGCTGTCTCCTGGCTGACGACACCGAACTCTTCGATGACCTCGGCCGGCACACCCAGGTCGAGTTTTTGCTGTGTGGAGTAGGTGACGTAGCCGCCGAGGAAGTATTCGCTCGCTCCGGGGACATCCGTGAGCGTGTTAGCCATCAGCCCGCCAGTGCAGGACTCCATGATGGCGAGGGTCGTTCGGCGCTCGTGCATCTGGTCGGCGACGTAGCCTTCCATGGTGTCTTCGTCGCGGCCCCAGATGGCGTTGCCGAAGATGCGGTCCATCTCCTGTTCGATTGGGCGAATGCGCTCCCAGGCCTCTTCGCGGGTGTTGGCCTTCGCGCCGATGCGAAGGTGTACTCCATCCGCGCGGGCGTACGTGCCGATGCCGATGCCAGGCGAGTCGTAGAGCGGCTTGGCCATCTCATCGACGGTGCCCTCCCCGATGCCGGAGGTCTTAATTGTTCGTGTGACCAGCACCTGGCCGTCGGAGCGGCGTTCGAGTTCCGGCTGGACCTCCTTGAGCCACATGCGTTCCATTTCGGGAGGCACGCCGGGCATGCAGATGATCGACTTGCCATCGCGTTCGACCCACCAGCCGGGCGCGGTGCCGCGCGGGTTGTCGATGGCGCGGCAACTCTTGATGAGCCAGGCCTGCTTAATGTTGGATTCGGGCATGACGTAGCCGCGGCCGCCGAACCAGGCTCGCAACGTTGTTTCGAGTGCGGGGTCGACGAACGGCTCTTCGCCGAGCACCTTGGCGATGCCTTCGCGGGTCATGTCGTCTTCGGTGGGGCCAAGGCCGCCGGTGCAAATGATGACGTCGGAGCGGTTCCAGGCGCGGTCGAAGGTCTCCACGATGCGGCCCATGTTGTCGCCGACCACGGATTTGTAATAGAGGTCGATGCCGAGTTCAGGGAGGCGCTGCGCGATGTAGGCGCTGTTGGTGTCGATGATTTCGCCGAGGAGGATCTCGGTGCCGATAGCGATGATTTCTGCTTTCACGGGCGAAGTCTACGCCGCGACGGAACGCTCGTGGCGAGTTTGAAGGCCGAAGGAAACGTAGAGTTGCCGGGTGGCGAAGAAGAGAAAGCCCCGGCAAGCACCGCTCCCACCGCCGGGTATCTCCTTCGCGCGGATGTTCCACCCGTTCCCGTCGTTGGTAGTCACTGCGGTGACGGTGGCCGCCGCCTTCCTGGCAGATTCAAGCCCGCCGATGGCGACGGTACTGGAACTGGGCCTGGCTATGCTCTGCTACCAGTTCGCGATTGGCATTGCGAATGACCTGGTCGATGCAGCGGACGACAAGCGCCTGAAGCCTTGGAAAGCTATCCCGCGCGGGATCGTCGGCCGCAGACACGCCCTGCTCCTGACCGCGGGACTGGCCGGCTGCGGGATGATGATCTCGGTGGGCCTGCCGTTCGGCGCGTGGCTGGTTGGTCTCGCCGGGCTAGCCTGCGGGCTGGCCTACGACGTCCAATTGAAGCGCACCGCACTGAGTTGGCTTCCCTTCGCGGTGGCGCTTCCGCTCATCCCTGTCTGGGTGTTCCTGTCCCTCGACCGCTGGCAGAACCTGCTCTGGGCTGCGTTTCCGATTGGCGCACTCATCGGGCTCGCCCTGCATCTCGCCAACCAGGCTCCGGATGTCCCGGGAGAGCCACACGTTCGAGGGCTGGCGCATCGACTTGGGACGGAGCGCGCCGCGAACCTTGCTGTCGGGGTATTCGGGCTGGCGGGCATTGTGGGGGCCCTCGTCCTGGTGCTCAACGGGGCTCCCATGCAGGCGCTGCTCATCGCGGCCACCGCGATGATTTCAGGGGTGATGGCCCGTCGAGCGACGACCTTTGGACGCGACGGTCTGTTCGGTTTACTCGCGGCGTCAAGCGCTGCGGTCGCTGTGGTGTTCTTCTCGGCACTGTAAAACGAGGGCTCTGAGCACGTTGGAAGAGGACCACGTCGAGCAAAAGACGCAGGTGAAATCGCTGTGGGTGACTTTGTGGGCGATGGCTAACTCCGTTGGCGCGCAGTCACGGTTGGATGCGGTTAGATTGGGAACTGACGCCGCCTGTTGCGCGGCGGGGAGGATGTTCGATGGCAAAGGGACAAGAGAAGCCAGCAAAAACCAACAAGCCGAAGGTGACGACCAAGGCGAAGCAAGCAAAGAAGGCAGAGAAGAAGGCGGCCGCCAGCTAGGCGAGTGCCTTCCCGTAGATTCGCCGGCGAACCGGCGGTTACACGCGGGCGAGTTCGCGTTGCATCTGGGCGAGCCCCATTGGGCCGAGGTTGAGCGCGGCGCGGTGCCAGTCCTTGAGGCTGAAGGCGTCGCCGAGCCGATGCCTCGAGGCTTCGCGTGCTTCGAGCCAGCAGCGTTCGCCGACCTTGTAGCTGATGGCCTGGCCGGGCGTCCCGAGGTAGCGGATGACTTCGCTCTGCATAAAGTCGACCGGGAACTGCGACCGCTGGAGGCAGAATTCCTGGCCGAGTTCCGCGTTCCAGGTTTCGCCCGGGTGGTAGGACTCAGATGCCGGGATCTTGAGTTCGAGATGCATGCCGATGTCGATGATCACGCGGACCGCGCGCATCGCCTGGGCTCGCAGCATGCCGAGGTAGTAGTCCGGGTTTTCCAGGTAGCCGAGTTCGCCCATCAGGCGTTCGGCATAGAGCGCCCAACCTTCGACGTAGCCGGATGTGCCGCCCATTAAACGCTGGAATCGGGAGAGTTCAGCCGAGAGGTACTTCGCGGTCGCCCGCTCGAAGTGGTGGCCGGGCACACCTTCGTGATAGGCGATTGAGACTTCGCCCCAGAGCGGAAAGCGGGTCTTGCCGCCGGTCGGGTACCACGTGCGCCCGGGGCGAGAGAAGTCCTCGCTGGGTCCGGTGTAGTACATGGCCAGTGAGCCGCCGGGCGGGGCGATCATGGCTTCGATTTTTCGCAATGGGTCGGGAATATCGAAGTGGACGCCGGCGAGTTCGTTGATGGTGCGATCCTGGAGGTCCTGCATCCACTGCTTGAAGTCTTCGACTCCATCGATGGCGCGGTTCGGGTCGGATTCAAGAAAATTCTTCGTCTCCTCGATCGAAGCGCCTGGAAGGATCTTTTCGCAGGTTTCCCGCATCTCAGATTCGATGCGATAGAGCTCTTCCCAGCCCCACTGGTAGGTTTCTTCGAGGTCGAGTTCGATGCCGTTGTACACCCGCGATGAGAGCTGATAGAGCTCGCGCCCGACCCCGTCCCTCTCGACCGCACGATCCATGAACTGCTCCGAGAGGTACTGGCTGAAACGCATGTAGGCGGCCGCCGCGCCGGCCGAGCCTGCCTCGATTTCATCGTGAAGCGCGTCGGATTCGACTCCGCTGGCTTCGAAGGCTTCCACCAGCTCGTGGAAGTACGAGTTGGAGCCGTCGGCGCCGGCGTACGTGGCCGATTGCTTGATCGCCTGCGCCACCTGGCGTCGCGCCGTTGGCGAACCTCTGCGCAACCCCTCTTCAAGGGTCACTCGATAGCTCTCAAGTCCGCCGCGCACGAGCTTCAGGCGAGCGGCGATGTTCTCCCAGTCGTGTTCGGTGGCCCGGGGCATAAGGTCGAAGGCCATGCGCATGACCGTCGAGGCGTTGCGGTGTCCGCTCAGGCGGTACTGGTCGCCGGCCGCGAGGAGTTCTTCACGGAGCAAGAAGACGTCTTCCATCGCCTCTTTCGCGACGCGATCTCGGTCGCCGGTGATGGGCGCGACGGCGAGCCTGGCAAGTGTTTCCCGGCGAAGCTTCGACTGCGCTTCGATAGCGTCGGGGGAAAAGTCGGTCATCTCCGCATCGTGGCCGGGGACGCCCATGCCCGTGGCGTTGATGGGATCGAGGGCCGCGTAACGGTCGACGTAGTCGCTGGCGATGTCGTAGATAACGGTCATTTGGATTCGCTCCGAGATGAAGTTTGGACGGCTAGGCCCAGGCAAGGTCCATCGATTTGAATTGGAAGTCGGCGAGCACTGAAAGATTCGCAGCTACCGCTTCGCGGGAAAAAAGCGTGGCCTCGGCGCCGGTACGGTCGACGACTTTGCCGCCGGCCTCGCGGACGAGAATAAGGCCGGGAGCGATGTCCCACGGTTGAAGGTCGGAGTGGACATAGATGTCCCACCTGGCCGCGGCGACGAACGCGAAGCCGAGGGCAGCCGAGCCGGAGGTTCGGAGGCTTTGCATGCCGGGCCAGAGATGCTGGGCGAGAGCTAACTGGTAGCGGGCGCGTTCGGCGTCGTAGCCCATATCGATCGCGACCACGGACTCTGCGATTGAGGGCGAATCGGAGACGGACACTGGGGCCTCATTGAGGGTGCAGCCTTTGCCAGCCTCCGCAATATAGACATCGCCAAGGAGTGGATGCGTAGTGATTCCAAGGACGGGGACGCTGTCCCAACAAAGGGCCAGGTTGTAGCCGAAATGGGGGATGGCGCGGCTGAAGTTCTTCGTGCCATCGAGCGGGTCTACGACCCACATCCAACTATCGGAACGGGTCGCGGCGGCGGATTCCTCGCTCAAGATGGCATGATCAGGGTACTCAGCCCGAAGAATCTCCATCGTGGCCTTTTCGGCTGCGAAGTCGGTCTCGGTGACAACGTTGCCGCGGCCTTTCACGCCGGCGAGGGCGGCTTTCCCAAAGCCCTGCCGGATGATTTCCCCGGCGGCGGCGGCACAGCGTTCGGCCACGGCGCGAGCAGTCAGTCCAGAGCGGGAGACTGGAAGTTCCATGGGTCGGGATGCTACAGCACGGAGGATTCCGGAACCGCAGAATGGCGGTGTGACCGCTTTCATCGGCCTTGACCTTGCGTGGACGGCGCATCACGAGTCCGGCATCTGTGTCATCGAAGGTTCGGGAGCCGATGCGCGCCTGAAGCTACTTGCCGCCGAAATTCACACTCCAGAGTGGTTCGCGGCACTCTGCCGGGATGCTGGGCGAGACGTTGTTGCCGCGATCGACGCGCCGCTCATTGTCCAGCCCGAACGGCGCGCCGAACGAGAGCTCGCGACGGTCTTCGGCAGGGCCAAGGCTGGCGCGTATTCCGCGAATCTGCCCTTTCTTACGCGGATGAACGGGCTGGCTGGCCCAAACCTGGCGGCACTTCTCGCAGAGGACGGATTCAATCTCAATCCTGCCCACGTTCTAGCTCGATGCACGGGGCGGTTCGCTCTCGAGGTGTTCCCACACCCGGCGCACGTCGAGTTGTTCTCGCTGGCCGAGCGCCTCCCGTACAAAAAGGGCCGCATCGCCTTGCGACGAGAGGGATTCGTGATCTACCAGGATCACCTTCGAACCTTGCTTAGCCGAGAACTTCCCGCGATTGGCATGGACGAGCGAGTCCAATGGTTGCTTTCGCCCGAAGCAGTCGTACTTGGGGGAAAGGCGCTGAAGCGCGTTGAAGACCAACTCGACGCACTGACCTGTGCTTACGTTGCGCACCACTGCTGGACGTTCGGGGTCGACGGTTTCCGCGTTTTCGGCGATCCAGCGACCGGAACAATTACCGTGCCGAAACTGATGCCCCGCATCTGAGCTACATATGCTCCGGCGCGGTCATCCCCATGAGCCCGAGCACGCGAGCGAGCGAGATCTTCGCTGCCAACACCAGCCGCAGCCGGGCCTTCGTTGCTGCCACGTCATCAGTGATGACTTTCAGCGATGGGTCGTTGTTCTGCTTGAACGCGTCGTTGAAGGCATGGAACGAGTTTGCGAGCGACATCGCGTAATGCGGGAGTTGCTGCGGTTCAAGGGACGTGACGACAAGTTCAATGACGTCGGTGAGCCGCATCATCTCTCGTACCAGTGCCAGTTCCGAAGGCTCCGTGAGCCGGGAGACGTCCCCGCCGTCTGGGGTCAGCCCTTGTTCCCTGGCGCGTTCGAGCATGGAGCACAAGCGAGCGTGAGCGTACTGCACATAAAAAACGGGATTTTCGGATGACTGCTTCACCGCGAGGTCGAGGTCGAAATCCATCTGCGCACCCGGAGAGCGGAGGAGGAAGAAGAACTTCGCGGCATCGGCGCCGACATCCGAGATGAGTTCTTCGAGTGTGACGAGCTCGCCGCTGCGCTTGGAGAGCTTCACGGCTTCGCCGCCACGCTTCAGGAACACGAGCTGGTAGAGCAGGATGTGGAGTGCTTCGGGGTCCGCGCCCACGGCCTTGGTCGCCGTCTTGAGGCGAGAGACGTGGCCGTGGTGGTCCGCGCCCCAGACGTCAATCACCAGGTCGAAGCCGCGGCGAATAAACTTGTCCCAGTGATAGGCGATGTCACTCGCGTAGTACGTGGGGTGGCCATCCGAGCGGACGACGACATTGTCTTTGTCTTCCCCGACTTCGCTGGAGGAGAACCAGAGGGCGCCCTCACGATTCGCAAGGAGCCCTCGCTCGCGGAGGATGCCCATGGCGATGTCGTACGCCCCTTCGGGGTCGTAGAGCGATTTTTCGCTGTACCAGCGGTCGTAGTGGACACCGAAGCTATCGAGCGTCTGGCGAATTCCGCGAATCATGAGTTCGATGCCGAGCGAACCGATGCCAGGTGGCGAGGAATCCCCTTCGGGCTTCAGGAATCCGTCCCCGGCTTCTTCTTTGATCGCCTTCGCCAGCGTAATCATGTAATCGCCGGGATAGCCGTCCTTCGGGATGTCGACGTTGCGACCGAATTCCTGCTGGTAACGGGCGTACAGCGTTTCCCCGAAGGTGTCGGCCTGGGTGCCGGCGTCGTTGACGTAGTATTCGCGGCTGACCTCGTAGCCCGCAGCGCCAAGGGCGGCAGCGAGGGCATCGCCGATCGCCGCGCCCCGGCCGTTGCCGACATGGAGGGGGCCAGTGGGGTTCGCTGAGACGAATTCGACCTGGGCCTTCTTACCGGTGCCGATGGCAAGGTCCGCATAGTGCGGACCCTCGGCGATCACGTGTTCGACCTGGGCGGTTACGAAGGCGTTGGACAATCGAAGGTTGATGAAGCCGGGAGGCGCGACCATCGGTGGGTCGATCGCGGGATCTTCGGGGATGTGGCGGGCGATGGCTGCGGCCACTTCGAGCGGCGGCTTCATCGCAGCGCGGGCGAGCCGAAGGGGCAGCGTGCAGGCGAAGTCCCCGTTTGCGGGATCCTTCGGACGTTCGATCGAAGGTGCCGGAAGGGCGACGTCGGGAAGATCGCCGGCCTGGATCGCCGCGCGAGCAGCCCGATCAACGAGATTCGCGAGATATGGCTGGATTGTTCGGGTATCGGGCATTGAAGGGACAGGGTACCTGCGGCAGGCGAATCGCGACAGATGCCGGGATGGCCGCTCCCTAGCCTTCGCTGAAGGGAAACGCGCGGTCCCGCGCGAGGGCCATCAAATCCTGGGCGGCCTGCTCCGCCTTTTCGATGACGGCGGTCGGGTATGCGTAGATTTTCTGATGGTCTTCGAATTCGTCCTGGTCCAGCAGCTCGATCCAGCCGTTGGGGCGGACCGTTACATCGAGATCGAGGTCGACGTAACCGATCTGGGACCCATCGAACGAGGGCGGAGTGGTTACGTTGCAGTACCAGAGCGCCAGATTGCAGCCCGGCCGTGACAGCCGGAAGACGTTGTACCAGCGGTCGCGCCAGAAGTAGACCAGCGAATCGTACGGCGAGCGGAATTCACCGCGGCTGGTGTAAATCGGAGTACGCGCCCGATAGGCGGCGATGAGCAAGTTCCCATCGTCGGAGATGACCTGGAATGGCTGGATCCAATGCGCCGTGCCGTCGTATTTCGTGGCTCGCAACAACGCGCGTGCGCCTGGAGTTCCGCAGGGTCCGGGTCGCGCGTCCATTGGCGAATGATACACAGCGATTACGTTCTGAACGGATTGCTTACGTGAAGTTCAGCGAAATTTGCAACCGACAACCGATCAGTCGTTGATGAGCGTGAGGCCGGCGACGATACCCGAAACGAGGGCGATTGCCGCGAGCGCGTAGCAAAACAAGACCGCGCCGGGAGAAAACGATTGACGAATGTCCTGGCGCAGTGGCGCGGCGTTGGGATCGGCGGGGGCGTGGCTGTCGTGTGCGTCTGCCAAGGAGGTGCTCCGGCGAGTAGTTGGTGAATTCTCGCCCGCCTGCGGATTGTGCGCATGCGGCAGAGATGGAGTTAGGCTGCGGAGATGCAGCCCGCACGCCGCAAGAAGCAACTCGTCACCAAGGTGATCACGGTCCCGCGCAACTTGCAGTTGGGCTGCGATGAGTTCAACGCGGAACTGTTCTACGAATGCCATGAGCGCTTCGAAGAGATCTGGCAGCTTGAGACCGGGCCCGTGCGAGACCTTTATAAGGGACTCATCCAGATTGCCGCGGGCTTCGTGCATCTGCAGCGCGGTAAGTACATCGGCGCGGAGCGGCTTCTGCGCACCGGTGTCGGGTACTTAGCGCCGTACCGCGCGACGGGCGCAATGGGGTTTGATATCGATGCAATCAGCACTGCGGCAGAAGGTATGCATGGACGGTTAGTCGCGGCGGGCGCGGACGGTGTCGGCACGCTCGACCTGAGACTGCGCCCGTTCTATGTATTCGACCCAGCGAAGTTGGCGGATGAAGCGAAACGCTGGCGCGCGTGGGGTTTCGATGAAGCAGGCAATGCCGAACCGATGACCATTACCGTGGCGGAGTAGCTGGCGCGTTTCCGATTTGGCGGCCCGCAGGATAGTCTGAGTAGCAGAGTGGCCTGAACGGCTGGAGGAACTTCATGAGCGAAGCGAATGACAAACCACGCGATGATTCGGTCGTCATCGAGGCCCGAGACGTTGTGAAGACCTACGACACCGGCGTCGTCCAGGTGCAGGCCTTGCGCGGCGTGAGCCTCGAGGTGCGGCGTGGGGAAATGGTGGCGATCATGGGCCCTTCCGGCTGCGGCAAAACGACGTTGCTGAACAGCCTGTCCGGCCTCGATGATTTCGACGCTGGGATCGTTCGCATCAACGGCGATGACATCAGCAAGATGCCCGACGACAAGAAGACGGAATTTCGTGCGAAGTCCATGGGCTTCGTTTTCCAGACGTACAACCTCTTGCCAGTACTCACCGCAGCAGAAAACGTGGAACTGCCCCTAATCGTCTCCGGGACTCGGCCGAAGGTCGCCAGGGAAATGGCGGTTGGCGCACTCGAGCGCGTGCACCTCGCCGACTGGGCGAATCGGCGGCCGTCACAGCTCTCGGGGGGCCAGCGACAGCGCGTCACGATCGCCCGGGCGCTCGTCAACCGCCCCGCGATTGTCTGGGCCGACGAACCAACCGGTGCCCTCGACTCTCAGACGGCGACCGAAATCATGGACCTGATCGTGGATTTGAACCGGGCAGAGCACCAGGCATGCGTCATCGTGACGCACGACCCTAAGGTTGCTGCCCGCTGCCATCGAACGATTCACATGGCGGACGGGCTGATCGTCCGTGAGGACACCCAGGCGCAAATGGCTGCGTCCGCCGCTGCGCACTGACCCGAGGGGGCTCGCATGAACGAACTGTTCGGTGTTTCCATGAACGTGATCGCGGGCGTCTGCGTCGGGATCACGTTGGGCATCCTGTTGATCGTCGCGTACATCGCCTGGCGCAATCCGGTCATGTTCAAACTTGGCCTGCGCAATATTCCCCGAAGGAAGGCCCAAACTGCGCTGATCATTGTCGGGCTGATGCTTTCGACCCTGATCATGAGCGCCGCCTTCGGGACTGGAGACACGCTTTCCAGCAGTGTCACCTCTGAGGTCTACAAAATTCTCGGCGAGTCGGACGAGCTCATCGCGTGGGATACGACCAAAGAGGCGGCCCCGGTCGACAAACAGGTCATCCCCCTGGCCACCGTGGACCAATGGCAGAAGCAGTTTGCCAACGACCCGGACATCGAGGCGTTCGTCCCGTTCCTGAGCGAGCAACTGCCGATCCAGGACACGCGCACGAAGCTGAACGACGCATCGGCCAGGATCGTCGCATTCCGAAGCGAAGACGCGGCGCGTTTGGGCGGACTCAAGGATTCGAACGGAAAAGGAATCTCCCTTTCGGGCCGGGAGATAGCACTCAATTCGGAACTCGCCGACGACATCGAAGCGAAGGTCGGCGATACCGTTCTCGCTCGCTACCAGGGTCAGTCCTTCGAGTTCACGGTGAAAGCGATCGTCCCGCCAGAGGTTCTCAGCGGCGCCTTCAGTACGAGCGCCAAGAAAGGCGCGGCAGTCGATTTCGCGGTTCTTTCACAGCTCACGGGCAAGGGTGAGAACGCCGACGGCGTTTTCGTGTCGAACCAGGGCGGAGTGAAGGGCGGCCTTGAACACTCCAACGCCGCCAAAGCAAAAATCCAGCCGCTTTTGCGCGACACACCCTACAAAGTGGACACCCTGAAAAAGGACGGCATTCGCGTTGCCCAGCTCGTGGGAAACGCGTTCACATCGATCTTCGTCGTCTTCGGCCTGTTTTCGATCGCCGCCGGGGTGTTGTTGATCTTCCTGATCTTCGTGATGCTCGCGGCAGAGCGGAAGCCAGAGATGGGCATGGCCCGGGCGGTGGGGGCGAAGCGGCGCCAACTCGTTGAGTCGTTTCTTGCCGAGGGAATGGGTTATGACCTCGGATCAGCGGTCGTTGGCCTCGTCGCCGGGATGGCTGTGACCCTGGCGATGGTGAGCGTCATCAAGTCGGTAGCAGGCGACATGCTGGGGTTCGACCTGACGGTGCGATTCACCTTGCGAAGCATGGTTGTCGCATTCTGCCTGGGCGTCATGGCGACCTTCCTCGTGATCTTTATCGCGTCGTGGAGGGCGAGCCGCTTGAATATCACCGCCGCCATCCGCGACCTGCCGGAGTCTCACCCGGTGAATCCTGAGGCCTCGACCTGGATGGGGTATTACCGGGCCGCGCTGAACGGAGTGGTCGCCCTCGGCTTACCAGTTGGCTTCTCGATGTTCCTGCTCGGACCGATTGGGATGTTGCTCGGCATTCCGCTCGTGATTATTGGGCTGATCAGTCCGTGGTTCTATCTGCTACGCGGTAGCGATGTGGCGCTGACTCGCGACCATCGCATTGGTGGCGGTATTCCGAAGTGGCCGTGGATTCTCGGGATCGTGCTGCCCGTCATTGGCTGGTTCTTCATTTTGCCGTGGTACTTCATAGCACTCGGCCTCGTCGTGCTGGTGCGCGACCGCAAACCTCAGTCGTTGCCGCGGTGGCTGCCGGCCGTGGGCATCGCCGTGCCGCCGATTGGGTTCGTGTTGGCGCTGCTGCAGGATTCCAAAGTCCGCATCGCCTGGACGGCGGGCATCGCGAGCGGTTTCGCCATCGCCGGCGTCATGCTCACCTACGCAGGGTTGGACAGGAACAGTTCGTTCTTCTTCTTCCTCGGGGTGTCGCTCATCTTCCTCTGGGTTGCCGTGACGCTGCGGTATTTCGGCGTGGCCGAGCGCCTCGCCTTCACCGCGACAAGCGGGCTCTTGCTCGTGCTCTGGTACTTGCCGGGAAGCGTCTACGAAAAGGTCGTCGGCGAACTGAACGGCGACATCGAGATGTTCTTCCTGAGCGGCATGGTCATGGTGTCTTGCGGTGTCTTCATCATCGTGTACAACGCTGACATTGTCTTGCCGGCGATCGCAGCCCTGGGTGGACGTTTTGGCCGAATCCTGCCGGCATTGAAGACCGGAGTCGCTTATCCACTTACGGCACGGTTCCGGACCGGAATGACGATGGCAATGATCGGTTTGATCATGTTTTCACTGGTGATGATGGCGACGCTCAACACGAACTTCGCGGCCGTCTTTCTGAATAAAGACACCAAGGCCGGATTCGACACCATGGTCGCCGTCAACGAAAACAACCGGATTGACGACATCCAGCAGGCGATCGCCGCTTCGGGAACGGACACCAAGCCGATCAAGGCCACCGGCGAATTGCGCATCGCGTACGACTTCGAGGTCGATGTTGAGAACAAGGACAAGAAGAAGGTTGACGGCGTGGTGAACGAGTACAGCCACTACACCGTCTATGGCGCCGACGCGGGGTTCATGCAGACGGCGACGATCGCGATGAAGTTCCGGGCCCAGGGGTACGCGACCGACGCCGAAGTCTGGAACAAACTCCGTTCCGACCCTCACGCCGCGGTAATCCCCGCTTCGTTGATCACGCCCGCCAGCGGATTCGGACCGCCCGTGGACAACACCACGCTTGCCTTGAACCCGTTGGAGGAAAGCTTCGCGCCGTTCACGCTTCAGCTGCGTGATCCGGGGAGCGGCACGATCACGACGATCACCGTCGTCGGAGTAATGAAGGATTGGGCCGATACGTTCTTCTCCCTCGGCGACCCCAACGGCAGCGGCGTCGCGGGAATACTCACCTCGAAGCAGACGTTGCTGGACACCTTCCCGGCGTCCCGTGGCCAGCGATTCTACCTGGCCTTGCAGCCGGGGACGGATTCAAAGGCGTACGCGAAGAGCGTGGAATCGGGCCTCGTTCAGGCTTCAGCCGAGTCGCTGCAAAAGCTGCTCGACGACCAGCAGGCGATCCAGAACGGATTCTTGCTCGTGTTCCAGGGGTTCATGGGGCTCGGACTGATTGTCGGCATCGCCGCCCTGGCCGTGGTCGCCTCGCGCGCGGTGGTCGAGCGCCGCCAACAGATTGGAATGCTCCGGGCGATTGGCTATCAGCGCAGCATGGTCGCACTGAGCTTCCTCTTCGAGTCCGGCTTCATCGCACTGTCGGGGATCCTGTTGGGCCTGGGGCTGGGGCTCTCGCTTGCCTGGGTGCTGTTCGCGAGCGGCGATCTTGGAGAGGCATCCAAGGGTGCCTCGTTCATCGTGCCGTGGTTGAACCTCGGGATCATCTGTGCCGTCGCGTTTGTGTCCTCGATGGTGATGACCTTCTTGCCGGCGCGCGCGGCCTCTCACGTGCCTGTCGCCGAAGCATTGCGCTATGAGTAAGCCACACGCCCGATAGAATTCCGCTTCATGACCAATGAGGAACTAAAGGGAATCGAGCTGTTCAGCCTCGCTGGCCGGGTGGCCGTCGTCACCGGCGCCGGGAGGGGGCTTGGGCGTTCGATGGCACTGGCCCTGGCGGCGGCTGGCGCGGACATCGTGGCGGCGAGCCGGACCAGGACCGAAATCGAGTCGCTGCGCGACGAAGTCCGGGCGATGGGCCGAAGGGCCGAGGCAATTACCGCCGACACGACCAGCCCTGAGGACTGCGAACGGCTGGCATCGGAATCCGTCCGCTTGATGGGCCGGGTAGACATCCTGGTCAACAACGCCGGGATTAACATCCGCAAGCCGGTGCTTGAACTGGAGCCGGAGGAGTTCCGGCGAGTCCTCAGCACGAACCTTGACGGTTATTTCCTCTGCGCTCGAGCCTTCGGCAAACACCTGGTGGGGCAGAAAAGCGGCAAGGTCATCAATATCTCCAGCATCATGGGCCGGGTGGCGCTCGCGAATCAGGCGGCCTACGCAAGCTCGAAAGGCGCGATCGAACAGCTCACGAAGGTGCTGGCGATCGAATGGGCGAGCGCGAACGTGCAGGTGAATGCGATTGGGCCGACGTACTTCGAGACCGACCTGACGCGTCCGCTCTTCGAAGATGAGGAGCGTCACGAATTCATCACTGAACGCACGCCGATGGGCCGCTGGGGTCAACCGCACGAGCTCGCAGGAGCCGTGATCTTCCTGGCGAGTGCCGCGAGTAACTACGTCACCGGGCACACCTTGATGGTGGATGGCGGCTGGACTGCCTGGTAGCGGCTGTCGGATGAGTGCTATGCAAAACGCCCCTCCAAGGAGGGGCGTTTCGGATTGTTGCCTTGAACTACAACTAGACGAAGTAGCGCCCGACCGTGGCTACGAGCTGCGCGCGCAGCAGGGCAGCCTTGCCAGCGAGGCGATGGTCCGGAAGGATTTCGCTCGCTTCAGTCTGCTCGGTCTTGTCGTTGAAGAACTCCTCACGATGCAGCGCTTCCGGGCTGGGCTCGCCGGGGAGCATGGGCTGGAGGGCGGATGGATTGTTGAACATAGGTAGAAGCTCCTCCTCAGTGAATGTGCGTTCTTTCACAACCACCGTAGCAGAAGAGTCGGCATAATTTGGGTCAAGCTAATGAATTTCAGGTTGATGTAGAAGAGTTCCATGCCTGCCATAGACTCAGTACATAACCGTCAGGGCCCATTAGCTGGCATTCGAGGGTGCCTTCGTACTCATAAGGCGGCGCAATGCCCCTCGCGCCACGCTTTAGCGCCTCACGATAAGCAGCTTCGGTCGAGGTCACTTCGAAGCGAAGTTCCGCGCCGATTCCACGGGCCATGCCCTCCTTGCGAAGGGCGTCGAACCAGGGGTGACCGCGGTAAGACTCGTCGTCATGAATCTGGACGGGCACCTCGCCTGCGCGTAGCAGAGCAAAGCCCGGGTGACGTTGTTCAATCGGGAGGTGGGCGACGGCCTGGAGGAAGTCGGCGAGTGCGAAGACATCAGTGGCCCAGAGGGTGAGGCCAAAACCACCGGTTTCGGGCATACGTATGGAATCCTCGTCTCACCGCCCGATATGACTATAACGAAAGGTCAAGTAGGAGTCGGAACTCTCGTCATAACAATTTGATTACGTGAAGCTGTCGTTCCACGGGTTCAGGCAGGTCGGAATTTTGGCAATGCCACATCTTCATGCTTTTCGAAATCGACTACGACTGGCATTCCGACTTGTATATCGGCGTTGGCGATCCCAATGAGGTTGGTCGGGAGCCGTGGGCCTTCTTCCAGTTCGACAATGGTGACGTTGTACGGCGTTTCGGCGGCCCAGCCGGGCTGGTACTTTTGCCACATTACCCCGAAGGTGCGGACCGTGCCGCGCCCGCTAGCGGGTTCCCATGAGTAGGCGTCCGACAGGCAGTTGTCGCAGTGCGCCCGCGAGGGAAGCCGCCGCTGGCCGCAATCCGTGCACTTCATGAGGATGAGTTTGCCCTCCATCGCGCCATCCCAAAACGGCTGGGAGGATTCATCGGCTTCAGGCAGTGGCTTCAGGTATTCGGACATGGATAACCTCAGTTCGCGTGGGGGCTCAGGATGAGACAGGCGTGGTAGCTCAGGCTTCCGCCATTGCCCGTGGCGAGAACGACATCGTTCTTGACCTGGCGATCACCGCCATGGCCGCGGCCCTGGATGATCGCTTCGCTCAGAGGGGTCATACCCCACATGTAGTAGCCCGAGAGTTCGCCCCCGCCGGTGTTCGTGGGAAGCGAGCCTCCCGGCCCGAGCTTGCCGTCTTCGACAAACGGCCCGCCTTCGCCCTTCTTACAGAAGCCGTAGTCTTCGAGTGTGACGAGGACCGTGTAGGTGTAGCAGTCGTAGAGTTCGGCGACGGTGATGTCGCCCGGGCCCACGCCCGCCATGGCGTAGGCGGTCTTCGCGGCAGCCTGGCCCCCGGTTTCGGTTTCCCATTCGCTGCCGGCGCGGGCGGCATCGCCTGGATGCCCCTGGCCCATACCCCAGATGTACACGGGCGGTTGCGGCATCTCCTTCGCGGCCGCTGCCGAACTCACGATCACCGCAACAGCCCCGTTCGAGACCAGGCAGCAGTCGAGCAGGTGGAGTGGTTCGATGATCCAGCGGGAGTTGTGGTAATCCTCAAGCGTGATCGGATCGCGCATCTGGGCGAGTGGGTTTCGAGTAGCCCAGGCCCGCTGGCCCACCGCGATGATGCCCAGTTGGTCCTGGGTGGTGCCGTAGGTGGCCATATGGCGCCGCGCCGCCAGGGCGTAAGGGGTGTTAGCGCCGTAGTAGCCGGCCGCGGGGTAAAGGCCCGCCATGCCTCGGGGGCGTTGGGGGCTCCTCGCGCCGCCGTAAGCAGCGCCGGCCGACGATCCATCCTTCAGGGGAGCGTCGGAGAAGACGCAGAGGACGTGGTTGGCCATGCCGGCGGCAATCGCAAGAGCCGCATATTGCACCATCTGCGCGGCGGTAGAGCCGGCGGCGTTCATGTGGTTCAAGAGGCGGAGATTCTTGAGGCCGAGGTAATTTTGAAGCCCGAGGCTGACGCCGCCGCCCGTGGAGCCGGTAATACCCGCGTTGATCAAAAGGCCGTCGATCTGGTCTTTCTTGAGTCCCGAATCTGCGAGCGCGGTACGGGTCGCGTCGGCTGCGAGTTCGGTCGTGGATTTGTAGATGCGGCCCATCGGCGTCATGCCAAAGCCGGTGATTGCGGTTGCTCCGCGCATGGGGTGTGCCATAAGTGGGGCTCCTTTGTGGGGCCGATTCTACTGGCATGAATCAGATGCGATAGCTCCCGTAGTCCTGTGCCACCTCGGTATTGGCCAGTCCAGCAGCGGTCACTCCCGGGCCGAGGTGCGTCAGGATCAAGCGTGCCTCGGGAGCCATCGCCGCGCGAACGAGTGGGATGTCATCTCGAAGGTTCATGTGCGTAGGGATGGTTTCGTCCAACGACGCGCACTCGCTGATCAGAACTTCTGAGCTTCGCGCGAGGTCCAGGACCGCATCGCATCGCGCACTGTCGCCGGTGTAGCCGATTCGGCGGCCGTGCAGCCCTATGTGAAAGCCCAGCGTGCCTGACAGACGCGCATCGTGCTTCACCGCCACCGCATCAAGCGTCAGCTCGCCGAACGACGACTGGCTGGTGTCCGTGAGCTCTTCCCATTCGACCTCGAATTCGGTTTCAAAGAGCCACGGATAGACGCTCTGGCCGATATCGATCGCCAGTTGTTTTGTACCTCGCGGGCCGATGATCCGAATCGGCCGAGTCCGTTTCGCGGCCTTCCACTGGAGTAAGAGGAAGGGCAACCCGAGGAAGTGGTCGCCGTGGTGATGGCTCAGGACCACGGCGTCCAGATCGTTTGCATCGAGGCGCATCGCGTTGATCGATTGAAGGGCCTGGGGCGGGGCTTCGAACAGGTACTTGCCTTCGAGAATGAACCCGTTCCAGCAGAGCCCGCCTGGCGCAAACGCGTTCCCGGTCCCGATGAATCGCAGGTCCAGTTCTGGCATCGCGGTACTCTACCGGCCAGCCGGCACGAAATGAGTGTGAACCGCGTCACAGAGGTGGCCCGCTGAACCTGCGCAATGCACAATTCTCGGGTGAGTTATCGAGTTGGAATCATCAATGTCACTGGCTACGCGGGCATGGAAGCGGCGCGCCTGCTCTGGAATCACCCGGAAGCGCAAATAGTCGCTGCGACGGGACGTTCGTTGGCTGGCAAGCGCCTCGCTGACGCCTTTCCGCATCTCTCGGTCTACGGCGACTTCCTCATAACCGAGGAGATCGACACTGACGTCGATATCGTGTTTTCGGCGCTCCCAACGGGTGAAAGCGCGAAGGCCTGTCTCCCGTTCATCAAGGCTGGCGTGAAGTGCATCGACATCGCGGCGGACTTTCGCCTGACGGACCCGGCCGCGTTTTCTCAGTGGATCGGCGGTGGCAATCCTCACCCCGCGCCGGAGTTGCTGGACGAAGCCGTCTACGGGCTGCCAGAACTTAACCGGGAGAAAATTCGGACCGCGAAGATCGTGGCAAACCCGGGCTGTTACCCCGAAGCATCGATTCTGGCGCTTGCTCCCGCCGTGGCAGCCGGGCTGGTGACCTCCCAGATCATCGTCGATGCGAAGTCCGGCATCTCTGGTGCCGGCCGAGGCACCGGCGGAAGTTACGGCTACAGCGAAGTGAATGAGGATGTTTCCTCATACAAGATTGCGAACCACAACCACCAGCCGGAAATCGCCCAGGAACTGGGCAACCTGTGGGAGGGTCCGGCGCCCAGGGTCACATTCGTGCCACATCTTGTGCCGATGACCCGGGGCATCCATTCGACCTGCTACGCGCCGCTCGCACGTTCCGTCAGCAAGGCGGAAGTAATGGAGACCTATCGCGAGTTTTACAAGGACGCGCCGTTTACTCACGTCGCCGAGGCGCCTCCGCACACCAAGCACACCCTCGGAAGTAACATGTGCCTCGTCCACCCTGTGGTGGATGAACGCAACGGAATGCTTGTTGCGGTTGGCGTGCTCGATAACCTCGTCAAGGGTGCGGCAGGCCAGGCAATCGAGAACATGAATCTGATGCTCGGCATCGAACAAACCGCCGGGTTGAGCTTGCCGGCGGTGTACCCGTGAACGAAATCGACCAGACCGGTCACTCCACTTCGCCGAAGGGGTTCATCGCAGGTTCGACCTACGCCGGCGTGAAGACTTACGGCGAGGGCAAGCTGGATCTCGGCATTCTCGCGTCAGAATTTCCTTGCACCACCGCGGCGACCTATACAAAAAACGTCCTTCATTCGGCTTCGGTCGATGTGAACCGGGCGAAGCTCTCGGAGTTTCCGGCTCGAGCGGTGGTAGTGAACTCAGGCGTCGCGAACTCGAGCACCGGACAGCGCGGGATCGAAGATGGCTACCAGCTGGCGGCATGGGCGGCGGAACGCGTTGGCGCCCAACCTGCTGAAGTTCTGGTTTGCAGCACCGGCGTTATCGGCCACTTTCTGCCGATGGATAAGCTCCAGGCGGGCGTGCAGCTTGTCAGCGCTACCTCGGCTGGGGGTGAAGCTTTCGCCCGCGCGATCATGACCACGGATACGCGACCCAAGCATGGCTCGGTCAAGTTCGGCGCCTACACGCTCGGTGGATCATGCAAGGGCTCCGGGATGATCCATCCCAACATGGCGACGATGCTCGCATTCCTAACCAGCGACGCGCCCGTAGAACAGAAATTCCTGCAGAGCACACTCAGCGAGGTCGTCGAGCGGTCCTTCAACCTTGTTTCTATCGACGGCGATACGAGCCCCAGCGACACTGTCATTTTGTTCGCGAACGGCGCGGCCGGCGGCGAGACAATCAACGCCGATTCAGCGATGGCGGGTGAGTTCGCCGAAGCCCTTGAGTCGCTGTGTACCTACCTTGCCAAGGAGATTGCCCGGGACGGCGAGGGTGCGACGAAACTTATCGAATTCCGTGTGTCCGGCGGCGCGACGACGGCCGAGGCCCGGGCAATGGTGCGGTTGTTGAGCACGTCATACCTGCTGAAGAGCGCCGTACACGGAGCCGACCCGAACTGGGGGCGCGTGACAGCTGTCATCGGACGTTCGGGGCTGACCGTCAACGAGCCTGCTGTAAACATCTCGATTTGCGGCACGCGGGTCTTCGAAAGCGAGCAACCAACCGAGTTCGACCCGCTCGGCCTCTCCAAGGCCATGAAGTCCGACTTCGTGACTATCGACGTAAATCTCGGAGCGGGCGAAGCAACCGCCATTGGCTGGGGTTGTGACCTCTCTGCCGAGTATGTCTCGATCAACGCGGACTACCACACATGAACGGCCCGCTGGTAATCAAGATCGGCGGCAGCACGCTGGGCGACGCCGACACCACATTCCGGGACGTCGCAGAGCTCGCGAAGCGAGGCGAAATCCCCGTCATCGTGCATGGAGGCGGGGCGGAAGCGAGCCGCTGGCTTGAGGCGATGCACATTCCCTCCAGGTTCGAGCGCGGGCTGCGTGTGACCGACGAGCAGGTCTTGCCAGTTGTTGTGGCCGTTTTCGCCGGGCTCGTAAACAAGCGCATTGTCGCCGCGATAAACGGAAACGGGGCTACCGCAGTCGGGATGTGCGGGGCGGACGGCCGGATTCTGGAATGCCGGCTCGCCGATCCCGCGTTGGGGTTCGTGGGAGAGCCGCTACGCGTGAACATCGCGGCCATCGTGGCTCTCCACGCTGCCGGAATCGTGCCCGTGATCGGGCCAATCGGATGCGTCCCAGGAGGAGGCCCGGACCAGCTGGTCAACATCAACGCGGACACAGTCGCCGGGAATGTCGCCGCGGCTCTCGGCGCGCGCCGGCTCGTGTTCCTGACCGACATCGACGGAGTTCACGACGCACGTGGTCAGGTCATCCCTGCTCTGAACGAAGCGCAGGCCCTGAAACTCATCGCTGAAGGCACCATTTCTGGAGGCATGATTCCGAAGGTGGAGGCCTGTTTGCATGCGGCTGGCCTCGGTGTGGAAGTGCAGATAGTCGATGGCCGATCGTCAGGGATGTTGCTCGCCATCGAAGGTTCGGGGACGACGTTTACCGCTGCTCGCTAAGGGTTTGTTAACGTAGGACGGTATTCTCTTCGGTGAATCACCTCGCCGGGAACGAACGATCGAGTTGGACGAAACAGAGACCATCACCAGCGATGAAGCGACATCGGGCGCGCCTGAGGTGCGCGAGCTTGTGCCGGAGTACAACCTCGACGATCCGTCGCTCTATCTCAACCGCGAACTGAGCTGGCTGGAGTTTAACCAACGAGTACTCGAAGAATCGCGTGATGCACGAAACCGGTTGCTGGAGCGGGTGAAGTTCCTGGCCATCGCCGCCAGCAACCTGGACGAGTTCTACACAAAACGAATCGGCTGGCTGAAACAGGCGAACGTTAAAGACCCCCGGGCAATGACGGTCGACGGTCGAACAATCGGTGAGCAACTCGTGCTGGTCATCGACAGGTGCATGCGCATGCATCGTGAGATCGATGCGACATGGCGGGACGAACTGGCGCCAGAACTAGCGCTCGCGGGAGTTCGAATCGTCCAATTTGCCGAACTCGATCACGAGGCAAAAACGCGGCTGCGGGAGTATTTCGTCCAGGCGATCTTCCCCGTCCTCACGCCGCTCGTGGTCGACCCCGCGCATCCGTTTCCATTCATTTCCAGCGCCAGCCTTAGCCTGGCTTTGAACGTGCGCCATCCGGGGACAGGCCAGGATCGGTTCGCGCGAGTGAAGGTACCAGGGAACCGCCCTCGTTTCGTAGATGCGGGCGATTACCGATTCGTCCTACTCGAAGACTTGATTGCATCGCATGCGGACATGCTCTTTCCCGGAATGGAAGTGACCGAATGGCATGCCCTCCGCGTCATCCGAAGCGCGGAAATGGGCAGCCCGGGCGAGGAAGCAGACGACCTCCTCGAGATGATCGAGAGTGCGCTGAGGCGGCGGCGCCTGGCGGAAGCGGTTCTTCTGGAGGCCGCCGGCGACCTCCTTGGAAATCGCCGCGAGCTGCTGCTCGAAGAGTT
Source organism: bacterium (assembly GCA_039933735.1). Taxonomy (GTDB): domain Bacteria; phylum Chloroflexota; class Dehalococcoidia; order Tepidiformales; family Tepidiformaceae; genus Amarobacter. The sequence continues at coordinate 23,368 of JBDTNM010000003.1, read as the reverse complement.
GCAGCTGCACAATGAAGACGTTTTCGTGAGTCCTGGCCCACTCGGCCTGGCGGACCTGTTTCAACTGGCCAGTCTGCCGCTCTCGAACCTTAGCGATGTGACTGTTGTTCCGGCCACGCCTTCCGTCTTCCAGGGGACGTTCGACGTGCCTTCGTTTTTCGCGACGCTTAAGGAACGCGACATCCTCGTCCATCATCCGTACGAGTCGTTCGATGCCACGGTCGTACGCTTCATTGAAGCTGCCGCCGAAGACCCCGCAGTGCTCGCGATCAAGCAGACGATGTATCGGACATCGCCCGACTCTCCAATCCTTGAGGCGCTAATTGAGGCGGCGGGTCTGGGCAAACAAGTGGCCGTGCTGGTGGAACTTACGGCGCGCTTCGATGAGGCGAACAACATCGAGTGGGCGCGAAAGCTGGAGAGCGCCGGGGTGCATGTCGCCTACGGCCTGCCCGAGTTGAAGATCCATTCCAAGATCTGCCTCGTTGTCCGCGAAGAAGCTGCCGGGGTGACGATGTATGCCCACATTGGGACCGGTAATTACAACTCGCGCACCGCGAGGCTCTATACCGACCTCGGGCTGTTCACGTCGGACCCGAGGATTTGCGGCGACCTTGTCCACATCTTCAATTTCCTCACAGGCTATGGGGAACTCTCGGCGACCGAGGTGTTGCTCGCCGCGCCGGCGAACCTGCGCAGCGAACTTGTGCGCCGCATCGAACGGGAAATCGAGCATGCCCGGGCCGGGCGGCCAGCCCGCCTCGTCTTTAAGGTCAATGCCGTAGAGGACCTCGAAATCTGCAAGCTGCTCTACCGCGCTGCCCAGGCGGGCGTAGAGGTCGACCTCGTCGTTCGCGGGATTTGCCGGTTGAGGCCGGGGTTGCCCGGTCTCAGCGAACGAATCCGCGTTGTGAGCGTCATCGGGCGATTCCTGGAGCACTCGCGCGTCTACTTCTTCGAAAACGACGGCCAGCCGGAGTACTTCATTGGCAGCGCCGACGTCATGAAGCGCAACCTGGACGAGCGAATCGAAGTGCTCACCCCCGTCCGCGCCCTCGAACATCAGCGTCAACTTCGCGAATTGCTGGAGTTGTTGCTGAACGACGAGCGCCAGGGCTGGCGGCTTCATGATTCGACCTGGGAACGAGACGCAACGTCGCAGGCGGTGGGAACCCACGCTGAGTTGTTGGCGCGGGCGCCTTTCGGGTAATTGGCGTTCCGAATTGGGCCGCTACCGGATAGGATTGTCGTTCGGAGGGAATATTTCATGACCGACTGGGTAGCCGAGGAACAGCAGTACCTTTTTCAGAACTATGGGCGTCAGCCCATCGTCCTTGAGCGTGGCGAAGGTACGCGTGTGTGGGACACCGAGGGTCAGGAGTATCTCGACTTTGTTGGCGGCGTGGCCGTAAACATCCTTGGGCATGCGCATCCGGTAGTTGCGAAGGCCGTCGCCGATCAGGCCGCGACGCTGATCCACACGTCGAACCTCTTTTACACCAAGCCGATGATCCAGCTCGCGAAGCTGCTGGTGGAGAATTCATGCTTGGACCGGGTGTTCTTCTGCAACTCCGGCACGGAGGCCGTCGAGGGGGCAATCAAGCTGGCGCGGCGCTGGGGTCTCGACACGAAGAACGGCGCCTACGAAATCATCACCACAATCGACGGGTTTCACGGGCGCTCGCTTGGCGCGCTCGCCGCAACTGGCAATGCCCGCTACCGCGAGCCGTTTGGCCCGCTGATGCCGGGTTTCCACCACGTCCCGTGGAACGACCTCGACCAGATAAAAGCAGCCACGAACGACAAGACGGTTGCCGTGATGGTCGAGCCCATCCAGGGCGAAGGCGGCGTGAACATGCCTGGCCCGGGCTACTTGCAGGGCATTCGCGATTGGTGCAACGAAAAGGGGCTCCTGCTCATCTTCGATGAAGTACAGACAGGGATTGGGCGGACCGGATCCCTCTTCGCCTACGAACAGGAAAGCGTCCAACCTGACATAATGACGCTTGCGAAAGGTCTGGCGGGCGGCGTCCCGATCGGGGCCGTGATGGCGACCGACGAAGTTGCGAGCCACCTCGTCAAGGGCGACCACGGTTCGACCTTCGGCGGCAACGCCCTGGCTGCCGCCGCCGGCTACGCCACGGTCAAGTTCGTCATCGACGAAGAGCTGCCACGGAAGGCGCGCGAGGCCTCGGAACGACTCATGGGACGACTCCGCTCGCTGGAAGACCGGATGGACGTGGTGAATGACGTTCGGGGCAGGGGTCTGCTGATCGCTGTTGGATTCACGCGCGACTGTGCCAACGATGTCATGGACGCCTGCCGGCGGAAGGGACTACTCGTGAACAACGTCCGGCCAAACGCGATTCGGCTGATGCCGCCGCTCAACGTGAGCGACGATGAAATCGACCGCGCCTGCGACATCCTTGAAGAGGCGATCTCGGCCGCGACCGCGACCGTCGCCAAGTAACGCGGGCTCGGAGGGTCAACGGGAGGCCTTCAAACATGGGTGATGAGTTCCAGGATTTCACGTTGGCCGCTGTGCAGGCTGCGCCGGTATACCTCGACCGCGATGCGAGCATCGACAAGGCCTGCGCTTTGATCGAGCAGGCGGGCAGCCTGGGCGCTGACCTTGCCGTCTTCGGCGAAACCTGGGTAAGCGGCTATGCGTCGTTCGCGGGGTGGCCGAACCACCCGGCATTCGGAGGGCTACTTCGAAAGTTCGTGTTGAACGGTGTAGAGGTCCCTTCGCCAGCGACGGACGCGTTGTGCCTGGCGGCGCGTCGCGCCGGATGTGATGTCGCCATTGGTATAGCGGAGCGGGACTCGACCACAGGCGGAAGCATTTACGCGACGCTGCTCTTCATCGGCCGCGAAGGTGTGATCCTCGGAAAGCACCGCAAGCTCAAGCCGACGATGTACGAACGCACTGTCTGGGGCGAAGGCGACGGCAGTTCGCTTCGTCTCTACGAACGTCCCTACGGGCGCCTGGGCGGATTGAACTGCTGGGAACACCAGATGGTGCTTCCGGGTTACGCGCTCATCAGCCAGGGGCTGCAGGTCCACGCGGGCGTTTGGCCCGGAGGGCGTTTCACGCGGCAAGAAGTGCTCTCTCGCGCATTCGCGATGCAAGCCAGCGCCTATGTCGTGATGACTGGTGGCTTGTTGCGCGAACAGGACATGCCCGACGACATTCGCGAACTGAAGATGTCGATAGACGGCCACGACCGCCACCTTGTGATGCCTTGCGACGGCGCTTCCGGCATCATCGGCCCAGATGGCGACTACCTAGCTGGCCCGGTCTACGACGAAGAGACGATCCTCACGGCGAAGGGCAATACCGGGACGGTGATGTTCCAGAAAATGATCGCGGACCACGCCGGCCACTACACCCGCCCCGATGTCTTCGAATTCAGGGTCAACCGCAAGCCCAAACGGATCGCCAGCTTCGGGGAAGCGGAAGCCGAGGTCCGCCAGGTCCGCAAGGCGATCGTTCGCGGGGACATTTCCAATGCGCCCGACCTCCTTGGTGCGCTTGACGATCTCGACATCGATCTGCACGTGGGCCAGGTGGCCGACTAATGTGGATTGGCTACCTCGCGGTGATGATTGGGGCCGGACTGGTGACAGCGGTAGGTGTTCGCGCGTTACAGGGGAAGTTGCCTCGTCAACATTGGGCGGGCATCCGAACGTCCTACTCGCTGGCCAACGATGAACAGTGGGAAGCGGTGCACCGATTTGGCGCCCCGTACCTCATCTTCGGTGGCGTAGCAGCGTTCGCAACTGCGCTTGCCTTGTTTCCGTTCGCCGTCGCCGGGAACCTCCCCGGCGGATTCGCTGTGGTTGCTCTCGTGGCGACAGCAATGATCATGGGTGGCTCGGCAATGATGTCCCTGGTGCTCGGTACACGTCGCGCAAAGGCATCGCTCGGCAGCTGAATTTCCCGTTGGATTGCCTACCGGCGATACTCAGCGTTACTTAACCGTACTCCAGGATTTGCCCGTGCCTAAACTCGTCCTCGCCTATTCCGGCGGTCTCGATACGACGACCGCGATCAAGTGGCTCACCCTCGAACAGGGCTATGACGTCATCGCCCTGAACATCGATGTCGGCAAGAGCAAAGAGCAGCCCGTGGTCGAATCGCGCGGCATGGCTGCCGGCGCCCTGAAGGTGCGCGTGATCGACGCCAAAGAGGATTTCATTCGCTACTTCGCCTTCCCTGCGCTGGCCGCCGGAGCGATGTATCAGGACGTCTATCCGCTGGCGACGGCCCTTGCTCGCCCCTTGATGGCGAAGCTCCTTGTCGATGTCGCCCATGAAGAAGGGGCGACTGCAGTCGCTCATGGCTGCACCGGCAAAGGAAACGACCAGGTTCGATTCGACGTCGGCATCCAAACGCTGGACCCGTCGTTGAACATCGTGGCTCCGACTCGGGAAAACGCGATGGCGCGCGAGTACCAGATCGAATACCTCCAGAAGCACGGCATCGACATCCCCTGGGGCCAGAAAGGTCCGTTCAGCATCGACGAGAACATGTGGGGCCGCAGCGCCGAAGCTGGCGTGCTGGAAGATCCATGGACCGAGCCGCCAGCGGAAGCCTACGAGTGGACTGTGGATGCGGAGGACGCGCCTTCGACGCCGGCGTACGTGGAGATTGAATACCAGTCGGGGATGCCAATCCGGATTGACGGCAAGGAACTCGGACCGGTGGCCATCGTCGAGTACCTGAACGAACTCGGCGGGAAGCACGGCGTCGGGCGGATCGACCACATCGAAGATCGTCTCGTCGGCATCAAGAGCCGGGAGATTTACGAAGCGCCGGCGGGCGTGATCCTGCATACGGCACACCGGTCGCTCGAGGGCATGACGCTTTCGAAGCAGCAGGTGAAGTTGAAGAAAGTGATCGGCATCGAGTATTCAGAGCTGATTTACAACGGCCTCTGGTTCAGCGCGCACCACCAGGACATCGCGGCGTACGTGGCGAACACGCAGCGGCACGTGACGGGCACGATTCGGGTGAAGCTGCAGCGGGGAAAGGCAACGGTGGTCGGACGAAAGGCGGCGCAGTCACTCTACGACCGCGGCCTGGCGACGTATGATCGCGGCGACACCTACGACCAGTCGGCGGCAATTGGGTTTATCAACATCTGGGGCCTCCAAACTCGAACGCAAGTGCGAACGCAGTTGCTGGCCGACCTTCCGGATGCGCTGCGAATCGCAATGCCAGCCGAACACCACGAGGGAGCCTGAACCATGGCGCTAAGCACATCGTCCGGTGAGGTCCGATTCGAAGGCCTGAGTGTGGGCACCGAGATCTGGGGGGCGACGCAGGCGAACTTCCTCGTCTCGTTCCCCGGGCGCCATGCCAAGGAAGCCGCAATCCTGCTGAACGATCCCGCCGCGAAGTTACTCTCGGAGGCAACGGGGCGCGAAAACACCCCGGAATTTCGTGCGCAAGCCGCGGCCATTGCCGGCGAAATCATCTTGCTCGACCGCCTCGAACATGGTGCACCCATCGAATCCGTGATGAGCCTCTCCGGCTCATTCTTCGCCGAGGAGCCAGCGGTGGGAGATCGCATTAAAGCGGCCCTGGCGAAGTGACGCGCGAGTGGTGGCGCGACGCAGTCGTCTACCAGGTCTATCCCCGCAGCTTCCAGGATAGTAACGGCGACGGCATCGGAGACCTCGAAGGGCTGATCAGCCGACTCGACTACCTGAACGACGGGACTGAGGAGTCTCTTGGCGTCGACGCCATCTGGCTCTCGCCGACGTTTCCATCGCCGATGAAGGACTTCGGGTACGACGTCTCGGATTATGAGGGCGTCGATCCCGACTTCGGCACACTTGAGACGATGGACCGGCTCATTGCTGAAGCACACAGCCGCGGCATAAAGGTCCTGCTCGACTGGGTACCGAATCACACCTCGGACATGCATCCCTGGTTCCTGGAATCGAAATCGTCGAAAGAGAACCCGAAGCGAGACTGGTACTTCTGGCGCCCGGCGAAACCCGACGGCTCGCGCCCGAACAACTGGCGAAGCGTGTTCGGTGGCCCCGGTTGGACTCTGGACGAGGATACCGGCGAGTTTTACCTGCATTCCTTTTTGAAGGAGCAGCCGGACTTGAACTGGAGGAATCCAGAAGTTGAGGAAGCGATGCACAACGTGCTTCGTTATTGGTTCGGTCGCGGCATCGACGGCTTTCGGATCGACGTGATGGGAATGATCATTAAAGAGCCAACGTTGGCCGATAACCCTCTGAATCCGAAGTGGAAAGCCGGCGACAGAGAGCAGAGCAGTCAGCTGTGGGTGAATAACCGCAACTACCCCGAGGTCTACGACGCGGTGAAACGCATCCGGCGGGTGTTCGACGAGTATCCCGAGAAAATGGCTGTGGGCGAGGTCTTCGGCACCGCGGAACAAATCGCCGGATTCTACGGAGACACAGCTGCACCAGGGCTCCACCTCGCGTTCAATTTCCAGTTCATCCATGAACAAGAGCCGATTCCAACGCCATGGGACGCCGAAACGTTGCGACGAATTGTGCGTCGGGCTGAGGCGGCGATCCCGGACGGTGCGCAACCGTGTTACGCCCTCGCGAACCACGATCGCAGCCGCTTTATCTCGCGGAACAACGCCGATGGCTTTGGAATGGCGCGGGCAAGGGCGTCGGTGGTCATGCTCATGGGCCTTCGCAACACCCCGTTCGTCTACTACGGCGAGGAGATCGGGATGGAAGATGTCGATGTCCCGGAAGATCAGCTCCATGACCCGGCACGCTTCCGCTCGTTTGGGCGCGACCCCGAACGGACCCCTATGCAATGGGATGCGACGCCAGGTCGAGGATTCACGACGGGAAGGCCATGGCTGCCGTTCGGACGCGAAGAGCGCAACGTGGCTGCCGAGCTGCCCGAACCGGACTCTCTTCTTTCACTCACACGGCGCGCGATCTGGCTGCGGAAGCGCAGCGACGTTCTGCGACTTGGCATGCTTCGGGAACTCGAAGCACCGGCGGGTGTGTTCGCTTTCGAAAGAATCTCGGAACAGGGAGTCGCCGTGGTGGCCATCAATACGTCGGCCGAGAACGCTGTCGTTCCGATCGGACGAGCCTGCCGGGTGGCGTTGTCGACTGAACTTGCCCAGGAGGGCGAGTGGGTGCGGGCGGACCTGGAGCTCAAACCCTTCGGTGCGGCCATCGTCTTCGATGAGGCGCGGTAGGGTATTCTCGTCGCATGAGTGAACGCCGACGAGTCCCGCTCGACGATTCGGGAATGCCGGTACGCAAGGCCGATGTCCCGCCCGATGAACCCGAAGGCTGTGACTGCCCTCGGCTTGAAAAAGAAGACTGGGACGCTGTCGAGAGTGACTGGTCGGATGTCACATTCGTACGGACCACAACGAACGCCGTGCTCGGCGTTCCCGTTGGGTACAACTCGGCGCTCGCAGAGTTGCGGAAGCAGGCATCTGAACTCGGGGCGACGGTTCCTGAAGACGCGATGCTCCTGAACGGTTCCGGCCGTTTCCGCAGGCCGGTCATGCTCGAAATTGAGGGTGGCCGCGATAGCAAGGAAGTCATTCGTCCCGGTGGCGTCATCTTCTCAAGGCTTCTGGAAGCGCCATGGGGCGAGTTGCCCCGGGCCGCCGAACGTACGCGCAAAGAAGCGGCGGAGAAATACGGTCGCGCGCCCGACGACACTTGGATCTGGTATTTAACGTGCCGCCAGTGTTCGAAGGCCCGCAAGTTTGAAACGTTGATTGTCACGCACTATCGGGACGCGAAGTGAGCTCCGGCGATCAAGTCGAACTGTACCTCTGGGCGCTCTATGCCCTTGGGTTGGGCGCGGCCGTTGGATGGGAACGCGAGTACCGGGGACACGAAGCCGGTATTCGTACGACCGCCATTGTCTGCCTCGGAGCGGCGATTTTCGGCCAGGTGAGTGAATCGTTCGCTGACACGCGCATCGCGGCCGGCGTTGTCCAGGGGATTGGATTCCTTTGTGCCGGTCTTGTGTTTCAACGCGGGCCGAACGTCCGCGGCGTGACTACCGCGGCGACCGTCTGGGTGATGGCTGCGGTTGGCCTTGCCGTGGCATCGGAATTGTGGCTGCTCGCCCTGCTCGCGACTGCGACCATCATCATGTGCCTCGAATTGGCGCCAATTTCGGACCGCATGTTCGGCAGTTCCCAAAAGCGCGTCATCGGTCGCCGACACGCGAGCGGGCTGGACTCTCCAACCCAACCCGAAGGTACAAACGAATGACGAATTCCGCGCCGGTGCGATACGATGCCGATCGGGACGTAACGCGCGTCCGACAGGATTTGGTTGTGAGTGCATACGTGGCACGGGCGAAGTGGTTTGTGAACGCAGCGACGCGAAGGCGGTACGGACTCGCCCTTCTCCAGCCCCGCGGCGAATAGCCGGCGGGGCGTCCTACTTAGGACTTACCGGGCAGTCTCCTGCCTTGACCTCCCACTGATCCCCTGAAACGAGGTACGACGATCGTGACCGATCGATACAACCCGCACGCAATCGAACCCAAGTGGCGCGAGCGCTGGGAAGAAAGCCGCATCTACGCCGCACCCGACGACGACCCGCGACCAAAGTGGTACGCGCTCACGATGTTCCCCTATCCATCTGGTGATCTCCACACCGGGCACTGGTACGCGATGGCGCCGAGCGACGTAGCAGCGCGCTACCGGCGAATGCTGGGCTACAACGTGATGTTCCCCATGGGCTTCGACTCTTTTGGCCTTCCCGCCGAAAACGCGGCGATTAAACGCAACATCGATCCCAAAGAGTGGACCTACCACAACATCGACCGCATGCGCGGACAGCTCAAATTGATGGGCGCCAGCTTCGATTGGGACCGTGAGGTCATCACCAGCGACCCCGAGTTCTACAAGTGGACCCAGTGGTGGTTCCTGCAGTTCTACAAGCGCGGCCTGGCCTACGAAGCTGAATCGCTGGCGAACTGGTGCCCCGGCTGCCAGACCGTCCTTGCCAACGAACAGGTCATTGATGGGCGCTGCGAGCGTTCCGATGACCTGGTAGAGCGGAAGATGATGCGTCAGTGGTTCTTCAAAATCACCGCCTACGCCGACGAATTGCTTCGCTACGACAACATCGACTGGCCCGAGCGCATCAAGACGATGCAGCGAAACTGGATTGGCCGCTCAGAGGGAGCGCAACTCAAGTTCGCCGTCGACGTGCCGGCCGTTTCCGAGCCACTGACGGTGTTCACGACGCGACCTGACACCGTTTTCGGGGCGACGTTCATGGTGATTGCCCCGGAGCATTCGCTAGTGGACCGAATCACGACCGTTGAGCAGCGGGGCGAAATCGATGCCTACGTTGTGGCCACCGGCCGGACGACCGAAATCGATCGGCTCTCAACCGAGCGCGAAAAAACCGGCGCGTTCACGGGCGCGTACGCCATCAACCCATTCAGCGGCGAGCGAATTCCGATCTGGATCGCGGACTACGTACTGGTGACCTACGGGACTGGCGCAATTATGGCCGTGCCGGCGCACGACCAACGCGACTTCGCTTTCGCGAAGAAGTACGGGTTGAAGATTGTGCCGACCTACGACCATCCCGATGTCGATACCACGAAGCCGCTGGAGGCCCCATACGCGCATGGCGGCAGGATGATCAATTCGGGGCCGTTCGATGGCACTCCTGAAGCGGACGCTGCCGCGAAGGTAGTTGCGCAGGCGGAATCCCAGGGCATCGGCGAGGGCGCGGTCACGTACCGGCTGCGCGACTGGTCGGTCTCGCGGCAGCGCTTCTGGGGCGCTCCCCTGCCGTTCATTCACTGCCCCACGCATGGCACCGTCCCCGTTCCCGATTCCGACCTGCCCGTGATCCTGCCCGAAAACGTCGAGTTCAAGCCGACCGGCCAATCGCCGCTGCAGCTCACTGAGGAATGGGTCAACGTGCCATGCCCCGTCTGTGGCGAGCCCGCGAAACGTGAGACCGACACGCTCGACACGTTCATGTGTTCGAGCTGGTACCAGATGCGGTACGCGGACCCACACAATCCGGAGCGCCCCTTCTCCAAGGCAGCAGCCGAGCAATGGTTCCCAGTGGACCAGTACACCGGCGGGGCCGAACACGCCGTCATGCACCTGCTCTACACGCGCTTCTTCTGGAAGGCTGCCCGGGATATGGGACTTGTCGAGGGGGATGAGCCGATGAAGCGGCTCGTCAACCAGGGCGTGATCCTCGGTCCGGACGGCAACCGTATGTCCAAGAGCCGCGGGAACGTTGTTGCCCCGGATGACCAGGTCGACAAATGGGGAGCCGACGCATTCCGCTGCCAACTGATGTTCGTTGGCCCGTGGGACCAGGGCGGGCCGTACAACCCGACGGGCATGTCTGGAATCGTCCGCTGGCTCAATCGCGTGTGGACGCTGGTTGTTGAACCGGTCCGCCTCACGGATTCGGCGCCCCCGGAAGAAACGAAGGCCCTCCGCCGAACAACCCATAAAACGATTGCGTCCGTCACCGAAGAGATCGCCAACTTCCGCTTCAACACCATGATTTCGCGCTTGATGGAGCACTCCACCGCGATGCAGAAGGCCCGTGACGCCGGGCCTGTCGACCGCGAAGCCTGGGAGGAAGCGGTGCGGACGGCGCTTCTCCTGACCGCGCCGCTGGCGCCGCACATCACGGAGGAGCTCTGGGAGCGCATCGGCCAGCCCTACAGCATCCACCTGGCAAGCTGGCCGACGGCGGACCCTGCCTTCGCACACGACGACGAAGTCGAGCTGGTTGTTCAAATCAACGGCAAGGTCCGTGACCACGTCACGCTCCCCGCCGAAGCCAGCGAAGCAGACGCGCGCGCCGCCGTGATGGCTTTGCCGCGGGTTGCCGAACTGGTCGGTGACTCGGTGCCAAAGAAGGTGATCTACGTACCGGGGCGGCTGGTCAACATCGTCTTCTAGACCGCCATCAGTTCACCCATAGCTTGGAAAAAACCCAGTAGTTCCAGTTGCCTTTGAGGAGGTGGCAGGAGGCATTGCAGTATGCGACGTCGAGGTAGTCCGTGGTGTTCAACGACATTCCGCCGCCTGTAGTTTGCTCGTGTACGTGCTTAGCAGTGAACGGACAAGTCGGAGCCGTCGGCTCTTGAACCGTCTGGCCCACATAATACTCGGTCGTTGAGGCTGGAATGCCCCCATTGATCCAGAAGGAGTACCCTGCGTATCCCGACGAGACATGTTCGTAGAGCACTTCCGCATGATAGCCCCCCAAGACATCGTAGATGTCCACATATGTCAGGTGATGGCATTGGTCGGAATTGATGTACGCGATCCTCCCTTGCCCAGCGACCGAGCCTGTTGAGCTTGAACCGTAGGATCGGAAATACACCCAAGTTGGATCCTCAAAGTCCAACGCTGCCCCGCTTACGTAAGGTGAAAGGCATGTCGCGTGCCAACCGCAGGACTGGTATCCGTTGCCGCCGGGATAGACATACACCGAGTACGATGTCGATGCGTGTGTGATTTTGGTCGGAAAGAGCACTCCGAGGCAACCGCCGACTACCATCGCGACGAAGGCCACAGTTAACGAGAAGCGCTTCATTTCTCAATCTCCTCCGCAACCGCTCGCAAGAACTCGTTGGTGACTCCCTCGCCGACCAGAGCCGTGTAGCCGTCGGAGTCGTTAACTATGACCGCCGACGTTCCGACCGTGCCGATTACAGGCTCCAGGCTCGCGGCCCGTCGTCCCCCGACCTCCCCTTCGCTCCAGCGCCCGGCAGGAGCCGGCACCCAGAACCGGTGGAGGTGTAGCGACCGAAATATCCTCACGGACCCCGCCCCTGCCCCGCCGCCTTCTCCCGGCTGAACGTCGAAATTCTGGACAACGGAAACGAGCTGACCGTCGCACTCCAACGCTTCGGGCTCGCCGGCGGCTCTGACGGACCCGGCGAAACGACCAAGCCGGATTCCGAGAGGTTGAGCATTGACGGAGTCATCAAACAGCTGGCGAAGGGATTTTGTTCCAGGAGGGCAACCGCCCGCCTCATCCGCTGGCACACTTTCGTCGTAAGGCTTGATTTGAATCCCAGCAATCTCACCTTGGAACTGAGGCTCGGCCGCATCGGCTGCGAGGTAGGGCACGTACCAACCCGGCTTCGTCGTGTCGGGCGACGCCAGGGGGTCTACACTGTCCGCGACAGTCGGCGTAGCGTCAGGTCCGGGGCCAACCGCACCGGCACTCGTCCCGCGCTGACTGGTTCGAACCAGTAGGAATGCGACTGTGCCCACTACCAGGACCACGCCGCAGATTGCAGCTAACTGGACGTTCCTCGTCTTCACACATCCACCTCCTCCAGAACAACGCCGGCGCCGCCCCGCCGGTTCCGCATGTTGCCCCCTCCGACGCATGCCGCGCTTAACGTAGCGGTAGCCCCAGCGTAAATCGTCTGTCAATTCTGGTGACAACCGGGTGGACTCTCCGCGCAGCCCGGGACTATGGTGCAGAAAGCTGGTTCGCCCACTCACAACGAGGTGGTTCGAACTGACGTTGAGAAGGAGGGCCCATGCAACTCAAGAAAGCCACTCGCGACGGCCACTACCCAGAAAGCGACCAGTACACGGCAAATGCCTACAACTCAGAGTCGTCCGACCAGTTCGCTGAGGTACCGGAATCATTCGCTGTGCGCACGGCGCGCGGCGCTGCTCAGCCGCAATCGGGCGAATCGACCGACCGTCCGGCGGCCGTGACCCGCTCTGAGAGCGTGATCGACCAGCACTCATCGTTCGATGGGCGCTTCGAAACCGAACACGACCTTCGCGTCGAAGGCACCATCAGCGGCGAAGTGACCTGCCGCGGACTATTCACCGTGAAGAAGGACGCCACCGCCCGCGTTCGAGTGCAAACGCGGGACGCGCACATTCAGGGCAAGTTCGAAGGTGACATCGTCTGCACAGGCAAGCTCTTGCTCGCCGCTACAGCGCATGTTACCGGCACGCTTAAGGCCGCGGTCCTCGTGGTCGAAGAGGGGGCTGCTGTTTCCGGAACCATGGAGACCATGCAAAACGGCGCCGTTGTCAGTCGGGCGCCGGCGGCTTCCAATGGCGATGCTCCGGAGAAGCCGGCTCAACGCGAACCGGCTACGGTCAGTCGCGGCGTACGGCGCGATCTCCCATCCTTCGCGATTGTCGCCTCCGACGGCGCGGCCGCAGGTGACCGCAACTAGCGGTCCATCGACAGACAGCGAAAGAGGGCGCTCACTGAGCGCCCTCTTTGATTTTCTGGCCGAACCGAAGTCAGGACGTCTTGAAGTAAACCGTGCCGTCGACAACCCACGTTTCGCTGGCCTTGTTCTGACGCTTTGCCGCGCGGCTGATGCGAAGAGCAATTCCACGGGCAGTTTCGCCGCGGGCCGGAACAAGTTTGCCGACTTTTCCAGAACCAACGGCCTCAACGAACTTCTCGTATTCGCGCATGCGCGTGGCCAGGCGGCCAGTTTGGCGAGCAGGTCGCGGTGCGTCTGCTTCCTTAATAACGGTGAATTCAGCCATGCAGTACCTCCAGGGATTGAGATCGACCGAGCGAGTCGCGCCGACAATTGTGCATCCTTGAATGATCCAGCGCTAGCGCTTCTCCTGAAGGCTATTGGTGCTCACTCGAATGGAATCGAGGAACGCTTCCATCTGATGTTCCAGGCGGCGAAGCACTTCGAGCGCGTATTGGTCCGCATCATCGAGTTGCTTGCTGGCCGCCTCCGCTGCCTCGCTGAGGTGAGCGGCCGCTGTGGCGTCGGCATCGGCGATCACCTGGCGTGCGCGTGCTTCTGCATCCATGAGCAGTTGCTTGCCACGATCCTGTGCCTCCCGAAACACCGAATTGTCTTCGATTCGACGCGCCCGTTCTTCTTCGGCGCGTTCGAGAGTGGCCCGCGCTGATTCATGAGAGTCGGTGATTATTTGGTCACGGGTTTCGAGGATTTGTTGAGCCTGGCGGAGGTCTGTAGGTACGGCAAGGCGCATTTGATCGATGACATCAAGCATTCGCTTGCGATCGACCACCAGGTTGCCCCCAACGGGGAGCCTCCGTGCCTGGATCACCAGTTCCTCGAGCATGTCGATCAGATCGAGGATTTCCATGTGGGCCCCCTCCGGGCTCACGCGTTACTCCTGGCCGTATTTCTGGCGCAGTGCCGACCAAACATGCGCCGGTACGAAATCCGAGACATCGTAGCCGAGTCGGGAGACCTCACGAATTCGCGTTGCACTAATCAGTAAGTGCTCCTGGCGGGCCATCAGGTACACACTTTCGATGTTGGGCGCCATTTTGTGGTTCATCATCGCCATGTCGAACTCGGCTTCGAAGTCGCTAACGGCGCGGATTCCACGCACAACGGCGACGGCGCCTTTGCGACTCGCGTATTCGACCATCAGGCCATCGAACGCTTCCACTTCAACGCTCGAGAGGTGCTTAATCGCGCCCCGAACGAGTTCAACGCGTTCTTCCCACGTAAAAAGGGAGCCTTTGTCGCGACCTTTGACGACGGCGACGATGACTCGATCGAAGAGGTGGGTCATCCGAGTGATCAAATCGAGGTGGCCATTGGTCACCGGGTCGAATCCGCCCGGATAGACTGCGATCCTCATTCCCCCTCCTGGAGGGTGTACAGCGCAATCGCCGTATCGCCGTACACCCTGCGCTCCGTTTGCCGGAGCCGCGCTGGGCGCTCGGGCGGATTGTAACGGCTGGCGTGTTCGTAGACGACAATCCCGCCTTCCGACAACAGCCGGTCGACAACCATCAGGGTTGGCTCGGCGGAATCGTCGCCGTATGGCGGGTCCATGAAGATGAGCGAGAACCGTTCCTGCACGGCGCCGAGAGCAGCTGGCAGCCGGCCACGTACGACTTTGGCGTTGTCTGCGAGTTTCGTCCGGGCGAGGCTCGCGAGTATGGCTGTGATGGCCCCCGCTTCAGCTTCGTAGAAAGTGGCGTGGGCCGCGCCCCGGCTCAAAGCTTCGATTCCGAGGGCGCCCGTGCCGGCGAACAGATCGAGCACAGTGGCGTTTTCCGTGTGCTCGCCAAGGATGTTAAAGATGGCTTCGCGGACGAGGCCGGACGTGGGGCGCAGCCTGACGCCGCGCGGTTCCGTCAGGGGGATTCCCCGCGCTGTGCCGCCTGAGATACGGACGCCTTTGGATGGCATCAGCGGGCCGCTGTCGGCGAGGCAACGGGCGCATTCGTGGCCGGTTTCGCTTTGACGTTCACATCAACTGAGTTCTCGAAAAGCGCGACACCGTCGCTCAAGGTCAGCGAAATCGAGTATGTCCCGGCCTGGGCTGGTGTAAACCAGTTGGCGGAACCGCGCCCGGTGTCCTCGATTGTCCCCTGGTTGTCTTTCACCTTCCATTTTGGTGCGAGGTCCTGCGGATTGGGCTGCATCAGGATTGGCGTTCCGCTGGTGATGAACGGCACCAGTGCGGACCAGATGTCTCCCAGAAAGGTGTCGTCGCTTGCATCGTCTACGGCCACGCCACCGAGCTTATAGGTGCCGATAAGCTCGAGCTTGAAGCCAATACTGAAGAAGTTCTCCAGGTACACAGTCCTGCTGCCTCCGCCCTGCGCCTGTTTGTAGCTGAACGCGACAGTAGCCGTCTCGGGCGACCAGCGAATCCCGGGCAGACCTTCGTCCTTGTCGATATTCGTGCCCGCCACCTTGATATTCGTGGATGTGACGATGGTGTCGGCTTCGGCGCGGACAGTGACTCGTGAGGCGATCGCCATCGCGGCCGCTAAT
The DNA here is from genome assembly GCA_039933735.1 of bacterium. GTDB lineage: Bacteria > Chloroflexota > Dehalococcoidia > Tepidiformales > Tepidiformaceae > Amarobacter. Next base: position 7,596 of record JBDTNM010000003.1, on the reverse strand, counting down.
GAGTACGTCTGGATGGTGTCGCCGCCGGTCTCGGTCGCATAGGGCGACACCGTCAGGATCAGCTTCCCGGGTGTGACCTTATCTGTGAGGTACTTGAGGATTTCCGGCATCGTCAACCGGTACGTTGCCTGGTCACGGTACGGGGCGATCTTGATTAAGTCCGCGGTTTTCGAAAGTTCCGCCCAGTCGTAGGCTCCCTCATCAATTCGGTTTTGGGCCTTGATCGGTGACGGTAACGTCAGCGTGAGCTGCTTGTTTTGAGCGTGGAGCTTGCCGTACAGCTCACCGATGAACAGTGTGAACGACGTCCGCGCCGTGAGCGGGAGATCCATGTAGGCGATATCGATGCCTTTGACGTTGACGTCGCCGACTTTCTTCACAATCTGATTGACGTGGTTCGAACGCGAATCGCCGCTGGCCAAGATGTTTTCGACGATCGCGACGTCGCCCTTCGTGCCGTTATTTGCGGAAATCACAGGGAAGAGGTCGAAACTCCCGTCCGCTTTCAGGGTGCTTAAATCGCCCGTGATCGAACCGTCCGCCGCGGGTTTGAAGTCGATCGTGTGGACAATGGACACGTGCCCGACAGCCGCCTTATTGAGCGGTGCGTTATGCGGGAGGTAGGCGATGGTGTTGCCGCCAGGAGCGGTCCGGTGCATCACGGCCATAATCGATGGCGTGCCAACGAACGTCGCGGTGACGACCTTGCCCTGAGGCTCAAGGATCGCCGGGGTGATCGGTTCCCAGATTTTAGTTTCGGGGACGTAGCGGAAGAATGTCAGTGACTGTCCGTCTCCCGCGGATTTGGTCAGTTCCACTGCGATGGCGAGGTTGGTGCTGCCATCGACAACACCCTTCTTCTGGTTGTATTCGAAAATGCGAGAAACAAGTTCGTAGCCATCGAGGGCGCTGATGTTTCGGTCCGACGGGCAGTAATAGTCGTCGCAGCTGGTGTTGTTGCACATCCGGCCAGCCAGCCAGAAAACCAGCAACAGGATTCCGAGGCCGATTAGGCCGAGGACAGCAATTCTGCCGTAGCTGTTCGATCGCCTCGGGCCTCCATAAAGACCCGGGCTAGAGGTTGCCCCCCAGGGCAACCGGCCGCCTCTCCGCGTCATGCGGAGCCGAATCCGTCGGGGCGGGCGGAGGGCTCAGGAGCGTTTGCCAAGTCGAACCTCGGTTTCGATTATCCGGCCATTGCGATTGAGGACAACCTTGGCGGAATCGCCGGGCGCAAAACCCATGAGGACGTTGAAGAGCGGATGAGTGGCATCGATTGGTTGGTCGCCGATGCGGGTGAGGATGTCGCCGGGCTGAATGCCGGCCACGTCAGCGGCGCCATTCGGGATAATTCCGACCACTACAGCCCCTTCCCGCACACTTGTCCGGCCGAGCTTCGCGAGTACTTCGGGGGTCAGGTCCTGGTGGTCGAGTTGGAGCGTTGGGCGAGGATATTGCCCGCCTTGCTGGATTATCGTGCGAGCGATTTCGAGGAGCCGATTCGAGGGCAAGGCGAAGGCGATTCCTTCGACTGATGCACCGGAACGGGATTCCCGGAGGACTGCCGTGGGCATTCCCACGAACTGCCCTTCGAGGTTCACCAGTGCGCCACCGCTGTTGCCATTGTTTACCGCCGCGTCTGTCTGGATGAGATCGTCCTGGCGCACACCGTCGAAGTTACGGACACGATCCAGCCCGCTTACGACGCCGACGCTGACGGAGCCGTCGAATTCTGCCAGTGGGTTGCCGATGGCAACGACCGCTTCGCCAAGCTTCAGGCGCGACGAATCGCCAACCGGGATCGGCGTGAGTTTGCCCGGCCCGATTTGCAGCACGGCAACATCGGTGAAGGGAAAATCGTGGCCGACGAGAATTGCGCCCCGTTCGGTACCGTCGGAGAGGATCACCTTCAGGGAATCTGTGCCGAGGACGACATGCGCATTCGTCAGAATGTGGCCCTCGTTGTCGAGGACAACGCCCGAGCCGACATCCTGCTCGACGGAAGTGCCGTTGCGCTTCGTGCTCTCGATGCGGACCACGCTCGGGCGGGCATTGGCGGCGGCCTCCGCGATGGCACTCGTCTGCTCGACAGATACCGAAGACACGTCTCCGGGCGAGTTTCCGGAGATGGTGGCATCGTTTCCGTCGGTCCGAGAGACGATGATGCCGCCAACGATTCCGCCCACCAGTGCAGAAGCGAGCCCGATCGCCGCCACTCCGGCCAACTGGCGACGCCCAAGGGTCGGTTCAGGAGTAGGAGGTGGCGGGGAAGGCGGGGCGCCGGGCGACTCGCGCCGGCGCAAGTTCGCGGGCCCCGACTGCCCGTACCAGTTCGAGTCGGGTTCGTTGTTCCCGCCGGAAGACCCGCTGGAGCTGAATCGCGAGGAAGAGTTGGGGCTGTCGTCAGGCAATGAAGAAGCCTCTCCTGAGTTTGCGACCGGCTCGAATTGGAACGTATACTTCGCCGACGTGACTGAGGCCGACTTCGGCCTCGGTCGCTTTTTTTGATCGGCGCAAACCGTAGGGTACGACATGACTGACAAGCCCGTTCCGCTCACACGTGAAGGAAAAGCAAAGCTCGAACAGGAGCTTGAGAAACTTCACGCCCGCCGCCGCGAGGTGGCGGAGATGATCCACAACGCCCAGGGCCAGGGCACCAGCCAGAATGACGCCGAATACGACGATGCCAAACTTGAGCAGGGAAAAGTAGAGGGCCGGATCCTCGAATTGGAGGACATCATCCGGCGCTCCCGGCCCATTGATGAGGACGGCGCCCACGCCGCCGGCCGCATCGTTATCGGCAGCGGTGTCCAGGTCGATTGGGACGGCGCAGTGCGCCACTACCAGATTGTTGGGGCTCCTGAGGCCGATGCTGCCCACGGCAAGATCTCGAACGAGTCGCCGGTTGGCGCCGCATTGCTTGGCAAAGCGGTGGGCGACGTGCTGGACATCAACGCGCCTAAAGGCCTTATCAAAGTGAAAGTCTTGAAAATCGACTGAGCGGCGGCCCGGTGATTCTTATTGCGGGCCGCCCAACACCGGGCGGCTCGTTTGCTTTCGGAAGGGGGACCCTGTGGATGAACTGATGGCCCAGCGGGTCGCGAAGATCGAAGAGATGCGCGCCGCTGGGATCGATCCTTACCCGCTTCGTTCGCTTCGGACCCACACTTCGGCCGACATTCGTGCGCTCGTTGACGCGCTTCCCGAAGGCCAATCGGAAGTTGCCGGAATCGAAGCCGATGTGGCAGGCCGGGTGGTTGCCAAACGAGACATGGGCAAAGCGACGTTCATCGACTTGCAAGATGGCTTCGGCCGGGTGCAGGCGTTGTTTCGCCAGAACAGCCTGGCAGACTACGACTCGCTCAAGCTGATCGACCTCGGCGATTTCATCGGCGTCCACGGCACTCCTATGCGGACCCGCACGGGCCAGCCCACGGTGGGCGCGACCAGTTGGACCATGCTGACGAAGGCTCTGCACGCACCGCCGGAAAAGTTCCACGGCCTTGCGGACCCGGAGACGCGGCAGCGCCGCCGATACCTGGACTTGATGGCGAATGAAGAGACGCGGAAAGTCTTCACCATTCGCAGCAAGGTGATCGCCGGCATTCGTCGGTTCCTGGATGCGCGGGGATTCCTCGAAGTGGAAACCCCCATCCTCCAGGAATCCGAAAGTGGGGCGGCCGCGCGGCCGTTTTACACGCATTTCAACGCGATCGATGAAGACCGGGTCCTGCGCATCAGCCTCGAATTGCACCTGAAGCGGCTCATAATCGGCGGTTTCGAGCGGGTATATGAGATCGGTCGCAATTTCCGCAACGAAGGGATGAGCTTCAAGCACAATCCTGAGTTCACGATGATCGAGACGTACGAGGCCTACACCGACTATCTCGGTGTGGCCGAAATGGTCGAGCAAATGGTCAGTTCCATGGCCGAAGACGTGCTCGGGACCACCAGGATCGTTTTCCGGGACATGGAGATCGACCTCGCCGCGCCCTGGCGGCGAGTCACGTTCCTCGATGCCATGCGGGAGTACGGCGGCCCAGATCTGGACGACTTCACGACTGCGGACGCCTTGCGCCAGGAACTCCGGCTGCGCGGGGTAGAAGCGCCGGCAAACGCGGGCTACGGGAAGCTTTGCGACGAGGCGATGTCGCATTACATAGAGCCGAACCTCATCCAGCCGACGTTCTTGCTCGACTACCCGGTGGAGCTCTCGCCTCTGGCGAAGCGCAAGCCGGGTAACGACCGACTCGTGGAGCGTTTCGAATGTTTCATGGCGGGATTCGAGTTCGGGAACGCGTATACCGAACTTAACGACCCGATCGAACAGCGTGCGCGCTTCGCCGAGCAGTTGGCGCTCAAGGAGGCGGGCGATGACGAGGTCGAACTCGTGGACGAAGACTTCTTGTTCGCGCTCGAACACGGGATGCCGCCCACCGGGGGTTTCGGGATGGGCATTGACCGGCTGATCATGATGCTTGCGGGCCAGTCGTCGATCCGCGAAGTCATCCTCTTTCCACCGCTGAAATCGCTGAAGGAGTGACGGTACCCGCGATCGAACGGCACCACACCGCGACTGCCTACGTGGTCGCCGCTGATCGCACGCTCTTGCTTTGGCACCACAAGCTGCGGATGTGGCTGCCGCCCGGCGGGCATCTCGAGGCGAACGAAGATCCTGTTCAGGCCGCCCTCCGGGAGGCGCTGGAAGAGACCGGGCTCGAAGTGGAAGTGATTCCTCCTTCGAACCTTTTGGTCGTCGATGCGCCGCAAGTAGTGCCGCCGCCTGCGGTCATTCTGATCGAAGACATCGTCCGGGCCGATCAGCCGTTCCATCAGCACATCGATCACGTTTACTTCACGCGTGCGCTCACCCGCGTGAATTTCGCGTCACCAATTCCACACGGCATGCACCGTTGGTTCATGGCTGCGGAACTGGCCCGGTCGTTTTCGCTTCCGGCGCCCGATGGTACGCTCGTGGCCGTTGCCGAGGACGTCAGACTCCTGGGCCTTCGCGCACTTGAAGCCGCCAACGGGAGCCCTGACTGATGCTGAGTTTGCAGTACATCCGTGAGAACGTGGACCGCGTAAAGCGCGATGTGCTGCTGCGAAACACAACTGCGCCCGTCGACCGAATCCTCCAGTTGGATGAAGAACGCCGCGAACTCCTTCAGCAGGTCGAAGGACTCAGGGCGAAGCGCAACACAGTCAGCAAGGCGATAGGTGCATCGAAGGAAGCTTCGGACCGCGAAGTCCGCATCGCTGAGATGCGCCTCGTGGGAGACGAGATCGACCGCCTCGACGGCCGCCTGAAGAAGATCGAGACGGAACTGCAGGAAAAGCTCTACGAAGTCCCGAACATCCTCGACCCGAACGTGCCCAAGGGCCCCGACGAGACTTCGAACAAAGTCGTCGAAGTAGTTGGCGACCTGCCCCAGTTCCCATTCACGCCGCGACCTCACTGGGAACTTGGCGAGATCGTTGGCGGCCTGGACATCGAGCGCGGCGTCAAGATGTCAGGATCCCGCTTTTACACACTCAAAGGGCCGCTGGCGAAGCTCCAACGATGCCTGATCCAGTTCATGCTCAACGAGCACGGCCGGGCCGGCTTCACCGAGGCGTACCTCCCGTACATGCTCAACGAAGCGTCGCTCTACGCCTCGGGACAGCTGCCGAAATTTCGAGACAACCTCTATCGCGATGCTGAAGAGGATTACTTCTTCATCCCCACCGCCGAAGTGGCCTTCGTAAACCTCTATCGGGACGAGATCATTCCTCCGGGCCAGCTTCCGATGCGGTTCGTCGGACACACGCCGTGCTTTCGCCGGGAAAAAATGAGCGCTGGCCGCGATGTGCGCGGGATCAAGCGGCTTCACCAGTTCGAAAAGGTCGAGATGTTCGTTTATTGCGAACCCGAGCAGAGCGCCGCTGAGTTCGACAAACTGGTGGCGCGCGCCCGCGCCATCCCCGAACTGCTGGGCCTCCCCTACCGGGTGCTTGAGCTGTGTTCCGGCGATATTGGGTTCAATGCGACGCGCACCACGGACCTCGAAATCTGGGGGCCGGGCCAGGGCGAGTGGTTGGAAGTCAGTTCGGCCTCGAACTGCCTCGAATTCCAGGCCCGCCGCGCGAACATCCGCTACCGCAACGTCGTTGACGAGCCGACGCGTTATCCGCACATGCTGAACGCCAGTGGCCTCGCCTTGCCCCGTACGATGATCACCGTGATGGAAAACTACCAGCGCGAAGACGGCAGCATCGGCATTCCCGAGGTGCTGCAACCGTCTATGGGCATGGATGTGATCCCGGCGGCCCATGGGTGAGATAGCACGGTTCTTCGGCATCATCGTTGCCATGTATGACGACGAACATAACCCGCCCCATTTCCACGTCCGCTACGCAGAACAGCGGGCTTCCATCGTTATCAACACCCTGGAGATCGACCGTGGGCGCCTTTCTCCGAGAGTCATGGCCCTGGTGTTAGAATGGGCTTCGCAGCACCGAAAGGAATTGGCCGACAATTGGGAACGTATGCGGGACGGGTTGCCACCGACGAAGATTCGTCCTCTGAACTAGTTGGACCAGGACCTTATCCGTTGGAAATCATCGTGCGTGACGTGAAGTACGTACGGGACTTCATCATTTTGGTGCGATTCGCGGACGGGTTTGAGCGCGAAGTTGACATGAAGGACGACCTCGATGGGGAAGTTCTCCGGCCGCTCAAGGACGAGAAATTCTTCCGCCAGGTTCGTTTCGACAGTGAATTGGAAACGGCGGTTTGGCCGAACGGCGCCGACCTTTCGCCGGAATTCCTGCGGTGGGGTCATCACACGGGGCACGACTGCCCTTGCGGTCTCGAGCGACCGGGGCGAACCGAAGCCTAGCTGACCTTTCCGTTCGGGCTCGCTGCAACCACGCCACCCTTCGGTGTCTTCTCCAGGATTTCGTCAATCAGCCCGTAGTCCTTAGCGCCCACCGGGTCGAGATAGAAGTCTCGGTCGGTGTCATGCTCGATCCGTTCCATCGGCTGGCCGGTAGTCTGCTGAATGATGTTGCGCAGGACCTTTTGCAGGCGAAGCGTTTCGCGCGCCTGGATTTCGATATCGCGGGCCTGGCCCTGGGCCCCGCCCAGCACCTGGTGCAGGTGGATGGTGCTGTTCGGCAGCGCGTAACGCTTGCCCTTCGCGCCGGCAGTGAGCATCACGGTACCCATGCTGGCGGCCATGCCCATGCAGAGTGTGGCAACGTCCGGGCGGATCAATGCCATCGTGTCGAGGATCGCGAGGCCGGCGGTAACGCTGCCGCCCGGGCTGTTGATGTACATCATGATGTCCTTCTCATCGTCTTCACGGGCGAGGTAGAGAAGCTGGGCAATGATGATGTTGGCGACCATCGCGTCGATGGGGGTGCCAAGGAAGACGATGCGCTCTTTCAGCAGCAGCGAGTAGATGTCGTAGCCGCGCTCTCGGCGACCGTCAGATTCGATAACGAAAGGCATGATGGCCGAGGGACGCACGATATCGGCATCGGGGCGCTTGCCCGAGATGATCTCCTGCATGAGTTCGTAGCTGCTGTCCATGACGGCCTCCTGAGCGCTTC
>JBDTNM010000002.1:0-47892 GCA_039933735.1 bacterium | reverse complement strand
TCGACTTCCACCCGGTCGAGGATGTCGCGAAGGGCCGACTGCAGCGTCTCAAAGGGCAGCTGTTCCCAATCGCGAATGAGCTTCTCGCGTAGCGCTTCCAGGTGCTTATGGCGCTCCGCCTCTGAATGTTGAGCGTGCAGCCGGTCCTTCGCCGCCGTGAGCTCGGATTCGAGATCGAGGTGCTCTCGTGCCAGGTCGCCACCGAGCAACTTCATTCGTTCAACCGTGATGTGGCCATGAGCGGCGTCTGCCACGAGTTCCTCGACCTGGCGGCGATTTCGCTTCATCCGTCCCTCGACTCGATCCACCTGGCCAACGAGGTCGACGAGATAGCCGTCGACATTGCCGGCGCGAGGAAAGCGAGTAATCGGCCGGTCGCTGTTCTTGAGGCTGGCGCGAACCCGCTGTTCGAGTTCAGCGGCCCGCTGGGTGTTGTAGGCGCATGCGCTCTGGTTCGTCCGCGATTCGCACTGGTAGTAGCGATAGGCCCCGGTTTTCTTTTCGCCGGCCTTCGTCGTCCACGTCTGGCGGCGGCTTACACCAATCAGTTTGTTTTGGCACTTGCCGCAATAGACCAGCCCGCTCAAGAGGAACGGCTGCACTGTGCGAGTTCGAATCGCGCCATGGTGCGTCTGCAGTCGATCCTGAACCTTGCGAAAGTCCTCCGGCGACACAAGCGATGGGTGCGACCCGGTGACGGTGGTCCCGAAGCGGGAGTAGTGGCCGAGATAGGCCCGGTTCCGCAGGATGTCGCGAACCGTGACCATGCTCCAGCGGCCGCCCCTGCGCGTGGCGACGCTCTCGGAGTTCAGTTGGCCCGCGATTTTGCGGATGCCCATCTCTTCCTGGAGATAAAGGCGGAAGATGTAGCGCACGACGACTGCCTCTTCCGGCACTAACTCAAGGCGTCGACGGGGACTTACGCGGTAGCCGTAGGGTGGCCGGCCGAGAACCTCGCCCTTGACAGCCTTCCGCCGCATCGCCGAGCGCACTTTTTCGGATACCGGAGTCCCGTCTCCGCGATCGGCCCACGTATCCACGAGTTCGCGAAAGGCTTCGTGACCGGAGGCCGCGATCAACACCTGGCAACCGGTTTGTTCGATTTCCAGCAGTCGCAACGCCGACTGACCAAGATCGTGGCCGAGCGTTCCAAGACCGTCGACCGCCACTACCGTAAATCCGCGGTCGGCACGCCCAAGGAAGTGGAGCATCTGCGTGAATCCAGCGACCGCTCCCTGCTCGTCTGCAGTGTCGACGAAGGTGGCCGCGATTTCGAAACCCTGGCGCGTACAGAAATCCATGAAGGCCTGGTTCTGTTCGGCAATGCTGCGCTTGAGCCCGTTACGGCGCGCACCCTCCGCGAAGTAGCCCACGGCTCGCATGGCGGATTACCCCACGTACAAAATGCGCTCGCAGTTCGGGCACTGTGCGAGCTGATCGACGCCAAAGGCGCGCTTGCGGATTGCTTCCGGAATGCCCACGCGGCAGCCGCCGCAAATCCCGCCCGTCACACGGGCCACGGCGACGCCTCCGCGGCGGCGGCGCACGTCCTCGTAGACGAGAAGGTTGCGGGGATTGATCTTCAGCCGTTGGGCCTCGCGGCGGGCATCGGCTCGAGCGATCAGGTCGGTCAGGCGATGGCCCTCATGTTTGAGGTCGCCCTGGTCCTTCTCCCAACGTTTCTCCTCGCTTGTGAGAACCTTCTTCGCGGCGGCGTCATCGCGTTCGATGCGGTCAAGGTTGGTCATCACTTCGAGGAGCGAATCCTCAAGTTTCGAACGGCTCTGCTTGAGGTTGTCGATTTCGTGCTGGATGTTCGTGAGTTCTTTCGGATTTCGAACTGAGCCGTCGTAAAGCCGCTTCTCTTCCGGTTCGATTCTCGCCGTGAGCCCCTGCACTTCGCCCTCGATGCGGCGTTGGGCGCGGCCGGCGTCCGCCAACTCATTTTCGACCGTCGAAGCGGTGCGGCGGGCTTCGTTCAACTCCTCGGAACCGCGCAAACGGCGTTCCACATCGTCCAAAGCGGCGCGAAGTGTTGCCGCTTCATCATCGATTTCTTGGAGGGTGCGGATGTCGGTTACTTGAGCCAATTCACGCTTCGCCGTTTGCGATTCACGGTGTCAATCCTCCACTGCTGAAGGGCTAACCGTAGCACTAAGCCTAGGCGCGGGAGTTCGACCCGTAAACGGAAAGTCCGCCCTCCCGCAACGATTTCGACGAATCGTTACAGAGCGTCGGCCGTTATGTGCCCGGCTGTCGCACCGCCCGTGCCGCGGCTATGCTCCCGGGCGCGGCGAACCATCCCCAGCGCAAGTCCGAATTGATGCTCGGCCAATCGGCGGTGGCCCTCGCGGTCGAGGTGAAGATCATCCCCCTGCAGCGATGCTGGCCGAGGATCGGTGATCGTTGCGAGCATCGGCTCGTCCCAATACTCAACGTGGTGCGCTTTGCAGAAGGCCGCCATCTCGCGGTCGACTCGCCTCCGGCGAAGAAGCAGTTCACGCAAATGAGCCTCATTGCGCGCCCATTTCTCTCCACCGGACGGCCCGACGACCACGATGTAAGTGGATTCGCGCCGAAGGCAAGTGCTGATCACCCGCTGAGACGAGGCAATCACTTCTTCGGGAGTGAACCAGGCTTGGCCGCCAACGGCCTCTTGGATCCGCTTGCGTGACCACTGAAACACTCGATTGTGAGCCAGCCGGGGCCGGGCGGCCGCTTCGCGTGACGCACGGCCGAGGATGCGCCCCGGCAGACCTAGCTTTCGTTGGAGCCGGACCGGCGTGGATTCGTACATGAACCAGAATCCGATGATCGAGAAGACGACGAGGTCCGGTTCGAAGTTCCGAACCCAGTCGTCAACCCGGTTGGGCAGCTTCTGGGTTGGCCAGGCCGAGCGCGCTTCGACGTCCACATGCTCGTTGAGTTCCTTGGCCAGTGCCGCCTGCATCCGGGCGGGGAACATGTCCTGTTGAGGGATTTCGACATCCCCGCCGGTAACGTTGCTGGTGAGGATGCCGAGGATCTTCACGGCGCGGAGTCTAGGCAGCCCGGAGCGGCGCCGTCGAGTGTCAAACGTGACGTTCCGACCCCCACTGAGTACGGTGATGTACCCTTAGGAGGACCTCTCACCCCGCGAGGCGCCCATGCTCTACAACGTTTCTCAACTGTTGCGCCAGGAAGTGGGCGCGAGCCGAAGGTACGAGCTTGAGCCCGAAGGAGCCGTTCGCTCGGGCCGTGTCGAACTCATTCGGATGCCCGACGGCGTGCTGGTACGCTGCATCGCCCATGTCGGGCTAGAGGCGGCATGCAGCCGCTGCGTCGTGCCATTCTGCTATTACGACGGCGTCGAGTTTGAGGAGATTTTCGCCCAGCAGGTGGACCCCGTTAGCGGAAAAAAGCTCGAGACGGAACAGGATTCGTTCCTGATTGGGATGGACCACACGATCGACATTACGGAAGCGGTGCGGCAATATAGCGAGATGGCTGCAGCAATGCAGCCGCTTTGCCGTCCAGACTGCCCCGGGATTTGCCCGGTTTGTGGGACAGATATGAGCATTGCACCATGCCAGTGCGACCGGACGCCAATAGACCCTCGTTGGCAGGCGCTCGTAACACTGAAGCGTAAGACGAATGGGTAGATACCTGAAGGAGTCCCGTTATGGCCCCGCTGCCCAAGCGGAAGTACCCCTCCTCACGGCAGGGGAAACGCCGTTCCCATCTGAGAATCCAGATGCCACACGTTATCGATTGTCCGCGGTGCAAGAGCCCTCGGTTGGCGCACCACGCTTGCCCGATCTGCGGGACCTACCGGGGCCGGGAAGTCATCGAGCTTCCGAATCCCGACCTGGACAGCTAACGAACCCGGGACTGGCGGCGGCGCCGTTCATCGCCCTCGAAGAACCTGTACAGCCCGATCGCGCGTTCGTGTTCCCTGGACAGGGCGCGCAATCCGTCGGTATGGGCAAGGATCTCTACGACGAGTTTCCTTCCGCGCGTGAGTTGTACGACCGGGCCGATGAAATCCTTGGCTTCAAACTCTCGAAGCTCTGCTTCGAAGGGCCGGAGGAAGAACTCCAGCAGACCCGCAACCAACAACCAGCGATCGCGGTCACTAGCCTCGCGCTGTTACGAGTCGCTACTGAACTCTCTCCGGCGCTGCTCAAAAAGCCCGCCTATGTCGCCGGACACTCGCTGGGTGAATATCCGGCTCTCGTCGCCGCTGGCGCATTGCCGTTCGAAGACGCAATCCGGCTCCTTCGAACTCGCGGCGAGATGATGCAGGCCGCCGGGGACAAGAACCCCGGGACTATGGCCGCCGTGCTCGGCCTCGACATCCCTGATTGCGAAGAGGTTTGCCGAGAGGCTGGCGCCGAGATCTGCACGGTCAACGCCCCCGGCCAGATCGTGATTGGCGGTCGCCGAGAGGCGGTCGTCCGAGCGCTGGATTACGCCAAGGCGCGAGGCGCCGTTAAAGTGATTCCACTGAGCGTGAGCGGCGCCTTCCACAGTTCGCTGATGCGTCCCGCGGCCGACGGTATGGTTCAGCCCGTGGCTACAGCTGCTATTTCGGACCCAATCGTGCCGGTCGTCGCAAACTGCACGGCAACTCCGGTCACCGAGGAAGTCCAGATTCGACACGAACTGATCGACCAGCTCTGCCGCCCGGTGCAGTGGAGCCGGACCGTGGAGTACCTCGGAAACCAGGGCGTTGAGACCTTCGTCGAGTTCGGGCCTGGCCGTGTGCTGACGGCGATCATAAAGCGCATGCTGCGCAAGTCGAACTGCATCAACGTGAACGACGCCACGACAGTCCGCGTCTCTCTCTAGTCGCCACTCCCACCTACACCGGCTACTGTTCTCCCCGGATTCGAACGTTGTCGCGATCACATCGGCGCCAACACACCGAGAAGTACGGCTGCCTGCGACGTGGCACAATCCGCTTTCGATGGAGTCTTTGGTAATGGGTGAATTGGATGGACGCGTTGCGTTGGTTACGGGCGGCTCGCGTGGAATCGGCCGGGCTATTTGCATTGAACTGGCGGCGCGCGGGGCGAAGGTTGCGGTCAACTACAACAGCAACGGCGCACTCGCCGAAGACGTCGTCGCCTCAATCGTAGCGGCTGGCGGCGAGGCCGCCTCCATCGGGGGTGATGTTTCGAACCCCGAAGCCGCAGCCAACATGGTCAAAGAAACAATCGACCGCTTCGGCGGCCTCGATATCCTCGTAAACAATGCCGGCATCACGCGCGACGGCCTCTTGATGCGCATGTCCGAAGACGATTGGGACGCCGTGCACAACACGAACCTGCGCGGTACGTTCCTGGTGACTAAGGCGGCGATGCGGCCGATGCTGCGCGCCCGCGGAGGGCGGATCATCAATATCACCAGTGTCGTCGGCGTGATGGGCAACGCCGGCCAGGCAAACTATGCCGCAGCGAAGGCTGGAGTCATCGGATTCACCCGCTCTGTAGCTCGCGAAGTGGCATCCCGCGGCATCACCTGCAACGCGGTGGCTCCGGGCTTCATCCAGACGGACATCATCGCGGGTATGACGGAGCAGGCGACCACCGCGGTGATGGGTCAGATCCCGCTCGGTCGCATCGCTGCCCCGGAAGAAGTCGCCCCTCTGGTGGCCTTTCTCGCCGGCGATGGCGGGAGCTACATCACCGGCCAGTGCATTCACGTAGATGGCGGTATGGTGATGGCGTGAGCCAGAACCCAATGCGACAGGTGCGCCAAATCGCGTTGAAATCGCTCTACGAGTCCGAGACTTCGGAACACGCTGCAATCGAAGCGTTCGAGCGCCAACTTGCAGAAGCCACGAAGCACGACGCATCAGTTGGTAAGAACCGCCCGGGCGCCTATGGACGAGCCATCTTGAGCGGCGTCATCGAAGGTCGCGATGAGCTCGATAAACACATCCAGGACGCAGCCACACAGTATCCCGTAGACACGCTCGCCATCGTTGACCGGAACATCCTTCGCCTTGCAATATGGGAACTGCTTTCCGATAATTCGGCGCCGGTCGCGGCCGTCGTAAACGAAGCTGTGGAACTCGCGCACCGATATGGTGGAGAGAGTTCACCAGCTTTCGTAAACGGAGTCCTCCGGACCGTCAGCGAACGAATCAAGGTCGCGCGAGCGGCCATTCCCGAACCGCAGAAAGCGGAACTTCAGCCAGAACCCGAATCTCAAACAAGCAACAACCCAGGAGTACTCCCCACCGTGGCAACAGTATTCGAACGAGTCCGTGCAATCGTCGTCGAGCAGCTTGGTGTCGAAGAAGAAGAGGTCGTCCCGGGCGCGTCGTTCGTCGACGACCTGAACGCCGACTCCCTCGACCTCGTCGAGCTCATCATGTCGCTCGAGGAAGAGTTCTCCGAAGGTGGCGAACTGGAAATCAGCGATGAAGACGCGGAAAAGATCGCTACCGTGCAGGACGCCGTAGACTATTTGAAAGATCACGGCGTCGAAGATAAGTAGGCCGCCGAGCGGCGCTCTGCTTACCGGCGGGAGGTTTCGTTGGAATTCCTGGGCATAGGCTACCAGGAACTTCTGCTCGTACTGGTGCTGCTGCTCGTGGTCGTCGGACCCGAGCGTTTGCCGACCATGGCGTACCAGATCGGCCGCGCCGTGCGCCAAATGCAGGGCTACGCGCGCGCCGTTCGTGATGAATTCAAGGATGAGATTGATTACCTCGACGAACAGTACCGGACCGTGAAGGGCCACGTAGATGAAGCTCAGAAGGTCATGCGCACCGAGCAGATAAAAATGAATCAGGAATTCCGCGAGACATCGGTGGATTCCGGTGGAATCCTGCCCGCGGAGCCTTTGTTGCCCGCATTGCCGAATCTGACAGCGCCAACCGCCGACTCGCCTATAGAACCAGTGGTCAGCGACAAGCCGGCACAGCCACCGATGGTGTTCTAGGTTCATGGCCGCCGAACAGGTCAACGAACCGATCCCGATTCGCCCAGCCGGCAGCGAGGCGTATCACGGCGCCGCCGAGATGACCCTTCTCGAGCACCTGAAGGAGCTCCGCAACCGGGTCGTAGTCTGCGCCGCAGCGGTGGTCCTCGGCACGATCGTGAGCTTCCTCTTTTGGGAGACGATCCTCGGTTGGCTTCTCGCGCCCGCTCGCCAGGAGATCCCAGAGTTCAAGCTAGTCGCATTCTCTCCGACCGAATCCATTGGCCTGGCCATCAAGATCGGCCTGTATGGCGGGCTGACAATCGCTTCGCCCGTGATTCTCTACGAGATCCTTGCCTTTATTGTCCCGGGTCTCACGCCTCGAGAGAAAAAGGTGATCTTCCCCGGCATGATCGCGGTGGTCGGATTCCTGCTCGGGGGAATGGCCTTCGCCTACTGGGTCATTCTTCCCCGCTCGCTCGGATTCCTCCTCAATTTCGGCAACGACCAGGTCCAAATCATTCCTCATGCGGCCGCGTACCTGGGCTTCGCCATCCGGATCATTTTCTGGGTAGGAATATCCTTCGAATTGCCCGTGGTTTTGGGTCTGGCGGCGCGCCTGCATCTGGTCCGGGCGAAGCAACTGCTGCAGTTCTGGCGCTATGCAGTTGTCATCATATTCGTGATTGCAGCGGTGATTACGCCGACACCGGACCCCTACAACCAATCACTCGTTGCCGGTCCGCTGTTCTTCCTCTATTTCGTTGGGGTGTTCTTCGCGTGGATCCTTCAACCGAAGCGGAAGTCCGTGGCTGAAGCTGCATGACCAACCAGAGCATCCACGGTCGGCGACGAGAAGTCGCGGCGGCCGCCGGTCTGGGGGCGGGGTTCATCAGCGGGTTGCTGGGCGGCGGCGGGGGCTCGGTGATGATCCCCCTGATGACCGGCCCGATGAAGATGCCGCAACACGTGGCCCATGGCACCTCACTCGTGGTCATCACGGTCACGGCACTGGTCGCGGCAATCGCCTACTCACTCAACGAATCGCTGAGCTACTCACTCATCCTCGCACTCGGCGCTGGAGCGACCGTTGGCGCCTATCTGGGGGCGCGGGGGGCATCGAAAATCCCGGCGCTTCAGCTCCGCCAGTTGTTCGGCATCTTTTTGATCGCCATCTCCATCCGCATCTTGTTTTGGCAACACATCGACCCGCTAATAGAAACGCACGGCTGGCGCGAGACGAGCGCAGCCACCGCCATTGGCCTCGTCGGCGGAGTGACCTCCGGCGCTCTCGGTGTAGGCGGAGGGTCGATTTTCGTCCCGGCACTGGTCCTTGGCCTCGGAGTTGGCCAGCACGAAGCACAGGGCATCTCGCTCTGGGTGGTTGTCGCCGCATCAATTTCTGGCGGATGGACGCACTACCGTATCGGCACGGTCGATATCGAGGCCGCCCGCTGGATCGCACCGGCTGCCCTGCCCGGAGCAATCATCGGGGCTGTGGTAGCAGCTTTCATGGGTGGCCGGACACTACAGGTAGTGTTTGCCGCCGTCTTGATAGCCATCGGTGCGCAAATGCTCGTGACGGCCCGGAGGCGACTGCGGCGCGACCGTCAGGACCGGATTGCCCTGGCGGCCGAGTCGGCATGATCACGCTCGAAGAACGCGCCACCGAACTCTACGAAGTCATCCGTTCCTGCACGATGTGCGCGCTTTCCACCACGCGCACCAATGCTGTTCCCGGGGAAGGCCCCCTGACCGCCGAAGTCATGTGCATCGGCGAGGCGCCGGGCGTGAACGAAGACAAGCAGGGTCGGCCCTTCGTCGGCGCCGCGGGCCAATTCCTCAGCGAGTTGCTCCAGGCGGGTGGGCTCACTCGTGAGAACGTCTACATATGCAACGTCTTGAAGTGCCGACCTCCGGGAAACCGCGACCCACTTCCCGATGAAATCGCGGCCTGTGGGGAGTACCTGGATCTGCAACTGGACATGGTTGACCCGCTCGTCGTCGTCACGCTCGGGCGATTTTCGATGGCGAAGTGGTTCCCACAGCAAGCAATTTCACGGATTCACGGCAGCGTTCGCGAAGTCGATGGCCGCCTTATTGTGCCGATGTACCACCCGGCAGCGGCCCTCCACCAGGGCAATCTCCGGCAGGTGCTGCTTGATGATTTCGCAAAATTGCCGGCGATCCTCGAACGCGCCCGCGCGTTGCGCTCGCAAGCCTGGTCGCCACCCGCTACCGAGATGGTCTCGGAACCGGTGGGCCTCCCGAGCGAATCGTTGCCATCCGAATTACCTGAAATTCCGGAGAACCCGACATACGCGCCAGATACCGCTACGATTGAACCACCACAAGCGATTGCGGCGGTCGAATTGGACACGAGCGCAATCGAATCCGAACCGATACCAGAAATCACGCCGGCCGAAACCGTTGATTCGAGCGCGGCAGAGAATCCTGAACAAATCCGACTTTTTGAATAGGACCTGATGGCAGAAAACACACTACGAGTCATACCGTTGGGCGGCCTGGGCGAAATCGGCCGCAACATGATGCTTCTGGAATACGGCGACGACATCATCGTCATCGACGTCGGACTGATGTTCCCCGAAGAGGAGATGCTCGGCGTCGACCTCGTCATTCCCGATTTCACTTACCTTCGCGACCGCAAAGATAAGCTGCGTGCGATTTTCCTCACCCACGGCCATGAAGATCACGTCGGCGCACTGCCCTACTTCATGCGCGAATTCAAAGCGCCGATCTACAGCGCCCGCCTGACCGACGGCTTGATCAGGGTAAAGCTGCAGGAACATCGCCTGCTGCAAGATTCCGAGACGCATGTCGTCGCTCCCGGGGAGGTCATCAACGCGGGTGTGTTCGATGTGGAGTTCTTCACCGTCGCCCACAGCATCCCGGACGCGTGCGGATTGATCATCCGGACGCCACTCGGCCCCGTCGTGCACACCGGCGATTTCAAACTCGACCACACCCCGGTGATGGACCAGCACACTGACCTCATTCGCCTGGCCCAAGTGGGTGCTGAGGGCTGTTTGCTCCTCATGGCAGACTCCACTTACGCCGAAATGGAGGGCTACACCCCGAGCGAACAGCTCGTCGGCGAGGCCATCAAGACGATCGTCGTGAATGCCAAGGCCCGCGTCATCGTTGCGACGTTTGCTTCGCTGATCTCGCGCGTCCAGCTGGTAGTTGACGCTGCCGTGTTTACCGGTCGCAAGGTTTTCGTGACGGGCCGCTCGATGATCGACAACGTCGCGATGGCTCGCCAACTGGGCTACATTAACGCCCCAGACGGCGTGATCATCGGCGTCGAAGAAATGCGAAACACGCCTCCGGCGAAGCTGATCATCATCACCACCGGCAGCCAGGGCGAACCCACGAGCGCGCTCACCCGCATGGCCAACGGCGACCATCGCCATATCACCATTGCCAAGGGCGACACGGTTGTCCTCTCGTCGAGCCCGGTTCCAGGCAACGAAACCGCTGTCTATCGAAATGTCGACAACCTCTTCCGGCTCGGCGCCGAAGTCCTTTACAACCGAATTTCGAACATCCACGTCCGCGGCCACGCCAGCCGTGAGGAACTCAAGATCATTCAGGGCCTCCTTCAGCCCGAATACTTCGTCCCGATACACGGCGAATATCGTCACCTCGTCGTCCACGCCAAGCTCGCCGAATCCGTGGGCGTCCCCGAAGGCAACGCTTTTGTGTTGACTGACGGCGATGTCCTCGAGATCGACGAGGAGAATGCCTACGCCGGTGAACGGGTACCGGCGAGTTACGTTTATGTCGACGGCCTTGGAATCGGCGACGTGGACCAGCACATCCTTCGCGATCGTGCCCATCTCTCCACGGACGGGGTTGTCGTGGTGATGGTTTCGGTGGACAAACAGACGGGCAAACTCGAACGCTCCGCAGAGATCCTGACACGTGGATTCATCGATGCCGAGGAGCAGGAGGACCTCATCGAGCGCTGCCGGGGAGTGGTCGCAAAGGCACTCGAGGGCTCGACTCACTACGTCGAGTTCAGTGACATCAACACCAGGATTCGCGACTCAGTGAGTAAGTTCCTCTATGATGAGACCCGCAGGCGGCCAATGGTGCTGACGGTGACTGTCGAGGTCTAAGTCGGGGAATCCATCGGCTACCGCCGTCACGAGACCTGCGGGGGGTTCGGGGCGGTTGATGAGGAGTGCAGGCCATGGCGGCACGCGCACGAACACGGCCCCGCCCGACCCGTCAGGAGCGCGCTCCACGTGGTCGGAAACGGAAGAGCCAGTTCTCGCTTGATTTCCTGAATCGCCCCGAGGTGCTCGGATCATTGGCTGCCGTCGCCGCACTGGTGGCGGTGCTGTTCTTTGCCGATGTACGGGGCGCCATCGCCGACATACGCGATTCCGTCCTCCGCACGGTGGGGCTTGGGATCTTCGTAATCCTCGCCTGGGCCGTCCTCGCCGCGCTCGCTGGTTGGAGAGAGTGGTATCTGAACGGTCTCCAATTTTGGCGGAAAGTTGGCGGAGTCGTTGCGTTAGGGCTCTTCCTCTGGGGCTTGTTCGCCCTCAACGAAGCCAATTGGTCGGCGGGAACGGTGATGTTCCGGGACGTAAGCCTCGGCGGCGAAGTCGGCCAGACGCTCGTCGCCGGCTTCCTCGGCAAGCTGGCATGGCTTGGTGTGCTCATCCTCGCTGCGAGCCTCCTCGCGCCAACGGCTACTCGCTGGGTGGCAGTAAATGTTCCCATGTGGATGGAAGAATCGTGGCGCCGGCGTCATCCCCACCGCGCCGCCGCAGCCACGAAGCGCTGGTTCAGCTTCATCCTCCAACGCCCCGGGCCCGACCGGGACGAAGTCGTGATCGGCGCCGGCGGCTTCGAACGTATCGAACCGATGCGTAGCGGCGCCATTGAAGGCACGCCGGTTGTCTTCCGGCCATCGATCGATCCCGCATCGCCGAGTTCGACCGTCGGCACAGGTGCGGCCGCCAGCTTCGCGAGCGTAGTCCTCGAAGAACCTCCCTCCGTTGCCGAGACCGTCCCGGAACCCGTAGACGATGCCCTGGACTTCGGCGACGAGCCACAGCAACTCGGCCTTGAGTTGGAAAGCACGAAGAGTGGCTGGCAGCTTCCAGCAGTCGAAATGTTGAACGCGCCGATCCCGAGCGTGCATCGGAAGCACGACAACGCCGCCCGCGCCCAACTCATCGTGGACACGCTCGCGAGCTTCGGCGTCGATGCCTCCGTGGTCGAAATCAACGAAGGTCCGACCGTTACCCAGTTCGGAGTCGAACCGGGCTGGGAAGTGCGGACGAAAGATGTTTCGCTACGGGACGAGGCCGGGAAGACCTTGCTAACGGCTGACGGCCGGCCGAAGACCGAACGCGTGGAAACGGCCCGTACGCGCGTCCGTGTCAACAAGATAACCGCGCTCCAGAACGACCTCGCCCTCGCCCTCGCAGCCCCAAGCCTCCGCATCGAAGCTCCTGTCCCGGGCCGTGCAATCGTTGGCATCGAGGTACCGAACGATTCGGCCTCCGTCGTGACGATGCGAGCAGTTATGGAAACTAAGGAATTCCAAGAGATGGTGCGCAAAAGCAAGCTCAGCGTCCCGCTCGGCAAGGGCGTCTCCGGCTCGCCGGTCATCGCCGACCTCGCCAAGATGCCCCACCTGCTCATCGCGGGCGCCACGGGCTCCGGTAAGAGCGTCTGCATGAACGCAATCATCTCGGGGATCATGGTCAACGCCTCGCCCGATGATGTGCGATTCGTAATGGTCGACCCCAAGCGCGTCGAATTGAGCGCATATTCCGGCATCCCGCACATGGCCTTCAGCGAAGTCATCGTCGACATGGACAAAGTGGTTGGGGTCCTGCAGGCCGTCGTCGGCGAAATGGATGCGCGCTACAAGAAGTTCGCAAACGTCGCCGTTCGAAACATCGAGTCTTACAACAAACACCCGCGCATCTTGAAAAAGCTGCCGTACTGGGTAGTCATCATCGACGAACTTGCCGACCTGATGATGGCGGCGCCGTTCGAGGTGGAGAAACTGATCTGCCGGCTGGCACAGTTGGCCCGCGCCACAGGCATCCATCTCGTAGTAGCGACTCAGCGACCGTCGGTCGACGTCGTGACTGGCCTGATTAAAGCGAACTTCCCCACTCGTATCGCCTTCGCAGTCACTTCGATGACCGACTCCCGCACGATTCTCGACATGGGCGGCGCGGAGAAGCTGCTCGGCCGCGGCGACATGCTCTTCATGCCGACTGACGCGGCAAAGCCGATTCGCATCCAGGGCGTCTATGTTTCCGATGCCGAAGTCGAGCGGCTGGTCGAGTTTTGGAAGGACGAACGGTTCAGCGCGCTCACGCCGGAAACGGCTGACGAACTGTTGGAGCAGGCGCTGGCGGATGCCAACGGGGGCGATGCCGAAATTGAAGTCGATTTCGACGATCCGGTCGTCGAAAAGGCACGTGAGCTGACATTGCAGCATCAGCGGGTCTCGCCCTCGCTCCTTCAGCGCCGGCTCAAGGTTGGACAACTGAAGGCGAACAAGATCATCGAGATCCTGGAGGACGAAGGACTCGTTGGCCCGCGTGAAGAAGGCGAGTCACGACGGGTGTTGGTTGGAACACCTGAAGGCCTCGCTTGATACACTGCCAAGCATGAAGAACTTGAAATCGCTGCTGAATCGGGGAGAGTCGCCCGACGATGTGATTGCCGAACCCCGGCAGCACGAGCAGTGCCTTTCCTGTGGCGCTGATCTCGAAGGTTCGAAGTCATACGAGCGTTATCGGGTCTGCCACTCCTGTGGGTTCCATTTCCATCTGACGGCACGTGAACGGATGGCGACACTGCTCGATGTGGGCAGCTTTCATGAAGATGACCGCGGTGTGACAAACATCGACCCGCTCTCGTTTCGGGAAAAACAGTCCTACCGCTCCCGCGTGATCAACGCTCAGCGGCGGACCGGCCTCACCGAATCGGCGCTTACTGGGACCGGCAGCGTCTACGGTCGAGACATCGTGATCGTAGTAATCGACTTTTCGTTCCTCGGAGGATCCATCGGGGTGGCGGCTGGAGAGCGCCTTACCCGGGCGTTCGAAAAGGCGACCTCGCGACGTGTCCCGGTCGTCGTTGTTTGCTCGACCTCCGGCACACGCATGCAAGAGGGATTGCTCGCTCTGATGCAAGGTCCGCGAATCGCGGCCGCTGTACAGCGACATGACCGCGCCGGCCTTCCGTACATCGCCGTGCTGACGGACCCGACCACGGGCTCTGCCTACACGGGCTTCGTGAACCTCGCCGACATGATCCTGAGCGAACCGAATGCGCTGGTTGGCTATGCCGCCCTGCGGGCGCTCCAGGAGGCGGCCGGAGCCGACCTGCCCGAAGGCGCACACACCTCTGAGGCGCACCTCAAGCGCGGCCTCATCGACGCGGTGGTGCCTCGGCCACAGTTGCGGGACTCGCTCGCACAGTTGCTCGACCTGCTGATGAACGATTACCGCCTGACCGCCCAGAAAGAGCGTTCCGAAGGTCACACCCAGCACTCGCTCCGCAGTGCCTGGCAACAGGTCCAGCTTTCGAGGCACGCGGACCGGCCCACCTCGGCCGACCTCATCGCGCGAATGACTACATCATTTGTGGCGCTGCATGGCGACCGCAGCGGGTCGGACGACCCGTCTATCCTCGCAGGCATCGGTTCGATGGCGGGAGAAGCCGTGATGTTTGCCGGCCAGGTGCGGAGTCAGGGCGAACACCGCCTCGTCAGTGCGGCTGGTTTCCGGAAGGCCCGCCGGGCGATGTACCTGGCGAAGAAATTCAACTTGCCGCTCATCACACTCATCGACACCGATGGTGCCGACCCATCCCTTGCCAACGAAGAAGCCGGGCTCGGGTTCGCCGTCGCGCAATGCACTGCTGCCATGCTCGAACTGCCAGTACCGACAATCGCGGTCATCACGGGCGAAGCGAATTCCGAGGGCGCGATGGCGATGGCCGTCGCGGACCGGGTGCTTATGCTCGACAACGCGGTGTACGAAGTGATTCGGCCCGAAGACGCGGCCATGATCCTTTATGGCGGGGAGAATTCGGCAGGCGAGGCGGCGGAACGCTTGCGATTGACCTCTCACGATTGTCTGCGGCTCGGAATCATCGACCACACGGTGCAAGAACCCGGCGACGGCGCCCACACTGACCATAGCGAAACTGCCATCGTCCTCAGACGGGCGATCCTGCGCGAGCTCTCCCGCATCCAAAAATTGAGGCCGAAACGCCGGATGGAGCAGCGCTATTCCCGCTACCGCCACATTGGATCCACGCGAAGCTGGATACGCGGTCGCCTCGAGCGCCGCCTGGCACACCTGACGGATCGCATCGGCGGTTTCACGGACCGACTACGGGATCGCTCAACAATGCGGAAGCGCTTCGAGTACGGAGGGGACGAACGCGACATTCCGGTGTAAAAGCCCGGTTCCGACGTTGGACGCCAACCGGCTAGAGGGCAACACTTTGCCCAGCGAACCGGAGGGAAACTGCGCTGCACAACGTCGACCTGCTGCTAATACCGCTCGGCATCGCCGTCGGTGCATTCGGCACGCTGGTAGGTGCCGGCGGCGGATTCATCCTCGTACCGGTTCTGCTCTTTCTCTACCCCGACAAGAAACCCGAAACCATCACCGCGATCTCGCTGTTCGTCGTCTGGGCGAACGCCACCTCCGGGTCTCTGGCGTACGGCGTCCAGAAACGGATCGACTACCGAAGCGGCGGATGGTTCGCCCTGGCGACGCTGCCCGGAGCGATAGCCGGAGCGGTAGTCGTTGGCTACATACCACGGCGCGGATTCGACGGGATGTTCGCGTTCGTCCTCGTCGCATTGGGACTTGTCTTGCTCTTTCGAAGAGCGTCCAACGCCATCCATCCGCCCGTCACTGGCTGGAGCACGGTTACGCGCCAGATCACGGACGCAAGCGGACACACCTACTTCTACTCATTTCAGATGTGGAAGGGCATCGCCGTGAGCACCGTTGTTGGCTTCGTGAGCAGCCTCCTGGGCATTGGCGGCGGGGTGATTCATGTGCCCGTCATGGCGACCATGCTTCATTTCCCGGTGCATATCGCCGCCGCCACGTCACATTTCGTACTCGCGTTCATGGCTCTTGAAGGTACGGGAGTGCATTTCGCCACGGGCGACCTCTCCTGGGATCGGTCTCTGTTCCAGGCCGCAATGCTTGCCCTCGGCGCGGTACCTGGCGCCCAGATCGGCGCTTACTTCTCCCGGCGGGTGCACGATACCCACATCATCCGGGCGCTGGCGGTCGGTCTCGTCCTGGTCGGAGCAAGGCTCGCGCTCAAAGCCCTCGCCGAATAACCCGAGTCCTACTTCTGGTTTTCCCAGTCCTTCCAACTGCTGCGGCGTTGCGGGTCGACTTCCAGAACGTGCCCCTGGCCAACCTTTTTGAAGCTGCCAGGCCCTTCGAGTCGGCGTAGCAGGAACCAAACAACGAATGTCAGACCACACATCAGCCCTGCGACCATCGCGAGGCGCTGGATACCCCGCTCGCTGGCGCCATCCCACGTGTCGTACGCACCCCGAGCGAGCTTCAGCGCAGCCGTGCCGTCGCCGCTTGCCTGGGCTTCCTCCGCTTTCTTCAGGTCCGCGTCCGGGTTCGTGAACATCAACCCGATTCGGCCGAAGAAGCCAGGGCTAAAATCCGCCTGCTTCTTCTTCGCGATTTCGATCATCTTCCCGGCAGCCACCTCGTTGTACGCGGAAGTCACGGCGTTTGCGGCGAACGACTTTGCGCCCGGGAAATCGCCCGCCGAGTACTTCTCGCGAGCCTGCGCGATCATCCCCCAGGACGGTGAATCCTGTGGTTTTTCTTTGATCGCTTCGGTCGAAGACAGAATGGTATTGATCGCCTGCCGCTGGTTTTCGACAACCACCTGGGTGTCGGCGATTCGCTTCTTGCCCCAGGATTGGCCAACGCCATCCGGGCGGCCGAGGCCGGCCTGTTCACTCAGCGCGATAACCTCGGTGTACGAATCGAGCACCTTGTTCGCTTTCACCACCTGGTCCGCGACCGGATCGAACACCCAGGCAAGCAAATTGTCATAGATGTCAGAGGGCATCCCTGAAAGTCCGAGCGTTTGGGCCCGAGACTGAAGCGCATCGACGCTGTCGTGAGCCGTTCGCCGTTCGGAGATCAGTGTCTTGGCGGTGATGGGGTTGAACACCCACTCCATGAACAGTGAGTCGAGGTTCTTGCCGCTCACCCACTCTCCCTGATCCATGAACCAGCCGGCGTCGACCGGCCAGAGCGACATTTCATCATCCAGTCGGCCGAGTACGAGGTTCATGTTCTCCCGGCCACCGATCGCCGCTTCATAGGCGAACCAAAAAGAACCAGCGCGGCCGTAGAAGTACTGCGTGATGAGGCCACTCAGGCCGTTCGACCAGGTGGAAAGCGGTTGGTTTACGCCAAACGCCTGCCACGCCCAGTCTCGCGGCGTGATGCCGAGTTCCGGAGCGAGCACGCGCATGCCGTATTCAGCCAGGCCCTCGACCATGAAAGACGATTGGAAGTGCTTGTAGGTCGACCACTGGTGCGCGAGTTCGTGGACCGTCACTTCTTCGTCGACTCCGCCCGAGTCCTGCGCGAGCAAGACTTCGCCGCCTCCGTTGAATGCGATCCCGGCCGCGCCGATGTTTTCAAGGTGGTGCGACTCACGCATCGTAATGGTGTCCAACGGGTACGAGAACCCGAAAACTTGCTCAAGGCGCGGAAAGGCCAGCTTCGCAATCGCGAACTGCTTGTCCGCCCAGGCGGCGTCTCGCTTGAAATACTTGAGTTCCATGTGGACGTTCTTGCCCGAAGGCATGGTTACATCGCCCTCGAGTTTGGCGCTGCGAGACAGGTCCGTGATGGACATGACGTACGCGGAGAAGACCGCCACATCGACGCGCTGCCGGCATTTGTCGTCGAGGGCCGCGCACTTGCTGACTACGTCGGGATCGTCGCCGTTAATCGCGATGAGCGTGACTTCCCCGCAAACCCATCGAACGAGACCGCCGGCTTTGACGTCTTTGGGTTGGTCCGAAGCGCGCAAGCACCCCGGGTCGAGATAGGTGTCTCCCGTTTCCGGTACGTCAACGAGGACGAAGGAACCCGGGCCCTGCCCGATGAACGGAGTCTCGATCAGCCCGGCCTCGAGCGTCATCATCTTTCCGCCGGTGCGTGGGCCAATCTCGTAGGTCGCGTCGAGGACGATACGGGTCTTGGGCTTCAGCGCGCGGGGCAGCTTGAGGATGGCAGACCCGGCCACGGCGTTCGCTTCGCTACCGGGGTCGATCGTCGCTTCCAACGTCGAGCCCTCGGAGGTCGCGGTGAAGTTCTCCGCGCCTGGCATGAGGTAAATGGGCAGGCTGAGCAGGTCCTTCTGCGTCTGGTTCTGGTACTCGCCGTGCACCTTCACGCTTATCCGGCCGTTGGCCGTGTCGAGTTTG
Organism: bacterium; assembly: GCA_039933735.1. GTDB lineage: Bacteria > Chloroflexota > Dehalococcoidia > Tepidiformales > Tepidiformaceae > Amarobacter. Next base: position 29,465 of record JBDTNM010000002.1, on the reverse strand, counting down.
TAGTAGGACTCACTTGCAGCCGCATACGGCAGCACAACGGTTTCCGCGGCATTGGCGGAAGGCGTTGTCCCGCGCAGAGCGAAGGCGGCGAGCACGGCGAAAAGACCGATCAGAGCGAAGCGGCGGATCCTCATGGTTCAAACTTCGACACATCAGGTGGACGAGCGCAGACCACGTTGGTGACAAAGGTGACGGGGCCGTGGCGAAGCCGGAACATCTGACTCGTGGAATTCGAAGTCGTCCCGGCCCCGGTTCTGGCCGAGCCCCTGATCCAAAGATTGGCTGTTTTGCTCGGGCGCGCATACACCGACCAGCGCCACGTCGACGGGTTTTCTCAACAAGACCGGTCCCGCTGGGCGGATGACTTCGCGCGAGTCCACTCGCACCAAGGCTCGAGTGACGATTCACCCCCGCGCGAGTTGATGCCTGATGACTTCATGAAACGCTTTCCAACCATTCGGAATGCGGCCAGGCTCGCAGAAGACCGAAGGGAGAGCCTGCACCTGCTCGCCGAAACGAACGGCCGCGTTGCGAGTCACGTCTCACTCTGGCCGCAATACTTCGTCTTCGATGATTTCCGGTTCTCAGGCGGGTACATCGAAGACGTCGCAACGGATCCACTGGATCTCGGGCGGGGATTGGCACAGGAGGGCATGAGGGCGGCGGCAGCGGTCGCACGTGAACGAGGCCTCGAAATGCTTGGGCTTGCCACGGGACTGAAGGGCTACTACGAGCGTCTCGGCTGGCTACCCTGGCACGGGAACCACACCTTCCATATCGCTGAGCGAAACGCGGCATACCCGGACCAGCCCCTCTATCTCTTTCCATTGTCAGCCGCCGCGAAGAAGGTGGCGGCATCCGACGGACCGATGCGAAGCTGGCGCCTGCGACGGTTCGGCGATGTGCCGGAAGTTTTCCGTGGTTGAGCGCTCGCCAACGAGCGGGCTGCGTGACAGGATTCCGCGGCGAACAAGGAGGCAGGTCACCATGGGAAAGCTTGACGGACGCGTCGCGTTGATCACGGGCGGTGCGAGGGGCCAGGGCGCCGCCGAGGCCGCCCTCTTCGCCAATGAGGGGGCATTGGTCGTCATCACCGACGTCCTCGATTCCGATGGCGCCGCCACGGCCAAATCCGTGGGAGGCACTTACCTCCACCACGACGTGACGGACGAAGCGCGCTGGGCAGAAGTCGTCGCCAGTGTGGTCGCGCAGCACGGCAAGCTCGACATCCTCATCAACAACGCAGGCATCTTCAAGACGGGTGGAATCCTGACGACGACCCTCGCCGACTACCGCCGGGTCATCGAAGTGAACCAGGTTGGCGTCTTTCTCGGGATGCAGGCCGCCGCCAAAGCGATGATGGAGAACGGCTCCGGGGCGATCGTCAACATCTCCTCGATCGCAGGCATGACCGGTACGCCCGGGGCCGTCGCTTATGGCGCGAGCAAATGGGCCGTCCGCGGCATGACGAAGGGCGCGGCCGCCGAACTCGGCCGTTACGGCATTCGCGTGAACTCGATTCATCCCGGTCTGATCGAAACTCCGATGCTCCACGAACTTCCTGGCGTAGATAGCGGCCAGGCCGACCGCATGATCCGGCGCATCCCCATTCGCCGCATCGCGGATGCCCACGAGGTCGCCAAACTCGCGCTCTTCCTCGCTTCCGATGACAGCAGCTACTCCACCGGCTCTGAATTCATCGTTGATGGCGGAATGACGGCCTCCTGATGGCGGGAAGGCTCGCGGGCCGCGTCGCGCTCATCACCGCTGTCGGCGATTTGCCCGGCAACGCGTTGGTTCGAGGTTTCGCCCAGGAGGGCGCTACCGTCGTGGCGAACCATCTCAATCCGGAAGTTGCGGAGCGTTCGGTCGCTCTCGCGCTCGAATCCGGCGGCGAAGCAATGGGAGTCTCGGCGCACCTCCTCGACCGAGAGGCCGTGCGAAGTGCCGTTGATGCCGTAGTTGATCGCTTCGGCAAGCTCGACGTACTCATAGCCAATGCCACCTGGTTCATCCCCAACGATCCCCTGAACAGTGGCGAGACCGAGTGGGAGCGCATCGTCGCGCGAAACTTGCGAGCCCAGGTGCACGCGGTCGAGGCGGTCCTGCCACACATGAAACGCCAGGGCTACGGGAAGATTGTCGTGATGGCGAGTGTGGCGGGCCAGATGGGGATGCCGGGCTACACGTATTACTGCATGGCGAAAGCAGGGGAAATCGGCTATGTCCGTGCGCTAGCGCGGGAGTTCGGGCCGGCCGGCATCCGCGTCAACGGCATCGCGCCGGGCGCGGTGGACCTTTTCGGCTACAGCGATGAGCAGAAAGCGAACATGGCCAAACAGTTGCCCGTGGGCCGGACCGGTACGGTCGAAGAACTCGCATCCCTGGCCATCTACTTCGCGAGCGCCGAAAGCGACTTCCTCACCGGACAGATCGTCCGCATCGACGGCGGACTTATAAACGCCTAGCCTCGTCAGAGCCGTTTCGGTGGAAGGTAAATCGTGAATTCCGTGAGGCGTTGCATCATTACGCTGTGCGGGTTCTGTTGCTCCTCGCGCGACACCAGGCTCAACCGTTCGAACAAGCGGATGTCCGCCGACAACACCTTCCCTCGCGTTGGCCGCAAGCGGTCGTGCCAAACGTTGTAGCCACCAAGTTTCCCGTCGCGCCGAAAAAACGCCCCCCGCAGGGGATGTGTGAGCGTCACCTGAGCGCTCTCGAGATCGCCAAATCCCGTGAGTTCGGCAACCGGTTCACCAGAGTCTTCGAGTTCCAGGTGCATCGGCGCCCAGTCACTCCGGGCGTCAAGGACGTATCGGCTGTATCGGGCGTTCGCCACATCGTAGAGGCAGTCGAACCGCATCCGTGCCCGGTGCCACGGAAGCTTCCATGCGTAGTGCGGCAACGCCACCGTCCACGAATCAAGCGTCGTCCCAAAGAACCAGACCAGTCGTTCTCCGCTCGCTCGGTCAATTACATAGGCTCGGTAGTTCGTTTGTCCGAAGCGAAAGCGGGGTATCGGCATTCGGGCGAAACGGAAATCCCGGTCGATGAAGGGGACAGCCGACACCAGCGCCTTTCGACGCCCATCGACCTCGATGCAGTCGAGGTCAAAATGGGCATCGACATGCGTCCGAAGACGTTCCGGATCGATCGCATACGTAACGATCGCGAAGTGCTCGAGGCCGGAGACGGCGTCGATCCCGCCAGTCCGGGGCCGGGCCAGCATCTCCGGAGTAAACCGAAGGTCGTTGCGCGGCACCGGATCGGTCACTTGGGGTTTAGCCCACGGTCCCGGCTGCCTTCAGCGTCTCGATCTTTGCAGCATCGTACCCGAGACCCTTCAGAATCTCCTCGGTGTGCTGACCCAGGATCGGCGAGCTGAATCTCGGCTTGCCGGGAGTGTCGCTTAGCTTCGGGCCAACGCCTATCTGCTTCACCGGTCCAATGGGGGAATCGACTTCGATCACCATGTTGCGGGCCACGTTGTGCTCGTTAGTAACCACGTTTTCCATTTCGAGAACCGTCGCGGCACAGATGTCGTGCTGAGACATGATCGCCATCCACTCATCGGCCGTCTTGGCCTTGAAGATGCCCTTGAACCGTTCAGTCATGGCTGGCCACTCATCTTGCGCGAACTGCTTGGGGAGCAGGTCTTCCGTGCCGATGACTTTGCACAGGGCTTCCCAGAAGTGGCCTTCGATACTTCCGATAGAGAACCAGCGGCCGTCGGAGCACTCATAGGTGTTGTAGAACGGGCTGGCCCCGTTCAGGAGCATTTCGCCGCGGCGGATGGGGGTGCCGCTGCCGAAGAATCCGGAGAATGCGCTGGTCATCAGCGAGAGGACGCCGTCGCTCATTCCGATGTCGACATTCTGGCCACGGCCGGTCTTCTCGCGGGCAATGATCGCAAGGCAGATGGCGAATGCGCCCGTGAGCCCACCACCGGCGAAGTCGGCAACGAGGTTGACCGGGATTGCAGGAGGCTGGCCGGGACGCCCGGTCACACCGAGCGCGCCGCCGACGGCGATGTAGTTGATGTCGTGGCCGACGAGATTGCTGTAGGGGCCGGTCTGTCCGAAGCCAGAAATCGAACAGCAAATCACCCGCGGATTGATTTTCGCGAGCGTGTCGTAATCCACGCCGAGGCGCTTTACGACTCCCGGCCGGAAGCCTTCGATGACGACGTCAGCGTCCTTCACCATCGAATAGAAAATCTCTCGAGCTGCCTCGTCCTTGAGGTTGAGCGCGATCGATTTCTTGCCGCGCCCGAGGGCGTTGTACGCAGCGGCGCGGTCGGCGGCCTCAGTGCGGCGGAGCCCGCCGCCGCCCAATTTGGCGTTGGCGCCCGGGACGGCCTCGACGAGCGTCACATCGGCGCCGAAATCGGCGAGAAGCATGGAGCAATGAGGGCCCGGCGCGAGCCGGGAAAGATCGAGGACCTTGATACCTTCGAGCGCCATGGCCATGGTGCGGAACTCCTGAAATGAGGGTGGCTTTGGCCGGTAGCATGGCCGGGCATGGAAGGTCGCGCAACCGGGCAGCTCCCCGAGTTCTTGCCCCAGGCCGTGGGAGTGCGTAGGAATGCGGACACATGATGTGGAGGGCCAGCCAGTGGCACGACTTACCGAACTCAGCCGCTCAGTTGAAGGAAAAGTAGTCCTCGTAACCGGCGCGGGCAGCGGAATGGGACGGGCAACCGCATTCCTCTTCGCCGATGAAGGCGCAAAAGTCGCTGCCGTCGATCAGAACCGCGAACCGGTCGAAGCAGTAGCCAACGAGATACGAAAAGCGGGTTCGATTGCGAAGGCATGGGCCTGTGATGTCTCGGACCGGGGAGCCGTGAAGCAGCTGTTGGAAGACGTCGTAGCCGAGTATGGCGGTCTCGACATCCTCGTGAACAACGCCGGGATTTCCGCTGCGGTGCCGCTCGAAGCTGACGCCTACGACGAGGCGTGGGCGCGCGTTCTCGCCGTCAACCTGACCGGCATGACGCACACGATCCGCGCCGCACTACCCCATCTTCGCAAGTCGTCGAGCCCGCGCATCATCAACATCGCCAGCACCGAGGGTCTCGGGGCGACGCCCGGGAACAGTCCCTATACCGCCGCGAAGCACGGCGTCATTGGCCTCACGCGCTCGCTCGCCCTCGAGTTCGGCAAGGAAGGCATCACCGTGAATTGCATCTGCCCGGGGCCGATTCGCACCGGAATGACCGCGCCCATCCCGGAAGAGATGAAGCAAAAGTACGCCCACCAGCGCACGGCCTTGCGCCGCTACGGTTCGCCGGAAGAAGTCGCGCAGATGACGCTCAGCTTCGCGCTCCCCGCAGCGTCATTCCTCACCGGTGTGGCAGTGCCGGTCGACGGTGGCCTTACAATTCGCCGCGCCTGATTGCGAAAAGACGGTTGCGGGATTCGAAACAACGTTCAGGTATCATGCCGTGATGGCCACGGACATCCTCGAAGTCGAATGGCAATATGCCGCGCTGGACACGCGACCGGTTGTTCGCTGGTTGAACGGCCCTTTGCCTGCCGGGTTTAGCGTTGTTGATCGCGGCACCAAGGAGCTGAACGACACGTACTTCGATACGCCGGACTGGCGCGTCAACAGGGCTGGCTATACCTGTCGTGTGCGCCGCAAGGGCGTGAGCGCCGAACTGACGTTGAAGGGGATGGCCGAGGCCAGCGGGGGCATGCGCTCCCGGCGCGAGCTTACCGAGAGTTTGCCCGACGCCAGCGCTTCCCCGCTCAACGCGCCCGGAGCCTGCGGGATGCTCTTGCGGGCCGTCGTTGGCCGGGGCGAACTCAGGCCGATCTTCTCGCTGATGACCCGGCGCGAAATCTACGACCTCTCCGACGCCCAGGGGACCCTCGCGGAACTGGCCGTCGACGAAACAACGATTCCCGTTGGCGAAGATCGTCCGGTTCGGCTTTCGCGCGTCGAAGTGGAAGTTGAGCCCACAGCTGTGGACCGAGCCCGGCCGTTCGTCGCCGCTATCGTCGCCGCAAATCGCCTCACGGAAGCTGGCACATCCAAATTCGAGTCCGCCCTGATCGCCACGGGCCAGGCCGTGCCAAGCTTCGGCGCGGACCTTGGCTCAACCCTCGTCAACGCCGAGATGACGGCCGGCGAGGTTGCCTACGCAGTCTTGCGTAAGCAGTTCACGGCCTTGCGAGTGAACGAACCGGGCACAAGGCTCGGCGAAGACATCGAAGCGTTGCACGATATGCGCGTCGCCTCCCGCCGTTTGCGCGCAGCCATGGCGGCTTTTCGCCCCTTTCTCACGCCTCGAATGCAACGATTTCGGGACCAACTCGGCTGGGTAGCCGCAGTGTTGGGCGAAGTGCGGGACCTGGACGTTCAGCTCGAACGCATGCACGAATGGCGCGCAAACTTCCCGCCGGAACGCTCAGGAGCGCTCGAGGCGGTGGAAGACTTGCTCGTTGCCCGACGCACAATTGCGCGCAAACGGATGCTCGCGGTGCTGGATTCGCGTCGTTACGAACGGCTCTGCCAGAGCTTCGCGGCGGCACTCCGTTTCGGACCACCCCGTTCGTTCTCGCCGGGCCGCGTGCCGGTGCTCACCGTAGCGCCCGACATGGTTGAGCGCCGATACAAGCGCGTCCGAAAGCAGGGAGACCTGATTCGCAAGGACTCGCCGCCAGATGCCTACCATCTGCTCCGCATCGACGCCAAGAAATTGCGCTACGCCCTGGAATTCGTCGGAAACGGGATTTATGCGAAGCCGGCCCTCGAATTCAGTGCACGTGTGACCGAGATGCAGGACGTTCTAGGCCTCCACCAGGACGCTTACGTCGCGATGGACATGCTGCAAGAGATGGCTGACAACGCAGGAAGGAAACTCGGACCATCCACGTTGATGGCTATGGGCTCGATCAGCGAGCGCTACCGTCTCGATGCAATCGACCTTCGGGCAAAGTTCCCGGCGGTCTACAAACCGCTCGCCGGCGAAGAGTGGAAACGCTTACTAAAACTCATGGAAAGCAGACGACCCGATGGTCCGCTATAGACGTCTCAGTCCAGCTACTCAATTCCGGCCTCGATGATGAACCCGGCGACCTGCTCACGGGTTACGGACGGGAAGTCATCCAGAGAATTCCCAGCCGCGAGCAGTCCGGCAGGCTTCTTACTGGCACACGTGTACCCATGAACACCGGCTGGCCCCCAAGAATCTCTGCATCAATGTTGATCAGCGGCTCGCTGCTTCGTTCCATGGCGCAATCGTAGCATTCGCGGCCAGACACTAACCGTGGGCGCCTGTATCCTCTGCCTCCGGGAATCCGAACCCTCCACGGCCGCTCGCCGAACTGGAAATCGGAAATTGCTCTTATCGGAAATCGCCACATGGCTGTGCTCGTTGATGCAAATACCCGGCTGATGGTCCAGGGGATCGGTACCGAAGGCGCGAACCACATGCGCCGTTCCATTGCCTATGGCACGAACGTCGTCGCCGCCATCCACCCCAAGCGCGGCGGCGAGCAGCAAGACGGCGTGCCGATCTTTACGACCGTCGATCAGGCGCTACGGGACGCCCAGGCGAACGTCAGCATTATCTTCGTGCCCGCTCCGTTCGCGGCCGATGCAATCCTCGAAGCGGCTGCGGCGAAGGTACCGCTCATTGTCTGCATCACCGAGGGGATCCCCGTGATGGACATGGTGAAGGTGAAATCCGCGCTTCTGGGTTCGACTAGCATCCTCATCGGGCCGAACTGCCCTGGCGTCATCACGCCTTCCACCAAGACCCGCGTCGGCATCATGCCCGGAGACGTGTTCCTGCCCGGCCGTGTTGGCGTCGTCAGCCGCTCGGGGACGCTTGTTTACGAAGTGGTCGCACAGCTCACGAACGAAGGCATCGGTCAGAGCACATGCATCGGCGTTGGCGGCGACCCAATCATTGGCACCCGCCAGATCGAAGCCATCCGAATGCTCAACGAAGACCCTGACACGGACGCGATCGTCATGGTTGGTGAAATCGGTGGTTCTGCTGAACAGGAAGCGGCCGCCTACATCAAGGCGAACGTGAAAAAACCCGTGGTCGCCTTCATTGCCGGAGCGACGGCCCCTCCAGGACGCCGCATGGGCCACGCGGGCGCCATCATCTCGGGTGAGGATGGCAAGGCCGAAAACAAAAAGGCGGCACTTGCAAATGCCGGTGCGTGGGTCTCTGATTCGCCCGCCGACATCGGCTCGACGATGAAGAAGGCACTGCAGGAGCGCGGCCTCCTGAAGTAGGGGCCACCTCCGAGCGGCGCCCGCTTCCTTGCGAGCGACTCGTTCGAGTGGCTTCAACGGTCGAGCCGCGGCGGAGCGCACTATCGTGTCGGTCGAACTCACCGTTGTGATCCCCACATTCAATCGGCGAGCGTCGCTCCTCGCATTGATCCATTCGCTCACGTCCCAGGACCTTGCTCCCAATCGTTTCGAGGTCGTCGTCGTAATCGACGGCTCGACTGACGGCTCGGCGGAAGCGCTCGCCGAATTGAATCTGCCGTTCAAGCTGACCGTCCATCGACTTCCGAACGGGGGCGCTGGTGCGGCGCGGAATGCCGGCGCCTCCCTCGCGGAATCAGAGTTCGTGCTCTTCATCGATGACGACATGGTCGTCCGGAAGACGACGCTTTCCGCACACCTGGCGGCACTGCGCTCCCACCCCGGGTCGGCCGTCGTTGGAATGATTGAGACGATTTTCCAACACGATGGCATCGGCCGCCGGAGTGAGCGGTTCTGGGACAGCGTAGGCACCTTCGCCGACGGGAAACGACTCACAATTCACGAATGCTGTAGCGGCAACTTGTCGCTACCCCTCGACCTGTTTCGCAAAACCGGGGGCTTTTTCGAGCCGATCAGGCGACTCGAGGATGCCGAACTCGGCTTCCGGCTGGAGAAATCGGGAGTCGAACTTCGCTTCGCGAAAGGGGCAGCCGCCATTCAGACAGTTGTGAAAGGTGCTGCCGCGACCCTCGCCGATGCCTACGTTGCGGGAATGACGAGTGTCGTCCTTTTCCGCGAGCGACCGGAATTCCTCCGCCGGCTTCGGGACCCCACGCATCGGCCGCCGGGCATGTTCATGGTGACGGCGGTTCGGTTCGGTTTACGTTTGCCAATTCCAGAGTTGGCACTGGGGCGAATCTCCAGTGCCCGTCCCGGCGCCAGGCACTTGCACCATGTCCTCTGGTTTCGGGCATACCTTCGGGGCGTCAGGAGCGAAGCCGCGTCGGATGCAGAATTCGTGGCGTTTCTGAGGCGACGATAGACTGCGGAATCGCTTGTGGGTGCGATTGCTCGCCAGTTGGTAAACTCCGTGAAATCAGGGAAAACTGGGATGCCGATGCTCTCGCCCTACCGCGTTCTGGACCTGACAACGAATACCTCGGCGATATGTGGCGCCATCCTTGCGGACCTCGGTGCGGACGTTGTCGCGGTAGAGCCACGCGGTGGCTCGCCGTTGCGCCATGCGGGCCCTTTTCGCCACGACGAACCAGATCTTGAGCACTCGCTCACCTGGTGGGCATACGCCCGCAACAAGCGAAGCATTGAACTCGATTTGACCACCCAGGCCGGCAGGGATGCCTTCGTTTCGCTCGCCGACGCAGCTGACTTGATCATCGAGTCGTTCGAGCCCGGCTTCTTGGCCGAGCTCGGCCTCAGTTACGAAACCCTCGCCAGTCGCAATCCGAGGCTGATTGTTGTCTCGGTCACCGCGTTCGGGAGCATCGGACCTAAGGCGAATTGGAGCGCCAGCGACCTCACGGTCTGGGCATCTTCAGGAGCCCACTTCCTGACCGGCGACGACGACCGCGCTCCCGTTGCTCCGAGCATTCCGCAAGCCTTCCTCCACGCCGGCGCCGATGCGGCCGTGGCGGCCCTTGTCGCGCTCACAGCGCGCGAGCGCGACGGCCGCGGTCAGCACGTCGATGTCTCCGCCCAGGCGTCGTCGATGATGGCCACCCAGTCCGTCATCCTGGCGCCGGCCTGGAACGACCTGTCCATTACGCGTGTCGGCGGCGGCCTGAAATTCGGACCGCTTTTTGTGCGGTTCGTGTATCCCTGCAAAGACGGCTACGTAAACATCACGCTCCTTTTCGGCAACGTCCTCGGGCAATTCACCAGGCGCCTTTTCGAATGGATGCAGGAGGAAGGCTTCGTCGACGAAGCCACACGAGACAAAGATTGGATCGCGTACGTCCAACTCCTCACTAGCGGACAAGAACCCGTCTCCGAGTTCATGCGCGCGATGAGATGCATCGAACAGTTCACGCTCTCCCACACGAAACAGGAGTTGTTCCAGGGAACGTTCGACCGCCATGTCCTCATCGTGCCAGTGAGCACTACGGCCGATGTCGTGAACTCGCCGCAACTCCAGGCGCGCGAGTACTGGCAACGCCTCGCGCATCCGGTCGCGAACGAACTCGCCGCATTTCCTGGGCCGTTCGCCCGGTTCAGCGCGTGGCCGATTGAGTACCGCCGCCGTCCACCACGATTGAACGAGCATGCGGAGGAGGTGGTGCCCGAACCGTTTCGGCGGTCCGTGACCTCCGTCACCCCAAACCCGACATCGCCGCTCGAGGGGCTCAAGGTCTGTGACTTTTCATGGGTCTACGCAGGCCCTGCCGCCACGCGAATGCTGAGCGATTGGGGAGCCACGGTCGTGAAAGTCGAGAGTACGAAATTCCTTGATGCCCTGCGCACCGGACAGCCGTACAAGGATGGTGTCGTCGGCCCTGAGCGCTCCGCCAACTTCTGCAACGTCAACGTGGGAAAGCTCGGCCTTACGCTGGACCTCGCGAAGCCCGAGGCGCGTGCGATCGCGCTCAAGTTGGCGGCGTGGGCGGATGTGGTCGTGGAGAACTTCTCGCCTCGTGCTATGAAAAACTGGGGTCTCGACTACGGAACGCTATCCAAACTCAATCCTGGTTTGGTCATGGTATCCACCTGCTTGAGCGGAGCGACCGGCCCCGAGGCCGACCTCGCCGGGTACGGGACGATGGGCGCCGCGCTCGCAGGTTTCCATGAACTGACAGGCTGGCCCGACCGGCCACCTGCGGGTCCGTTCCTCGCTTACACCGACTATGTTTCGCCCAAGTTCATCGCGGCCAGCGTCCTCGCGGCTCTGAACCACCGCACCCGAACGGGGCAAGGACAGTTCATCGACCTGGCCCAGGGCGAGGCCTCGCTCCACTTTCTTGCGCCCGCTCTTCTCGACTACACGGTCAACGACCGCGTCCGCTCACGCGACGGGAACAATTCGGAAGAGTTCACGCCTCACGGGGTCTTCCGCTGCGCGGGTGAAGATCGATGGATCGCCATCGTCGCGACAAGCGAAGAGCAGTGGCATGCGCTTTGCGCCGTCGCTGGCCACCCCGAATGGGCAACTGACGAGCGATTCGCGCTGTTTCCCCGCAGATATGGACATCGCCAAGTTCTCGAAGGACTCATTTCCGACTGGACCAAGGGGGAAGAGATCGCCGAGATCGAGCAACGGCTTCAGGCCGCCGGAGTGCCGTGCCACCGCGTCAGCACGGCCGCGGAAGTCATGGCCGACGAACAACTTGCCGCCCGGGGCCACTTCGCCCACGTCGTCCACCCGGAAGTGGGAGAGGTGCTGGTCGAGACACCACGCTTTCGCCTTTCCACACACGGGTACGTCGCCCCAACGCCGGCCCCGACCCTCGGACAGGACAATGCGCATGTGCTTGGCGAAATCCTCGGCCTAGGCGACGACGAAATGACTGCGCTTGTCCTGACCGGAGCGCTTGAATAACTTCCCGCGAAGCAGGAGGGCTTCACTATGCCTCGTAAGGTTCCTCGTAAGTTCTCTTTGCACTTCGGAAGCGGCGTCGTGGCGGAAGAAGCGACCTACTCCGGCGAGTTTCACGAACCAACCATCCAGCTGCTCGACTTTCAGGAGGGCGAAGTCGCCGGGACGGTCCTCCTGCGATTCTGCAGCTACAACCATCGGGGCGGCTTTCAGCGCGACCCACTGCTGATGAACGAGACCGATATTGCTGCGCTCCGCGAAGCACTCCGCGAGACGCCCCGGATTCATGCATTGTTGAAGCGGCTGGTCGAGTAGCCGGGCACGGCGGGCTCAGCCGCCGCTCATCGCGGGCATGACGTACACCTCGTCGCCCGCACCCACGGACGTCTCGAGTTTCGCTCGCTCGCCATTCACAAAGATCACGATATGCCGGCGGATGGCCGGGCGACCGTCGAGCAGACGGTCACGCATCCCGGGCCAGCGCTCGTTCAGTCGCTCAACAACCTCAAGCACAGATTCCGCCGGGACCTCGGTGTTTCGTTCGGCGCCGGGGAACAGCCGCACCAGCGAGTCAGGAAGGATAACCCTTGCCATTAGGAGTCGATCACAGCCGCTTCGACCGAGGAAATCGACGGGAAGTAGCTTGCCATCTCCGACCAGGACTCCCCCTCGTCCGCGCTCGCAAAAAGATGGCCCGTGCTCGTCCCTGCGTAGACTCCGGCCGGCTCGAACGAGTCTGCCGCCATGGCCTGGCGGAGCACGCCGAAGTAGGCGTTCTCCTGTGGCAGCCCGTTGCGAAGCGCCCGCCACGTCGATCCAAAGTCATCAGTCCGGTAGAACGCGGTCGAAGCATCCGGCATGTACCGGCCGACCTGATCGCCGTTCAGCGGCGCAATGAAGTAGCTTCCGCTCTTGCGAGGATGGGCCACCGCGGGGAAGCCGAAGCTTGAGGGCAGGCCCGCTTCGACTCGCGTCCAGGTCGCGCCAGCGTCTTTCGATATGAACATTCCGGAATGGCTCTGCTGAAACATCACGTCGGGGTTGACTTTGTCCAGCTCGAAATGGTGGGCGCAGTTGGAGATCCCCGGCACTTCCGCTGGAGCGTCGAATTCAATGCCTTCGTTCCGAGGCTCCCAGGTGGCGCCACCATCGCGTGATTCAAGCACGCCCGCGACAGAGATCCCGACGTACAGATGATTCGGATCGCGCGGGTCGACTTCCATCGTGTGCACCATCAGCCCGCCGCCGCCCGGCTGCCAATGCGGCCGCGTGGGCGTGTCTCGTAGCCCGCGCACATGTTCCCAGGTGTCACCACCATCGAGGCTTTTGAACAGCCCGGCCGGTTCGACGCCTGCATAAATCACGTCTCCAGCCGGCTTGATCAGCCAAACTGCGGCGATCGGGTCCTCGCCCTCGCCATAGGTCAGCCCTTCGCTCGAATGCGTCCACGTTTGGCCAAGGTCGGTACTCTTCCAGATGGCCGGCCCGTACCAGGCGTTTAGCCCGGTCGCGAAAATCGTTCCAGATTTGGCGTCGTATGCCGCGTGATTCACGGGCCACGCATCGCAAAACGGTCCGCGGATGTCCCAATCTTTGCGAGCAGCGGCAGACTCGGCGACGAAGAGCCCCTTCTTCGTACCAACCAGCAATACAACCTTTTTCGCCATGTTCATCGCCTCCCTCCGGGCCGAGCCCGGTTGTGAGTGTTGATTGGTCGGCCCGCTATATGCAACTTTTTAGTTGCATATAGCGCCTTCTCCGGTCACCTCAGGCGTTGCAGAAAGCGCTTGCCCATGTCCGGGCAACGACGCAAAGTTGAGGCCGCCGTTCAACGATTGCAGGGAAAGTATACCAGGTCTATTCGACGGTCAAGGGGCCAGCGACATCTCTCTCGAGCCTACAATCCGCTTGTTCCACCATCGCTGGTCGGTACCAATAGTGGCGCGCCTCCACCTCAGCGGCCCGATGACCTTCGCGACACTCGCAACACGTTTCGCTGCCAGCCGGGACACCCTTACTGACACGCTCGCGAGGCTGGAAACCAATGGAGTGGTCGAACGGCAGCACCCCGGCAAGCGGACGGTTTACTCGCTTACGCCCCTCGGACAGGCGGTCGGCGCCACCTGCGTCCCGCTGGTTGAACTGGTCGCCGAAACCAACGCCCTGGAGGTCGCGCTGAAGAAATGGCCCATGCTCGTGATCACCGCCCTGGGACGTGGCGCTACCCGGTACAACGAAGCAAAAGCCGCGCTACCCGGCATTACCGCACGTGCCCTCGCCATCGCCTTGAAGGACCTTCAGGCGGACGAGATGGTCACGCGCACGGTGGACCAAGGCTATCCCCCGACTCCAACGTACCTGCTATCGGCGAGGGGAATGCTCTTTTATCCAGCCCTCGATGCTCTCGCCCGCGCTTGCGAAGAGGCTGGCGCCCGACCGATCGCCGTGGGAGAGACCATGCCCCTCGCGGGGACGACATAGCACGCTGGCAACGTTCAGATTGGCCAAACCGTTACAGCGGATGAGCATTTCTTTGTGCGACAATGGATGCCCGCGCACATGCGCGAATCCGTCGCTGGCTGGCTCCCATGGCAATCCAGGTAACCCTTCTCTCGCACTCCGAAGACCCGATGCGATCGCTCTATATGGCTTACCGCACGTGCTACAGCCAGTTGACGCCACAACAGGTTGCGAAACGCGTCGCCGATGACCGGATCACCCGCGAGGAAATGACCACCTTCATCGAGGAACGGTTGAAGACAGGGCACGCGAGCCCGCTCGAACAGGTCAGCTACGAATTCGGGATCTCTGGTGTCTCGAGAGCGTTCAGCCACCAGTTCGTGCGTCATCGCGTCGGCATTTCCTTCGAACAGCAGAGCCAGCGCTACGTCACCTACAAAGACGGCGAGTTCCCCTACACCGTGCCTGAGACGGTCCGAAAAGCCGGCATGCAGGACAAGATGGACGAACTCTTCGACCGCGTCGGCAACCTTTACGAAGAGATGGTCGCCGCAGGTGTTCCCGCCGAGGACGCTCGCTTCTTGCTCCCCAACGCCACCAACACGAACTTCAAGATCACGGTGAACTTTCAGAGCCTGCTGCACATCTGCGACCTGCGGCTGTGCACTCGCGCGCAGTGGGAGTTTCGCAAAGTGGCGGCGCTCATGCGTTCCGAAGTTATGAAGGTGACACCAGAACTCGGCCGCTACCTGCAGCCGAAATGTGGCGAACACCGACTTGGCTACTGTGACGAAAGTGAAAAGGACTGGGCCGCTTGCCCCATCGGCCGAGTTCGCCCCCACAAAGAGGTGCTCTTCCGTATCTACGAATCGTATCGAAAGGGCGAGATGCAGCCACTCCGCGGGCAGGACTGGGCCGTCATCGAAGAGAAGGACCTGGTCGTCCTCGGGGACTGATGCGCCGCCCGCTTCTCCCCCTGGGCAGCCTCGCGCCGTGGGTCCTCGCGGGCTGCGCCCTGCTTCTGGCGGCAGCAGGTCTCTTCACCGAGAACCGAGAAATGGTCGTCCTGGGTGTCGTCGCCGCGGCCACGCTGATTGTCGCGTTCCCGCTGGCGAGGTTTCTCCTCGGGAAAGACGACGATACAGACAATTAGTTATGTCGCCTGATGGGTAGTGACTGATCCGCCAAGGTCGGCGTAGCTTGCTGACATGTGGAACGGCACAGCACCCCGGTTCGACGACGTGCGACAGCGCGAACGCGAACTCAACGACCGCCAGCGAAAAGTCCTCGATCTGATCGAGCGCGGACACACGAATCGCGAAATCGCCGACATGCTCGGAATCACGCTCGATGGGGCGAAGTGGAACGTCAGCGAAATCCTCGGCAAGCTCGGCCTCGATTCACGCGAAGACGCCGCCGATTACTGGCGCTGGCATAAGCAGCGAACTCCAGCCATTGTCCGCGCCCTCCGGGGAGTGTTCGGGCTGCCGGGATTGAGATGGGTGGCTGGTGGAACGGCACTCAAATGGGGCGGATCGGCTGCCGCAGTCCTCATTTCAGTGGTCGCAATCGGAGCGTGGCTCAACGATGCCAGCCCCACACCGGACACTCCCAGCGCCGTGAAACCATTTTACCTGGAGGCCCGCGAGTCAATTGGGGTGGTAGTCGGACCGGAAGAGCCACGCGAAGCCGTCCTGCGATGGTCATACGCTGACCCAAACCATTTTCGGAGCGAGTACCAGCGAATCCTTCCCTGGTTCCAGAGCGGGACATCCATCCAAGCGGCAGACGGTCTGCTAGAACGGTCCTTCGACGAAGAGTTGAACCTGTACTCCGAGCACCCGATTGAGCCATTGATGCCGTGGCAACGCGTTCGGCCCACGCCGACAATCATGATCGGGCCAGCCCCGGCTGATTCAATGGCTGCTTTGCTTTCGATGCTCGCGCACTGGGATGAAGGCACCGAATGGATGGATAACGGCGTGAAGCGGGTTCGTCCCGCGCCCCCTCCGCCCGTTCGTATGGGCACTGACGTCTTTTTGGGACGTCGGGTTGAGGTGATCGAATACGTCCGTGGGACATTGTGGGTAGATCCGACTGCCATGGTGATTCTCAAGCACGTCAGCGGGCACTTCAGCGTCGAAGTGACAAAGTTCGATACTCGGCCGACGTTCGCGCAAGGAACGTTTGAGCTATCGAAGCCGCCCGGTGCGCGGCGCGAAGAAGACTCGTCGCCGCCTACTCTCCCGGGTGCGCCTGGCACGTCAATAGAACCTATCGCAACGGACGTTGAAGTCACGGACGAGACAGGCATGACTAAGCGACTCGCTCTTCCCGGTTTGAGCGCCGGGAGGTACGTTCCCGGCTTCGTTCCAGCCGGTTGGACCTTCCGGCAAGGCGGCTCGGACGTTGTTTATGTGGAATGGATACTGAGGCCAGACGATTGGCAAGGTACGCCAGGGCTGGGCGCATTAAGCGGAGACTTCATCCGAATCGAGGAGGCCACTGGCTTTTCCTCCCTGCCGCTTGGGCTAGAGGCCGGAAGCGAATACGAGCGCCTTGCACGTGGCATTGCCGTCGATGGAGCGAGCTGGGTTGCGGGAGGCGACACGATCATCCGAGTCACGGCTTCGGGACGGGGAAGTGAGTACTTCGATGCAGTCGTGCAGGGTCTGACGCGTCAGCTCCGCCCGTAACCTAGTGCTGCGGCAAGAGCGTGCTGCCGCCAGCGCCCGGTTCGGTGCTCGGTGGGGGGACATCGATGTAGGTCTCGCCGGTCGGCGCGTGCGACTCGCCCTGCGGGCCGCGGGTGGGGATGCTGGTGGCGCCGATCAGGAGCAACAGCAGAATCCCACCGAAAATCGCGGTCACGATCAGGCTCAGCCCGAAGTCCGGAGGGGTGCGCGGTTGCACCTGGGGGTGGTTGCGTTGCAGCACGGCCATGCACTCGACCCTACCCGGGTTTCGTAAACGCCGGCATAAACGGCTGCAACTTTGGCGTTGCGAGAACGTAAAACGTGAGGGCGCTTATGTTCCCATGCCACACGGTCACGCTGCGCCCAGCGCAGAAGTTCGCCGAGGTTCGAGGTCGTAAAACGTGACGGAGCTGACGAATTCCATTTCGTTGAGGACCGATACTTGGAGGCGCAATGGTGGGGAGGAGCAGGACGCTGAGAGCACTGACGCCAGGTTTCGTCCTCATCGTAGCTGCATGTGTAACGGGATGCGGGTCTCACGAAGACGCCGCCAGCCTCCCGCCGTTCTACCTGGAGGCCACCCTCGACAGCCTTGATGCATCGGCATCGATCGGAACGAACGTGGCAGGCTCGCCGTTGCCGTTGGCCACGGAGCATCGAGTCACCAAAATCCGGTGGCTGCAGCTCAACCGTGACGAATACCGCCTCGAACTCGAGACCATCGAGCCAGCGAGCGAAGCCGGCACGGACCTCATCGTCCTCGATGGCCACGAGCAGTTCTACTACCAGCACGAAACGAATACATACACCCGGAGCCCGCTTTTCGAAGTGCCGGAAGGGACGGTCCTGCGCGTCCGGCCGTGGAGCTTCGGCGCTCTGGTCGGACCCTGGTATGGCGAAGCGAACTCGATTGACGACCTGCTCCAGCAACTCCGGGGAACGTCAAACAACACCAGCGAAGCCCGCGTCGCCGGGTCCCAGACGATCCTTGGACGAAACACGACCATCGTGGAGGTTTCTCCGGTATCGAGTTCTAGCTCTGGCACAGGCGCAGTTACGCGCCAGGGAACCGTGAAGTACTGGGTCGACCCGGACCGAATGGTGATCCTCCGGCAGGAGCTCGACGACGGGCTCGTACAGAAATTCACCATCGAGGTCACCCGATTTGAGTGGA
The DNA here is from genome assembly GCA_039933735.1 of bacterium. Taxonomy (GTDB): domain Bacteria; phylum Chloroflexota; class Dehalococcoidia; order Tepidiformales; family Tepidiformaceae; genus Amarobacter. The sequence continues at coordinate 11,353 of JBDTNM010000002.1, read as the reverse complement.
ACCCGGACGACCGTGGCCGGATGAAGTTCACTCCTCCTCCGGGCGCGACGGTGCAGGGTCCGGAGAATTCTGGGCCTATAACGCCTCCCGGACGGGCATCGCCCTAGCGTCCCTTTTCGCCCTATTACGGGTGCCTCCCGTATCGTTCGGCCAATGCGCCGCGGGATGCTGCTCACGCTATCGGTCTGGCTCGTCGGCGCGGCTGTCCTCCGAACGACCCTCTTGATGCCCCATCTCTGTCCGGCCGTCTCGGCCGAGTCCTCCCTGGCAGGCGCCCGCGAATCCGCTGGCTGGATCGCTCGCGCTCAGCTTCCAGACGGTACCTACACCTACGAATACAACCGCGAAACCGATACCGAGCCAGGGGACTACAACCTCGTGCGGCACGCCGGTGTGACTATGGCGCTCTATCAGCTCGCGGCCGCCGGCGATTCCACGGTCTTGCAAACGGCCGACCGCGGGTTGGGTTACATGGTCGCGAACCTCTACCGCCACAACGACTGGGCCGGCTTCGCAGGCGTTGCCGATGTGCAACTCGGGGCCACGGCGTTGATGCTCGATGGGGTGTTGCAGCGCCGACTCGCAACCAACGATTCGCAATACGATGACCTCGCCCGAGAGTTGGCCCGCGGACTGCTCGCCCTGCAACTGCCCGATGGGTCGTTTCTCAATCGTTGGGACATCCAGAACGAGCAGCCGATTCCCAACGAACGCTCGAAATACGCCACCGGCGAGGCATTCTGGGGGCTGACGCTCATGCACCGGTTCTTCCCTGCCGAAGGCTGGGACGCCTCCGCGCGAAAGACCGCCGACTACCTGACCTTCCACCGTGACAGCTACGAGAAGCAGAAATACCCGCCCTGGGCCGACCAGTGGGCCGCTTACGGGCTCGGAGAAATGGCAACCTGGCCGCCGTCCGATGCAAACATCGCCTACGCCCGATCGCTCGCCGAACGGTTCGGATTTCTGATCCGGGTCGAATCTCAGCGGCGAGATAGCTGGTTCTCGGAACTGTTGCATGGCCGCCAGGCGCGGGCCGCGGGCATGGGCACCTGGGTCGAGGGCCTGGACTCGTTGCATCGCCTCGCGGCCACCGACCCCCGCATGGCCGACATGGAGGCAAAGATCGCGGAGCGCGTGGATTGCGGCGCCGGCATGCTCGCCGCACGACAGGTTTCCCCGGCGCAATCAGCTACGACCGCGAATCCAACACGGACGCGTGGCGCCTGGTTCACCAACGACGTTACCCGCATGGATGACCAGCAGCACGCCCTCTCAGCGCTACTCAATGCCGCCTACATCATCGACCGCAGGGAGAACCCGTGACCGAATTCCTCAGAGTCGCCCTCTTCTTGGTAGCGGCCGTCAACCCTGCCGCGGTGGCGTCTGCGCCACCACCGGGCATGAGACTCTCGCGGCAAGTGATCGTGGGCGGCTTCGCGTTCGCGGCCATAGCGCTGGGCCTTGCCGCGATCCTGTCATCGCGGATCCTTTCCGGCCTCGGTGTCGAGCCGGAGACGTTTCGCGTGGCGGCCGGTGTTGTCCTCATGGTCGGCGGAGGGCTGGCTGTTTGGAATGGCGGATCGCCCCATCGTGGGCCGTGGGAAGGTCGCGGAGCGGCTCTCTTTCCGCTGGGCATGCCGCTTCTTGTGACTCCGGGGGCGCTCGCCGCAAGCATCAGCTACGGCGCCGACCATGGTGCGGTTAGGACCGTTCTTGGCGCGCTCATCGCACTCACCGTTGCCGTCGGGCTGCTCGCGGGCGCAGCCGGGCGTTACCGGCCGGTACTTGACGGCGTTGCCCGTGTGACCGGAGGCCTACTCATCGCAATTGGAGTTGGACTCGTAGTTGATGGAGTGAGGGCGATTTAGTGACGTTGCAAAACCGAGTGGACCCGTTCGGCGAGATTCACGCCGACCCGTCGCGCGGGACGATGTTCGGTAACCGCGGCGGCTGCATGCACAAAGACAAGAAGCTGGTCGGCAGGCCCTGGAGCAATCAGCGCTGGATCTGCTGCCTGCTCGAGTTCAAGAATCGGCGACGCCGGGAACTCATGGCCGAGGGCCTTTACACGGAGCTCTTCTTCGTAGACGAAGCGACAGCATTTGCGGCCGGCCACCGGCCCTGTATGGAGTGCCGCCGCCCGGATGCGAAGCGATTCATCGAAGCCTGGTCGAAGGCCCATCTTCCAGCAGGCGAAATACTGAAGACGATCGACCACGTTGATCAGATTGCCCATCGCGAACGAATCGATGTGAACTCGCGCCGGCAAAAGACGTCGCGTATCGAACTATCGACGCTGCCTGACGGTGTCTTCGTGACGCTGGACGATGCTCCAAACACACCAATGTTGCTCTGGGACGGGCGGCTCCACGAATGGACATTCGGCGGTTACACCAATGCCCGCAAGTCACCTGCGAACCAGCCCGTGACGTTGCTGACACCCCAGTCTTATGCCGTCGCGTTTAGTGCCGGCTACGTTCCTGGCGTGCACCCGAGCGCGCAATCGTAGAACTGGCGCTTCACCCATCTCGGGTTGGCCTCGTACACTCTCATGACACACGACGAGCGATTTACGCTTTGGGAGAGACCTATGTCCGGCCACTCCAAATGGTCCACGATTAAGCGAGCGAAGGGCGCCGCTGACGCGAAGCGAGGCGCAGTCTTCACGAAGCTGAGCCGCGAAATCATCCAGGCGGCAAAGCAAGGTGGCTCCGACCCGGGGATGAATTTCAAATTGCGCCTCGCCATTCAGCGCGCCAAGTCCCAGAACATGCCGAGTGACAACATCGAACGGGCGATCGCCAAGGGCACCGGCGGCGGGGCCGACGAGCAACTCGACGAGATCCAGTACGAAGGATATGGCCCCGGTGGCACAGCCATTATCGTCGCCACACTCACCGACAACCGGAACCGCACCGTCGCCGAGGTCCGTCATGCGTTCTCGCGGGCCGGGGGAAACCTTGGTGAAAATGGCTCCGTCGCCTGGCAATTCGAACCCAAGGGCCTTATCACGATCCCGACGAACGGCAAGGATCCCGATGACCTGGCGATGCTCGCCATCGACGCCGGCGCCGAAGATGTCGACGTTCAGGACGACCAGGTGGAAGTGAAGACCGAACCATCGAGCCTCGAGCCAGTGCGTAAGGCCCTGGAGTCCGGTGGACTCGACGTCGAGACGGCTGACTTCGCTATGGTGCCGAAAGTCACCGTCGAACTCGACGAAAAGGCCGCGCATCAGGTCCTGCGCCTGCTGGAAGCGTTGGAAGACCTCGAAGACGTTCAGCGCGTGTATTCGAACGCCGACTTCAGCGACGAGGCAATCGAGAGCTACGGCGGCTAAGCGCCCGGCACGGACGAAGCATTCACGGCTTCGATGCGAAACGTATGGGTCTCGCCCGTCGCATCCTCGTACCAGTAAAGCGACTCTTCCGGGCTGACAATGCTCGTCCCGGCGAGTTCATTGATGCGCATCTTTGCGCGCTTCACGTTCGGAAAGCTTCCGATCAGCTCCCAAGTGCTGCGGGACTCGTCTTTAACAGCTAACAACCGCCAGAGTTCGAAAACGTAGGCCACGCCTTCCAAGATACAGCGAAGGGCAGTTGCTGGGACTGTAAGGGGCGAACGCCCTGGAGAAAGCTTCGGGATGAAGGGACCAGCGAACGGCGGGAGGGCGGAAGGCTCGCCGGGAGGGGATCCGGTGCTTCAGCGCCGCTCCCTTGTGCCGTGTCGGGGGCATTCTTTCAGCACCCCGACTAGCCTGTCTGTGAACGGGTTCACCCGTGCGACGGACCTCGGCCCGGCACCTCGACGTTACGCATCTCCGCTTCGAATACACGGCCAAAATGGAAGACAAACGCCTCCAGGACCTCCTGGTACGGCACTTGTTTCCCGGCTTCGTTGGCCATGCTCGTGATTTCCGCGTCCCGCATTCCGCACGCATTAATCAGTTCCCAATGCCCCATATCCGGGTCGATGTTGAGCGCTATCCCGTGCATCGTCACCCAGCGGCGCACGTTGAGGCCGAGCGACGCAATCTTGCGGTCTTCGATCCACACGCCTCGGCCAACCTCGCTACGAATGCCTCGAATGCCCCAATCGGCCAGGACACCGATGACGACGTCCTCCAGCCCGCGGACGTAGTCCAGCACGCCGACATTCCAGCCCCGCAGGTCGACGATCCCGTAGGCGACGAGTTGGCCAGGGCCGTGATACGTGATGTCGCCGCCTCGCTCGGTCTGCACGATGTCGATGCCGTACTGGCGGACGGTCGTTTCTTCGACTCGAAGGTCCGGCCGAGGATGGCTGCGGCCAAGGGTGAACACCGGGCGATGCTCGGTAAGTAACAGCGTGTCGCTGCCGTGCCCCTCGCGCCGCTGCGATTGCAGCCGCTGCTGCAAGCGGTGGACTTCTTCATAGCTCGTCGTGCCAAGGTCGTACACCGCGAGCTCGCGCGGCTTCGTTTGCAGGTACGCGTCGGTCATCGTCATGTCAGCATCGCATACGGAAGGTCCAGAATGTCTCGCACGCGCTTAAGAAGCCGGGCGGCCGAACCTTCGCTCCAGCGTGTGCTGTCGTAGGCCATCTTCAGTGAAGCACGGTTCGCTTCGTCTTCGGCACCTAGCGCGAACGACATACCCCGGCCCGGCTCAAGGTGCGGTGTGGCCGAAGAAACTCCAAGCGCCGCCAGCGAGACCAGCAGCCATGAAGCGGATTCGAAGGCCTCATCACCAACCGCCGCTCGTGCAGTGACTGCATCACGGAAGCTCCGGGAAGCGGGTTCACGCAGCGCGAATGCCAGATCGGAATCGGGCGTCGCAACGATGATCGCTCCGATTCCGCCTGCGAATGGTGTGTCCTCAAGTGCCCACGCGATGGCGCGGAAAATCACGTCTTCGAGCATCGGCTGCGGACCGCCGGGATGCCATTCGCGTTCAAACGCAGAGCGCATCCGCTCGGCCTCCTTGAGGTTCACCGTCATCGTCATCGTCAGAACCTGGGCCGATGCGTGCGCTTCGCGGCTGATCCGCCCGAATCGTTGTCCGGCTTCGTCGTCCTGAGGCGCCGCTTCGGAACGCAGTGCCGTCGGCTCCTCTGGCGTCCAAAGCGGCAGTCCGGGGATTGTCCCGCCCGGTTCCGGAATCGCAACACTCTCGTCGATTCCGTCGCCGAACAGGCCGCTGTCGAACTCGACGGAGTCTCCCGGCACCTCATCCCAGGAACGACCTGGCGTGCCCGAGAATTTCAACGGGAACGGCACGACAACTGCCTCAATAAGCGCTTCTTCGAATTCGGGAAGCGGGCCAAGGCCTTCGCTCGGCGGAGATGCGATAGCATCTTCCAAGACGTCGGCGACGAAGTCGTCGTCCACGAGTGCCAGAGTCGGCGGCGTGGATTCAGGAGCAGCCTCTGGTTTCGCGCCTTCGCTCGGCGTAGAAGATTCCGCCGGTTCAGCGACGGCGAGCATCGAAGCTGGTTCTTGGTGAAAAGATTCCTCAGGAGGCATCGATTCGTTCGGTGCGAGGATCACCCCGAGTATCGCGCCGGGACGTTCGATGCTTCCCGCGGGCAGGCGGTGCCGAAGCAGCCCCGTCTCATCGGCCTCGATATCCACGGCGACGAACGAGCTTTCGACCCTGCAGACAGCTTCGCCCGCATCGACGATTGCGCCATCGGGGTGGTACCACTCGGCGACCAACCCTCCGGCCATCTCTTCGCCGAGATTCGGAACCGCAATTGGAACGGCCACGAGTACATCCCCAGGCCGCAACAGGCCCTACCCACAACAACGACAGGTTCAGCCGTCGCCGTCAGACCCGCCATCGGGAAATGCCGCAGATTCGAGCCGAATCCATTGCTAGAATCGACTCGATGCATGACGAGGAATCCATCGACCGCCTCCGGCAGTTGTGCCTGGCGCTGCCCGAGACGACCGAACGCATGAGCCATGGCGAACCCACATGGTTCATCCGTGACAAGAAGACCTTCGTCATGTTTTCGACCCGCCATCACGGCGGGCCGTTCGGGTTCTGGGCGGCTGCGCCCTTCGGCGCCCAGGATGCGTTGATTAGCTCAAACCCTGAACGTTACTTTCGCCCGCCGTACGTGGGCCATCGTGGATGGGTCGGAGTCAGGCTCGACACCGACGATGTCGATTGGGCCGAAGTCGTGTCAGTCGTTCGGGAGGCGTACCGGGCCGTGGCGCCGGCCGGACTCGCCAGCCTCGTCTAGGATCCGCGCCTCAGAGAGACAACAAAAGCACCGCCAGCACGCCGAACATCGCGGCCAACCCGAGCGCGACCGGCAAGCACGACCAACAGCCCGTCAAGTCGAGCCAACTCGAAGCCTGGGCGCCGACTGGCCCAGGCACTCCTTCTCGATTCGGCAAGATTCGCCTGCTCATCGCGCCTAGAAGTTGAGTTTGAGTCCCTTCGTCGGCCAGTTTTCGAAAGCGATCATCTTCCCGGTCGTGCTCAGCGTTGCGTAAAGCGTGGTGAGCCCGGGCCCCGCGAAACAGGCGTTGGTCGTCAGTATGTCGGGGCAGGGATGGTGGGTGCACTCGCCTGACGGAGAGATCGACGTCAGGCCGCCGTTCACCAGGGTCGCCACGATGACGTTGCCTGCGCTGTCTACGACGAGTGAATCGCACATCGCGAAGTTGAACGGCGGCGCTCCCGGGACTGTGGCCAGGACCCGGCGCATCCCGATCTCACCCGGTCCGGTGAGGTCATATGCATAAACCCGGCCGGTGGGAGTTTCAGCGACATAGAGCGTTTTGCCATCCGGGCTCAGGCCGATGCCGTTCGGCCCTTCCATCGGGAAGATGATCTCCTTAATCATCTTGCCATCGGGCGACGCGTAGAAGACGCCGGTCCGATCCCGGTCGCGAGGGCGGGTCTTCCCGTGGTCGGTGAAGTAAAAATTGCCCTCAGCGTCGAACACGAGGTCGTTCGGCCCTTTGAGCCGTTCACCGTCGCACTCCGAATAGAGCGTCTTGACCTCGGATCCATCCGGGCTAACCCATTGGATCTGGCCGCCGATGTAATCTGCCGGTTGTTCGCCCGGGAAGAGCCCGGTCGTTCCATCTGGAAGGGGACGCTCAGTCCAGTGAAAGCCGCCGTTCTGCGCAACATAGATGGCGCCATCGGGACCGATCGCAGCGCCGTTAGGCCCGCCTCCGGTGGTTGCGAAGACCGACTTCGTCCCATCGGCTGCGACGCGCGTGAGGCAACCGGCGGCGATTTCGGTGACCAGGATGTCGCCGTTGGGCAGTTCGAGCGGACCTTCAGGAAAGCGGAGGCCGGTGGTGACGACGCGGAAGTCCATAGAGAACACCTCTGGGGAAGTGGGCGGATAGTACGCGAAGTCGGCGAGCTTTTCGCAACGGCGGCTGGCTGCCGCGCGTGTCCGGGAATGGGATGTTTCCCCGTGCTGTCCTCAGCGAACGGTTCGGCGCACTCCCGCGTGATGTTCGTCGGCGAAGCACCCGGGCGCCTGGGCGCGGGCATCTCCGGTGTGCCATTCGCCGGCGACGTCGCGGGCCGTCGGTTCGAACTGCTGCTGGCGGAAGCAGGACTCCATCGGCGCGACGTCTTCGTCACCAACGCCGTGCTTTGCCTCCCACTCGATGCGGAGGGCCGGAACCGCACCCCAAGAACGCAAGAGATTCGGCGCTGCAGCGCGTGGCTCGGTTCAACAATCGCGGCCGTCCAGCCGGAATTGGTCGTGGCGATGGGCCGCGTGGCACTTGAAGGCCTTCGTACCCTCTGTGCGCACCCCTTGCAGCTGGCCGATGCGGGCGCACCACCAATCGAATGGGCCGGACGTCTCCTGTCGGTCGTCTATCACCCGGCGGCGCGAGCCCAGGTACATCGCCCCTGGCGTTCCCAGGCAGGAGATTGGCGAACACTCGGCGAGTGGCTTCGGGAATCGGCCGACGGACGCGCGTAAGATGCGCCCTATGGGATTTGATTCGGCAGAACGGTCCACGCGAGCCGCGTTCGTGCCCCAGGGCGCACCGTTCGCGGTGGCGAGTGCAGAAGGCGCGTACCTCGTAACTCCAGACGGCCGGAGGATTCTCGATGCCGCCGGCGGAGCCATCGTCGCCAATATCGGCCACGGCCGCCGCGAAGTTGCCGACGCGGTCGCCGACGCCCTCGAGCGATGCACCTACGTCGTGCCGCCATTCGCGACCGAAGACCGCGTACGCCTGGTCGAGCGACTGACTCGCTACTGGCTTCCACCTTCGCTGACCCGCGTTACCTTCACCAGCGGCGGGACGGAGTCAGTCGAAGCGGCCATGCGGCTCGCGAGGCAACATCATCTGTGCGCTGGCCGCACCGAACGCTGGAAGATCATCGGTACCGACCTCTCGTATCACGGAGTGAGCCTTGGGGCGTTGTCAGTGGCGAATCACGCGCCCCGCAGGGCGCCGTTCGAGCCAATGCTCATTCCCTTCCCCAAGACTCCGGCGCCATACGAGATTCCAGGCATCGAGACCCAGGAACATCCGGCCGACGCCCTGGAACGAGTCATCCTTCAGGAAGGGCCGGAAACGGTCGCCGCCTTCATCTGTGAACCGGTCGTTGGGTCGGCGGGTGGCTCGCTCGTCCCGGTCGGCGATTTCTGGCCGCGAGCGAGGGCGATCTGTTCGAAGTACGGCATCCTCTTGATAGCCGACGAAGTCATGAGTGGCTTCGGCCGCACCGGGAAGCGATTCGCGGTAGAGCACTGGAATGTCGAACCCGACATCCTCGTTGGCGGCAAGGGCCTGGCTGGCGGTTACGCCCCGATGGGCGGCGTCTACGCGACCGACGAGGTGGTTGCCCCGCTTGTTGCGGAACGCCAGGATTTGATGTTCTACACGTTCTCGGCTCACCCGGCGTCCTGCGCCGCAGCCGACAAAGTGCTCGAAATCATGGAACGCGAAGACCTCGTCGCTCGCTCCGAGCGCATGGGCGCCCTTCTGCGCGAGCGGCTCGCGGGAATCGAATCGCACCCGAACGTGGCCGAAGTGCGCGGCCTCGGACTGATGCTCGGTGTCGAGTTCGTGAAAAATCGGCAGACGATGGAGCGCTTCGCTCCCGAAGCCCGCTTTGCGGCGAAGGTTCAATCGGCGGGGCTAAAGCACGGCGTGTTCTTTTACGCGTCAGGTTCCGGACCGGTACAGGACGCGCTCCTCATCGGCCCGCCATTCACCATCAACGGTGAGGACATCGATTTGATGGTCGATACCCTGGCAGTGGCAATTGACGAAGCCGTCGCCTCAGTCGGATGACGACTTAACGACGGTAAGGCAGTTTGAACCGCGCATCCCACACCGAGAGTGCTGGTTTCGGCTGAAAGTTCGAACGCACAACTCCCATGTGGCCGAACGGCCGCAACCCATCCACGTTCGTTCCGGGTGGAGCCGTAGCTTGCCATGCGGGCAAATCGAGGTCGGCGAACAAGAGTAAGACGACGAGCTCCGGCTGGACCGTATCCATGAGTGCGAAGAACCGCTGATAGAACGCGGTCTGTTTCGCCAACGATGCCGGCGATTCGTCACCCGATTGGCCGGCCGACGTCCAACCGCCCTCGGCCATCAGGACCGGCTTTCCGCTCGCAACCTCAAGTCGCCGAAAGTAGTCGTCCGGGATTTCGCCCGGGTCGTTGAAAAAGAACGATGGGTAACTGGAGAGCCCGAGGACATCGATATCGAATGTCCGGCTCAGCGCGAACTGGTCGATGCTCGAAGGAGGAATTGGCGGCCGACCCCACGCTTCGTCGACCTGGAACGACACGAATACCTTCGTCCCCGGTGAATCCGCCCGGATCTTCGGCGCGAGACGATTGGACATGTCTCTCAAGTTTCCGAACAACACAGGATCGCCGCGCGCTGCGAGGGAATTGATCTCGGAGGCGAGACCGAAGTATTCGAAGTGGTATCGCTTCGCCAGCAGTTCCACCCACTGCTCGTGCAGCGCCCGCATTTCGGGTTCGTTGAGGGACCGCCCGGCGGCGCGCATCTCGTTCCCTTCGCGTGTCCGATCGAGTCCGTCCAACGGGTCGACCAGGATCGATACATGCAGTCCGATTCCCGTCAGGTACCTGATGAGTTCGTCATAGTCCTCCAGGGCAATCGTTTCCATCGGAGTGCCGGCGAGAATTCGAGTCCATGGCACCTCGCGCTGCAAGAGCACAGCGTCCGAGTGTTGTGCCGCCTGCGGGAACGTCTCCAGAACCGAATCAACCGTCGGGCGAGGGGAAACGAGGAACCATCCCATCCGGTACGCGCGCGAGGCCGGGGGCGAAGAATCCGCAGCCAAACCGGGCACCCGCAGCCGCGCCTGGACGCCACCCGAAGCCGCGCCGGTCGAATGCAAGTAGACTGGAATCAGGCTTACGACCACTGCCAGTGCAACGAGCCAGAAAGTCCGGGACATCGGTAGGAGTCTAACCTCGCGGGTAAGGCCTCGCATCGGCCCAACCGCGCGGCCGGCCACGCGCGAATGCGGCCGGAATTCTTGCCTTTGACAGGTATGCGTTCCATACTTAGAGCTTGATCCGCTGCGGCGGATCGTTTTTGTGTTGGAATCCGTTTTGAGATTCCGGGACCCTGCCCGGGTGGCGCAATTGGCAGCGCAGTCGATTTGTAATCGACCGGTTAGGGGTTCGAGTCCCCTCTCGGGCTCCAACGCAAGACCACGCCCGCCGCGCGAGCGGTGGCACGCGTGGAGAGGTGGCCGAGTGGTTAATGGCAGCAGACTGTAAATCTGCCGCGCTTCGCGCTTCGGAGGTTCGAATCCTCCTCTCTCCACCAATCCTGCTACAGGCCTGAAAACCAGTAGCCGACCCGCTCGCAAGGAGTCCGTCTCGAGCACCAACCCCCGCCCTCATAGCTCAGTCGGCAGAGCGCGTTCTTGGTAAGAACGAGGTCTCCAGTTCGAATCTGGATGAGGGCTCCAGCACACTTCTTCGGCGGGTAACCGCCTGGGGCGAAACTACTAGCAGCCCGGAGGGCACCACTTAATGGCGAAGGCGAAATTTGAGAGGACAAAGCCGCACGTAAACGTCGGGACGATTGGTCACGTTGACCATGGCAAGACGACGTTGACGGCTGCGATCACGAAGGTGCTGGCGCTGAAGGGCGAAGCGGAATACCGGGCGTTCGATTCGATCGACAACGCGCCGGAGGAACGCGCTCGCGGCATTACCATCGCCATCGCCCACGTCGAGTACGAGACGGACAAGCGCCACTACGCGCACGTCGACTGCCCGGGCCATGCCGACTACATCAAGAACATGATCACCGGCGCCGCCCAGATGGACGGCGGCATCCTCGTGGTGGCGGCGCCTGACGGCCCGATGCCCC
>JBDTNM010000001.1:0-59181 GCA_039933735.1 bacterium | reverse complement strand
GACGGTTCGGCAGCTGTATCACGAAGGTGCGTTGGTGTGGGGTCGAGATGGTAGCCATCGACCGGCGCCTCGATGCGCTCACCAGCGAACTTACCGCAAGAGAGCGGGCCGTGCTTTGGCTTCGCGCCTGGCGTCAGGGCGAAAAGGTCGACGAGCGAGTGGTGCGTTTCTGCCCGCCGCAGGATAAGCCAGAGATGCATCGCATTTGCGCCGCGGTCGAACACGCCAGCGATGAGGCGCGGGGACTCTTGATCATCCTGTTGGAGTGGATGGCGAACGCGGAGCTTGAGTTTCATTTGGTTCGCATCGCCCGCGCTTACGGAGCGTACGTTGAGTCGCTGGAGGCAGTTGCGAAGAAGCCGGTGCCGCCTTTGCCAGCGCCCTGGGATACCTCGCGAGCCGTCCCGATTGGATGGGGGCGCCTTATTCAACACGAGGAGCGGCGAACCCCCAAGGACTGGGAACAATTTCGACGGTACTCGTTGGCCTCAGTCGAAGAGGCTCTCGCATTGCGTTGGTGGGATGTGCTCTCGATGGAATCGGTGTTCGACGACATCGAGGCTGCGATAGGGGAGCCGCTGATGCATCAGGAGTCGGCGGCGCTACTCGACGGACTGCGCGATGCAATCTTCAAGCTGGCGGAGGAAGTATCCATATTTGATGAGGAGTTCTCGCTGACGGGCGCCAGTGGCGACCATATCGACACCCTGAGGCTCGCCGTCGATTGGGATGCGATCCGAGGGACGCCCAAGGAGAAGCACGCCAGGGAATGGATGCACGAAAAGCAGCGCCAAGAGCTGGAGACGTGGGAGCGGGAGCAGTCGGAGGAGTTGCGGAACCGGAGTGGAGTTCGCTAAAGAGCTAAGAATCCGTCGCATTCCCTCGGGACGCACGTGCTCGGACTCGCCGTTCGGCAGATGACCGGGGCGCTCCCATAGCTTGGGGCGATGCTTGAGCGAGACGGTTCGCAGAGCGGAACAGGCTGACGAATGGCGGAAGGGAGTTGGGCCGGTCGCAGACAGAGTGAAATCTGTTCCGTGCCGGCTCCGCGGCCGAGAGACATCGCCTGTCTCACGACGAAGGTTCCTCCATCTCAACGAGGAATCGAAATCCGCCGTCGCCGTTTCTTTCGAGGGTCACCGTGGCGACTCCCAGCACTTCTGATAGCCGATCTTGGAACGCGAGGATCGATTGGAACTCGTGTCTCTGGTCGATGCTTATGACGTTGGAATCCGACGCGTGCGTGCGCTGAGGGGGCGATCCGCTCGCTTCACTCAACGGTTCGATCTGCTCACTTAGGGCATCAATCGCTGAATTCAGGACATCTACCACCTGAAGGTAGCGTTGGAGCAGATCGCGCAAAGGACCAAGAGCCGCATCGCCTACCGGGTCGTGTGTCATCGGAATTAGGGTCGGCCTTTCGAGATAAACTGCAGACCCAGCGAGGAGCGGGCGAATGGGCAGCGAATCCACGCAGCAGGCAGACTCTACTTAATAAGTGCTAAACATTCGAATCGCCGAACCGGCGCGTTGGGTCACGTTGACGAACTACGGTTGGTGCGGGGCCGCGCAGCAATCTGAGCGCTCTTCGCTTACCCTGACGCCTATGCCGCCACCTGGTCGGATCGTCTGTCTAAACGGCACTTCGAGCGCGGGCAAGAGCTCGATCGCCGGCGCCCTTCAGGAACTGCTTCATCCCGAAGTGTGGCTCGTCTGCGGTATCGACACCTTCCTTTCCATGGGCTCCGCCTCGGCATTCGAAGACCACTCCATCCACTACTGGCGGCCGGCACCAGGAGGCGGCGTATGGTGTGACCCCATGCCTGCTGGGATGCGGCTGCTCGCAGGCGGCTACCGCGCCGCCGCGGCGCTTGCGCTCGCTGGGAACAATGTCGTCTTCGATGACGTGAGCCTTGATGAACAGCTGCTGAAGGAGTGCGCCGACTCGTTTTCTCCTTTTGACTCGTTGTTCGTCGGTGTGCGCTGCGACATCGATGTCCTCGTGCAACGCGAGCTACAGCGTGGGGATCGGAGGGTGGGGGCTGCAGTAGGCATGGCTGCGAAGGCTCACGAGCACGCGTCCTACGACATAGAGGTCGATACCACGAGCACTTCGTCTGATGATTGCGCACGGAGGATCATTGAGCGGCTGAACTCAGGACCTCCCGGCACCGCACTAGCTCAACTCTCCCGCACGTGAATCTCGGCGGAGGCGAGGAGCGCCCGGAACCTCGGTTGCTCAGCCCCGGTGCGTGCCGTTCGTCGGTCCGTCCCACGGCTGCCGCCGGGCCTCCACGGAGACGATCCACCGGATGTGGTCGCGCCCCCGGGCGAGCCACGAATCGTCTGGCATTGATGACCCCGTAGACCTCGCGGGCATCCGGTTCAGAGCGGCGAATGGAACGCGGAGTGCAGGGGGTGGTGACCCGCGACATGCTGGGGAACGACGAGTGCGATTGCGACCACCGCGTCGGCGAGCCGCATGACGAAGAATGTCAGGCCTTTGGCGATGGAGAAGGCGAGTATCTAGACGGGCTGGCGGGAAACGACGTGTTCATCGTCGAAGGCCCGCAGGAGCGCTATGGCAGCAAGAGCGCGTGGGACCTCGTGTAGCGTCCACCACGCGGAGATTCATCCCAGTGCCCGGTAATCCGGGCGCTGTTTCGTTGTCCGGGACCGCTGGATTCTCGGTCGAGCAAGATGATGAGGTGAGCATCGATGGCAGGAATCCCGGACAAGCCGACGTTCGGCGTACGGGCTGCGGCGGAAATCCTCGGCGTGAGCCCGAGCACGGTCTACGAGGCGCTGTACCGCAAGGAACTCGGCGGCTTCAAGGTTGGGAGCACCTGGCGTGTCCCGCGTTCCGCCTTGTTGGCGTTCATGGGGATTGCCGACGATGCGAACACGGCCCCACACGTTGGCAAACGTGGCTCGAAGCAGCCCGAGCCCGAGGAATGGACGTACATCGTGACGGTGAGGCGCGTGCCGGCGGGGCAGAAGGTGCGGACCTACCCGGAGTCGCCGTGCGGCAGATGAACTGGGCGCTCCCATGGCTGGGGGCGATGCTCGAGTGAGACGGTCCAATCGCCGGTCGGATCGCGCCGGCCAACGAAGCGGCGGGCGTTGATGACGCCGTAGACTTCGCGGGCGTCTGGCTCGGAGCGGCGGATGGCGCTGGCGAGTTCGCGGCTCATCCTTGCTGGCGTGACGCCAAGCAGGCGGGCGGCGTCAACGATGTCCTGATTCACGCGCTGGATTCTAACTCGCGTTCCGTGAGATATCCGTCGATTCGAGCGCGAGCCCGGAGGATGCGTTCGGTCTTTGCAGAGAAGTGCCTCCTCCGAGGTTCGGAGCGGTCGGAACGGGGCGCCGCGGGCCAGTCCCTGAAGGTCGTTACGGGAGCTTTTGGGCGGCCTTCCGAACGAACGCCTCCAGGTCGTTTGAATTGAATGGCGATAGAACATCGGTGGCGAGCAGGCTGAACGCCGTTCGGCCTTTCCTTACCAGGACCACGTCGAAGAAGATGGCGATCGAGCCCGTTGTGTTCTTCGGCTTCGCGGTCATCGTCAGGCGAAGCGCTGTGGACTGCTCTCCCAAGGCAGGGAACGAAAGCGCGCCGACCTTCGCATCAACGTACGACGTGTCTTTGTTGTCGAGCTTGCCATCGTTAATGAGCTTCACTGCGCAATCCAGCCGGGAGCGATAGCCGTCTATTGACTTCTGGGCATCCTCGGCTAAAGGGAACACCGCCGCCGTTTGGGAGATCGACGTGTTGCCACTCCCCTTCGCGAAGTCAGCCGACGCCCGATTCGGCGTGTCGGTTTCTGTTTGGCACTTGTCCAGAGGACTGTTCTCGTCCGCAGAAGTGCTCTCGGCCCAACCGGTCGGGAAATCGCTGATCGTAAGGAGCATCGAGCGCGCGATTTCGGTGTCGTTCGGATTTGGCGTTGCCGTTGAGTCAGAGGTTGTGCCGCTGCCGTCGTCGCCGTCGGAACTACTACAAGCGAAGGCCAATACGGCACAAGCGCAAAGAGCCACGAGGAGGATGCGTCGCATCGTCGAGTCCTGCACTTTCCATCAAGGGTTGCGCTCCATGCCAAGAGAAACGCAGTGTCGGATGCTAGCACTCGGCGGGGCGGTTGAGGAGTGAGCGGAGGAGCTCGACTTCAGAGGACGGGCGCAGTTCGGCTTGGACGAGAATCCCGGCGAGTAAGCTTTCGACTCAGACTCCCCGACATCAGCCGCACCACGAACGCAAGTTGGTGTGCCCTTTGAAACCGCCTGAGCAGACTTTCGCCAGGGATGAGCTGAGAGCCCGTTGGCTGAGCGTGGTGGTGCGGTCCCCTCTGACTCGTTGCTGCGCCGACCGAGCGGGTTCGGTGCAGCCGCTTACAACCGATCTTTGAACCGAACCGGTGCCCGGGCGTCCCCTACGGAGCTATCGATCGCATCCCGATAGTCAGAAGAGTCGACCAGTTCCGACCGACGGAATCCGACGGGAGAACGATCATATGAAACGAACTTGGGTAGGCGTTGCCGCGGCACTCGCGCTCGCAGTGGCCGGATTCAGTGGGCTCGGAGCCAACAGCGAAAGCGCCCTGGCTGCCCCGGCGCCCCCACAGTGCAACGGCGAAATGAATGTCGGCGGCCAAGAAGTCGCCTGTACAGTCCTAGTGGACAACTACATCGCAGCCGGCGGCGGCCTTGCAAGTTCTCCGCCCTCGACGCTCACGATGACCCGTTGCGTGGGAGCCGCGGGCCCACTCCCAACGCTCACTTGCACGACTACTGTCAGCGTTCTTTCGGCGCCGGTCACTACGGTTCAGCAGTGCAACGGCTCAGGAAATGGCGGTGGTGGTAGCGTGATTTGTACCGTCAGTGTCGCCAATCACTTCGAGGGCTCGGTTCCGGGTTCGGCGCCAGCCGCCATCTATCAGTGCGTTGATTCCATTATAACCGGCCCCGGCGCTCCCGGAACCTGTACCCCGGCGAATACCGCCGGCGTCACATCGATAGGGCAGGCGACCGTTGGCCAGTGCAACGGCTCTGGCAACGGGGGCACGAACGCCGGCTTCCTCTGCAGCGTTACGAATGGTTCGACGGTAGCAAGTGGCCTTCCGATCAATATCGATCAGTGCAACGGCTCTGGCAACGGCGGTGGCGCGCTCGTCATCTGCCATGCGACTGTGACTAACGACGTCATCGTGCCCACAAGTACGCCGACGGCACCCGCCTCAACGCCGACGTCGTCGGCTTCCACGCCTACGTCACCGGCCTCAACGCCGACCTCGTCGGCTTCCACGCCTACGTCACCGGTTTCCACGCCTACGTCACCGGTTTCCACGCCTACGTCACCGGTCTCCACGCCTACGTCACCGGTCTCCCCCTCCTCAACCCCGGAAGCGCCAAATAGCACCCCTCAGGGCCAGTTACCGCCACCAGTTCAGCCGACCATTCCGGTGGGTCCACCGAACTCGACTCCCCAGGCGCAGTTCCCGCCGGTTACTCCGGTCGGTTCCCCGTCGCAAGTTCCCTCGTCGGCAACTCCGCTTGCTCCAGCGACGGGAGATTCCCAGTCCGCACCCAGCGGGTTTCCTGAATCGCCGATGCTCGTCGCGGCAGGCTTGGTCGTAGCGCTGCTCAGCCTCGTAGGCGTGGCCTCCGCCCGACGGTCATCCGCCAGGCAGTAAGTCTCCCAAAACACTTGCCCGCTCTCGCGACTGTGGTCGTGGGCGATGAACAGGAGTCCCGGCTTGTACCTCGTGCAGCCGGGACTTTCTGCGTACGCACAAGAGGACGTCACGAATGGTTCAGGTGGCGAGGAGATGCCCCAAGTTGGGGAAGCCATCTTCGGTCTTGAAGGGGAACCTCAACCGTCGCCCCTTACTATGGTGACGATTCAGCTCGAAGTACTAGGAGAGATGCGCGCGGTCTCATGACCAGTACGCATATGATTTTTGAGGCTGGCTCGAGCCCTTCCCCACGGCGAACTCATAAGGCTGCGTACTGCGCCTGCGATCGAGGCAATCGGATGCCTTGTCGGGGTTGCACTCGCTGTCGAATTCCGTCGATGCCTCCAGCCTTCGCCACCATCTTGAGAGGCGAAGAGTCGGTGAACACGAACGCTGCGTGGTGGAGGGCTCGGTTAATGGGCGGGCTGTCAGATTGATCCCCGCGTTACTCACGCCGGCGCGGCGCGTTCTCCTGATAGCACTCGGCTGTACTAGGAGACTAAAAATGGCCGTTCTTAGTCACGCGGCAACGATCGGCGATTCTTGGCGCCTCTGGCGTCTCACGCACAAGAATGGCAAGCCATTTGGTCTTGTCCGTTCAAACCCTGAGGCGAACTCGATCCGTGTCGAAATTCAGCCGCTAGTGACGGCGCTAGACGCGACCGTCGTTGCGTTACTCGTCATCGCAAGCGAGCTGCCAGTTCGCCAACGCCACAACGTCGAAATCCAAACAGATCGGATTTCCGTCGCCCTGCAAGCCGCAGCAGCAGCGAGCAGCTCGGCCCGACCTCAGCACATCTAGCCGGTTGAGCCCACCACGAAGGCACATTCGTGTGGGTGGCAGGGGAGACGCGGCGGCACGGGGGTCAGACTTGGGTCTGGATGGTCTGTTCAAATCCAGTCGTTGCCTGTTCGCCGACCTTCGCCCGGCGAGGCTGCGCCGAATGCCGACAACCGTCGATCACCGAATGAGCGGCCAGCGTCTCCATCGCCCGGGCAGTCGCCTGGCGACGGCACGATCGAGTCCGTAGAAGCGGCCCGCGGCCATGAATGCCAGTGCAAGCAAGGGGAGCCATTCGATTGGCCCCTCCCATGCCCAAAGCGAACGGCCTTCGTAGCGGCCCCAGTTTGCGAACCAGATGTGGAACAGGCTGGCAAATCCAATGAGCGCCGCAGCGCTTGAAAACGCGCCACCGACAAGCAGTAACCCGACTCCAATTTCAGTGGCCACAAGAGCCACCCCGAACGGCGCATAGTGCTTCAGAATTACGTCATTGACGAAATCCCTGTAAAGCCCGACGGGGTGATTGCTCGTATCGGAGGCGAGGCTGTTCCGCGCTCCGTCGTAACTAATCAAGAATCCTGGGAACGGCGCGTAGTTGAGGTCTTCGAATCCCGGAAGCTTGGCGAGACCGTTCGCAAGGAAGAGGAGGCCAAACGTGACTCTCAACAGCATGATCGCGAGCGGAACGGATCGCTGTTGCCATCGTTCGAGCCCATCAGTTGTGTCAACAAAACTTTGAGATTCCATCTAGAAGTCCACGATCAACATCGTTGTTACTCGTCGAACGCCACCGGCGCTCGCAATGCCTTCGCTAATTCAGTGACCGAGTTGCGAAAGGTCCGTGCTTTCGACCTCCGCCACGAGGTCATAGGGACCCGTAACGATTTCGGCACGGATCACGCGCGAACCATCCAGCTGAATCTCGGGGAGGCCTTCCCGCAGCTCCTGCACCCGCGTCTGGTCGGCTTCAATAAGTACAAATGCTCTAACTGCCATTCGTTCCTCCGAAAGAATTTACGGCTCCCAACGGGAGCCAGGGCTATCCTCACCTGAATCGCTGGGGCAGCCCCCCCGCGTCCAGCACCTGGTGGAAGAGTGCGTGTGTTTCACTGAGCGCGTTCGCGAAGGGAAAGACCTTTCGCGTGACCAGAAGGTCGTCCTCACAGGCCAGTGGGTGCCAGAACACACCGTCCCGGCTCACCGTGATCTCCGGTTCGAGGCTGGCAGCGGTGACTTCCATCCCTGAGGTCGAGAATCCCCGCTTCGCCAATGGCCGGACGAAATAGTCTTCTTCAGCCACCCCGAGACTCGCAACGAACGCCCTTGTTTGTTCGAGGACATCAGCGTTTGCGTGTGTTTCGGTCGTGCTTATGGAGACGCGGAATCCAAGCCCGCGAAGCTGGCAAATGCCTGTCACCGCTTTCGCCCAGGTTCCGGCGCCGCGAATTGTGTCGTGGGCTTCGGCGCTCGGGCCATCGAGACTCACCTGGAAACGAACGGGTACGTCTGAAAGCGACTCTACGGTCGCCAGTCGCGATCCTTTGAAGAGCATCGCGTTGGTGAGAACCGTCGTTTGAATTCTCTCCGCCGCATATCGAATGCGCTCACCGATGTCCGGCAAAAGGAACGGCTCGCCGCCCGTAAGGAACACTTCCTCGATATCGTTGGCCTGTGCCTCGTCGATCAGTTGCCGGAAGGCATGCAGGCTCAGCGAACGCCGTTCCGCGCGCGGACTCGAAGACGCACAGCAATAGCTGCATGAGAGATTGCAATCGAAGTTCGTGTACACCCAGAGGCGCGGAGAGAATGTCGAGTGACAGGCGTCGACCATGTCTCGTGAGTATGTCCAGAGAAAGCCTTCTAAACCTTGCCAAACTCTTACAGAAAGCGTGAACGAAGCGCGCGCATTGCCATTTTGCCCGAAAGGCCCGAATCGGCCATTCCGGAGCGGGAATCCAGGCGCCTCGATGATTTCAGGCCCAGCGTTCGCGGTTCTTGCCTAGGAGACGCGACTAAGTCCCCGTGAAACGGCTGCTGCCATAGCGTCACTCAGGCACGTAGCAGAAGTCGGCCCCGGCCAGGACTTCATTGAAGCTCCCACCTGTTCTTACCGGACCTTCGACAAAGACGACGATTGCCGGCGCGAGCCTGGGATCGCTGACGAAGGAGTATGCAGCTTTCCCGGGCGGACGTGGGAACTCATCGAGGATCGATTGATCAGCGTGGTAGCGGAATACGCAACCTGCCGCCCAGCCATGCTCCTTCGCGGTCGTCACGACGAGGTCTGCAAGGCGTTCTTGTCTTTCCGTCTTTAGCCATCGGCCCAGGCCGTCGGTGAGCGTCGGGATCGCTGCCGTTGGAGCATCGACGACAGGACGGGCAGGGTCATTCGAGCACCCTGAAGACACCAGGACGAGGACACAAACGAACGCCGCCGCTACTCCTCGCACTCATCGAGTCCGAGCAGTTCTTCGGCTTCGCCAATTGCTGCGAGCGCATTGAGCTTGGCGAGCACCCAGGAGGCCAGGTTGTCGCCGTCCTCAGCGGGACCGTTCGGGCTCCCTGCAGCTTCATAAATCTCGACCGCCCGATTCCAGAGGTCTAAGCAGCCCTGAACGAACTGTTGGAACGGCAACTCCGGGTCATCGAGGGCTTCTTGAAACGAAAGGTCACGCATCGGATTCGCTCGGTAGTGGTGTTGGGAGTTTACGCGGTACCGAGCCCTGACCGTTGCAAGTGGCACATTCCGGCCGCAGGCGTCCATCGAACGGCTTCAATGATGGATAGCCAAGACACTCGGGACACGGCCTGGTGTGGTCAGAGACTTTGAAACGGTTTCCATTGAGACTCATGCCCTCAGGAGACGATGGCGGCTCCACTATTCCGAGACCTCGATGTCACTCGCTACGTCGGAGTGAGCGCCCAAGAATCCAGAGTCCCAGCGTCAGCGCCACGCCGGCCATCGCATCCAGGCCGTGGGCGAAGAGCACCGTCGCCAGAAGGATTTCGCTGATCCCAATCACCACTGCCACCACACTCACCTCGCCAGGAGAGAGTGACCGACGAGAGCGTCATCGCCGAGACCATCGCGTCATGTAGGCGACAGTTGTCGCAATGGCCGAACACGAACATGAACGCGGGTTTGAATCGCTTTCTCGTTCTGAGTACCATCCCGCGAACTTCCTGCGCGGCGGTGCTCCATGGCGGCCAAGAGCGTGACTATCGGTGGAATCCCGCTCGTCTACGAAGTAGAAGGAAGCGGCCCATCACTCGTCTTTATCCCTGGTGGTGCGCAATCCTCGGTGTATTGGGAGGCTTTGGTCCCTCACTTGATGGCGGATTTCACGTGCTACGTTGTGGAGCAGCGAGGCCATGGACGTTCGGGCTGGTCGCCGAGCGCTGCCTACAGCCTGAGCGACTTTGCGGACGAGTGCGCAGGGTTTCTTCGCCAAGTCGTGGGACGGGCGATTCTTATCGGCCATTCGCAAGGTGGACACGCGGCGTTTGGCGCTGCCGTTCGATGTCCCGAGCTCGTTCGCGGAATCTACAGCGAAGACTGTGTGCCTTTCGTGGGGGCCGACAGCGTCGCGCGAAGGATTCCTTTGTTTCGGGCGCTCCCTGCGATGGGTCGAGTGGCGAGGATGTCGGTCGAGAAGAACATGAGCGCATTTCAACGTGCTTTCGCGGCGGGGCAAAATCGACTTCGGCGCTGGCAAATTCATGGACATCGAGAGTCCGGAACAGCTGATTCATGCCGCGCGCTCGGGGATGAACACCGACCCTGCCTGGTACGAAGTCGCGGCTATAATCGACGGCTGGGCCTGGTCGGATGAAGAGGCGCGAGACATCACATCGAACCTGAAGTGCGCGGTTCACATCGCGCACGGCAATCCGGCGCTGGGCAGCATGATTCGGCGGGAGGGCTTGCAGTCGCTCGACGACGCGGGTTTGGCGTATTCGGCGACGTATTTCGAAACCGTTGGCCACGTGATCTCTGCGGTCATCCCGCGGCCATACCTGGCGGACCTAAAACAGTTCTTGGAATCCATCCTTTAGAGGGCCCGAATCTCAACCTCCAAGACTCACCACGAACCGCTCATGGTGCTAACGGCCCTGTTGCGTCAATTCAACGACATTGCCATCGTCGTCACGATATCTCGCTGACCGTCCCCAAGGCTGAACCTTCGGTTCGTGAATCACGGTTGCTCCTGCGGCAACGGCACGCTGATGGGCGGAATCCAGGTCGGTCACCCGGAATGCCACCTGGGCCCCGTTCGTTACTTCAGCCTTCGCCTGGTACAAAGCGAAATGCATGAAGGCTCCCTCCCTCCAGGATGTCGCGGCATGAGGGCCGCTGGTCCACAAATCGTCGCCTTCATGGTCGTCCCGGTGCAGTTGGAGTCCGAAGCCTTCGGAATAGAGTCGAATGGCACTATCTAGGTCCGAGACCGTCAACACGACGGTCACTAAGCGATTTGTCACGTCGGTCACGAGTACATCGTCGCGCTCCATTCTTCCGCTGTCACTCTCCACCCAGCCACCACGATCGCTTGTTCGTGTTCGTTTGCTCAGGTTGGGCCGGAGGTTCAGATGTTGCGAGAACGTCCTACTGAGATCTTCTCCCAACGTTTCTCAGCCTCCTAAGCCACTGCTTCAGACGTCATATGCGCGGTCTCCGTTTAAAACGGAGCCGAGCAACTTATCTCGCGCCAAGGGAGATGAGCGACAATTGCGGTCCTCGCCTATCCCAAATCGCGTTTCAGCCGCTCGAATTCTTCCGCACTGATTTCGCCGCGGGCGTAACGGTGCTTGGCCACATCCAGCGGGCTTTCGCGGGAACTTTCGTGGCGATGGTTGTAGCTTGTGATTGCCCACCAGCCGAATGCGATGACCCCGATCCAGAAGACAGCCATCATGCTGAACATGAACCACGTACTGCTGAGCGGTCACGCCGACTCCGCTGCTGATGCCTGTTTCAGACTCGAACGCCGGAGGCCCGACCTCTGTCAGCGCGATAGTGGGCATTCCTGCCATGGCTGTGCTCCTACGTAACCGTGAACTTGATGTGCATGCCGTTCTGGTAATGCGACACAGCCTTGCCGTTTATCTGTTCTACGACATTGCACTGCAGTTCGTATTCGCCCTTTTCAAGCTTGACGGTCAAGTCCTTGTGTTCGCCCACACCGATGTCCTCCGCCTCGCCCACGACATCGAACGTGCCGTCCTTGTTTTTCCGTGCGACTACCAGCTCGTGCGTTTTCCCAGCGTCGTCGGTGTGCATGTCGTGCATGTCGTGGACGGCGCGAAACGTCACCTCGCCCGCCTTCGTTGAAGACTTGGCGGAGTCGATGGTCCAATTCGAGAGACGGACGAGGATCGCGCCGTTGGGTGCCCCGTCCATCATCCCACTGTCCATGCCACCACCGCCCATGTTGCTGCCGCCGCCCATGCCGTGCGTGTCGTCGTCGTCCCCGCAACTCGCAAAAAGCAGGCCGACGGCCGCCAATGCGAGCACCACCGCTACCGCAGATGTTCGTTTCATTTGCTAACTCCTCCGTCGACCGCGAGCCACGTCATCGATACTCTCGAAATGAGAACACGGGGTGGCTTGGGTTGCTACTACCAATGGTCGTAGATAGCGTACCCGATCGGTCCTTTGACGGAGCGGCGATCGACCAGCCAGATTTTCGTAACATTTCGGTTGGTGGACGAGACGGCGTGACCACGCCTGCGGCTGCCCATGCGCCCCGGCAGCGAGCACCGTTGTTGTTGGAAGGTCCATTTTGCAGGCCGCAGTGCGGATGTGGTCCTGACGGCCTATCTGAGCGAACGCAAGGCGAGCCGCAAAACCGCGCCCGGAGTACCTGCGGGGCGTCAGCGAAATCACATTCCTCGCCGGAACCGTGGACGTCGCCTGGGCTTTTCCCATCGAATAGTGGGTGAGAAGTATGCGATCGACGCCACGACCGTCAACGTACGTGACGAGTTTCGCCGTGTCGCAGCGTCGTCACGTCACGGATGGCCGCCGCAGAGCACGCCGCACATCACAACGAGATGGGCAAACACTGGGAGTGCTACCCAGCTCAGGGGGACCGCGAACACCTGCTTGGCCACCCCGAGCCGGGGTGCCGGGTTGCCGGAGACAATCAGCGCGAGCCGCTCGCTCACAGGGCCGCCCGATAGCCCGGAGGACCGTGCTGGCGCTGGTGATGCCGCGGTTAGGATCGCTTCGAAGAGTTCACGGCGGCATGCACCGTTGTTTAGCGCGTGGGCGTCCGCAAGGAATTCAGAGGAGGCGATAATCGCAGTCAGAGAACGACGAAACCCTGGAGCGAACCAGAACGCGCTGCGCGCCGCGAGCAAGGCAACCCGCCATCGGGTGTCGCCACGGGCAATGTGCCCTTCCTCGTGCAGCAACGCCGCATGCAGTTGATCGTCGTCCAAAGTCTGTTCGGCACCCGCCGTCGCATACACCTGGGGCCGCCAAATGCCGACTGCGAAGACTAGGAGGGCGGTCGAGTCTATCCGTCGATACGAAATGCCCCGCAGTTCCGCGCTTCTGGCAGACTCCGTGAGGTGCGCAAGCCGTCGGGTGGCGTGCAGCCATCGACCGCCGAACCACACAACGCCTGCAACAGGCAGCGTCCCCAGCGCCAGCATTGCGAACATGGCCGCGACGCCGGGACTCTCCCCCGCCGCGTAAAGGTACGCGGCACTCATCGGCCCGAGGTGGGTCAGTAGTGCGTGCGCGGTAAGCAATGGCGCGCCGACAGCAGCGACCAGGCATACCAGGATGCTGATGCGTTGCAGTCGTGTCATATCCGCTCGTCCAACCGTTGGCGGAGAAGATCAACCATTGCTGGATCCAGTCGCTCGGTCGCTTCCACGAAAGCCGCCACGCCCGCTGGACCGAGTGCGACGAATGTCGAGGCCAGCGACTCGCCGCGTCCCTCGGAGAATTTTTCCCGGCTCAGCGCTGGAAAGTAGATGTGGCCTCGCCCCGCCGGCCGGCGACCAACGAGGCCCTTCCGATGGAGACGCTGGAGGACGGTGAGAATCGTGGTGTAGGCCAACCCCCGAGGTTTGCCTATCGCCTCGAACGCCGCCGGAGTCGAGAGTTCCCCGCTTTGCCAGATTGACTCCAGCACGGCGCCTTCCAGTTCACCCATCGAGTTCAGCGAATCCATGGCTCCATCCTACGACACCCTTTTGACGCGCTCGCGCTCGGCATCTCGGTAGTGAAGTACGACCCATGGTAGTAGTCCGACGATTCACGTGACAGAGTGGAAGAGTATTTACTTCGGAGGGTCAGATGGACGATCACCGGGAGCCCAGCGGCGCGTCAGGAGAGACTCCCATCGGCGCTCGGAACATGCGGACCGGCGACGCGACTGACCGACCAGGGTCGGCGCCCAGCACCCAACCCACACGTCGGCCCGACCAGCACGAAGGACACGATATGTCCGGAATGCATTATGGGATGTCAGAGCCGACCTTCGAGACGGCGAGAGCCCTCGGAAAAGCGCTACCCGAAGGCAATCCGCATTTGGAGCATGCGATGGTGGCGGCGGCCCACAAGGGAACGAGGCACGACCACGCCTCGATGATGTCCGACCCGAGCATGGCTGCTGCCATGGAACGGGACATGCGCAACCGCTTCCTTGTTTCCTTCCTCCTGACCATTCCCGTAATCCTGTACTCCGACCTCGGCGACTTTCTTTTCGGTCGGGTTCCGCCGACTCCCTTTGGCATCGGCATGCAATGGATGGCCTTCCTCTTCGCGACTCCGGTAGTCCTTTACGGGGGTTGGGTCTTCATCCAGGGCACGTACTACGCCTTGCTGGGCCGCAAGCTCGACATGTCCGTCCTCATCACCACGGGAGTTGCCGCGGCATATCTATTCAGCGCCGGGATCACCATCGGCGGCGGCACAGATGTCTTCTTCGAAGCGGCGGCGATGCTCATCACCTTCGTTCTCTTCGGGCATTGGATGGAAATGCGAAGCCGGCGCGGCACGACCGACGCCCTCCGTGCACTCCTCAACCTCGTCCCTGAGAAAGCGATCGTTGTACGGGGCGGCCAAGAGATCGAGGTCGACACGGCGACCATTGTTCCCGGCGATATCGTCCGAGTGCGCCCCGGCCAGCGCGTGCCAGTTGATGGCCTGATCAGGGAAGGGCGAAGCTCGTTAGACGAATCACTCGTTTCGGGCGAGTCTTTGCCTGTGGAGAGGGAAGTGGGAGCGGAGGTGGTCGCCGGGAGCGTCAACGGGGAGGGATCGATGCTGGTTGAGGCCAGGGGTACGGGTAGCGAGACGGTCCTCGGACGCATCATCAACCTGGTCCAGACCGCACAGGCGTCGAAGGCGCCTGCTCAACGACTGGCTGATCGGGCGGCGGGAGTTCTCGTTATCGTGGCCGTCGGGTCGGGCCTAGTGACCTTCCTAGTATGGCTGTTCATTGGCGATGTCAGCGTCATCTCCGCCCTTACCTTCGCGATCTCGGCGGTCGTTATCGCGTGCCCGGATGCACTCGGGTTGGCAACCCCAACTGCGGTTGCGGTCGGCACTGGCCTGGGCGCTCGCCACAAGGTCCTCATCAAGGACGCGGCTACCCTCGAAGGGCTCTCGTCGCTCACCGCCATTGTTCTCGACAAGACGGGCACTCTGACGGTGGGGAAGCCAAGGGTTGTATCCATCCACACCTCGGCTGGCCGGAGCGAGGGTGACCTGCTGCGGTTCGCTGCTGCGCTGGAGTCGTCGTCATCCCATCCGTTGGCCTCTGCAGTAGTTGCCCACGCCCACGACGCGGGGATCCACGATTTGCCCGCCTACGAAGACGCCGAGAATATCCCGGGCTATGGCACCGTCGGGACAGTAGAGGGTCAGCGGGTCGCGGTGGGGAACCTGGACCTGCTGAGACGGGAGTCAGTCCCTCTGGGGGACTTCGAAGTTGAAGCCTCCACCCTAGGTAGCGCGGGGCGTAGCGTGATCGCGGTCAGCGTCGGTGGTGAGCCTGTCGGCTTGATTGCCGTTGCGGACGTGATCCGACCGTCGGCCGCCCGGACGGTTGCTCGGCTCAAGGATCTGGGAATCGAAGTAGCACTACTGACAGGCGATAACGAAGGGACTGCCAAAGCGGTAGCGGTGCAGGTTGGGATCGACCGAGTCTTTGCTGGCGTAAAGCCCGAGGAGAAGGCTTCCTACGTGCAGAAGCTCCAAAGCGAAGGCAAGCGGGTGGCAATGGTCGGAGACGGCATCAACGATGCGCCCGCGCTGGCAGCCGCCAACATCGGCATCGCGATAGGCGCAGGCACGGATGTTGCCATCGAAACCGCTTCGGTCGTGTTGATGCGCAGCGAGCCTGCGGACATTCTCAAAGCTATCGACCTGAGTCGGGCGACAGTCCGGAAGATGAAGCAAAATCTATTTTGGGCGTCCATCTACAACCTCCTGGCCATTCCCGTCGCGGCGGGAATCCTCTATCCCAGTATCGGTCTACAGCTTCGCCCGGAGATCGCGGCGCTCCTGATGTCCGTCTCCTCCATCATCGTGGCGACAAACGCGGTTCTCCTAAAGCGTGAAGGCCGGGTACTCGAGTTAATTGGGAAGGACACCTTGGCGCCGGTCGCGTCGTGAGTAGCTGCTTGCCTATCATTCCGAACGAAGGGCCAGCCCGAACGACCCGAAGAAATAGACCCAATTGGCCCCCACTTCGGGATGCTGCAGGGCCGATGTTAGGAACCACTAGAGGAGAAATACCGTGACGACGAATCAGAACCACGGCGGGCAGCCTAACCCAGAGCGGAATAAGAACGGATTCGCGATGATGGCCATGATGGCCATGATGATGGGCTGCTGCATGGCGGTGGTGCTGCTCTTCCTGTTGATTCCGGTCGTCGGCTGGCCGATCGGACTGACGATCGGCATCGTGGGGTTGGTCGCCATGCTTTTCGGCCACCATCGGTCGATGGGCCGCGGTGTCCATCACTGACCAAAATCGGCCCGTCCTGAACGAGGACAGCGCCTGTCCAGTCCGCAACAGCGACAGAGGCCCTATGGTCGCGAACGACGGCCACGATCGTCTGCACCCGCCGCCAGTAACGACCTCCAACCGTAATTGAATCTCATGGTTGCCGAGCAGGGATTCGAACCCCGGCCAAAGGCTCCAAAGACCCGTTGTCAGTCCCTCGCCGGGGGCGAACCCGCACTAACGGAGGTTCGTGTGCGCCGACGGGCGGAGCCAATTGAACCAGACTTCTAGGGGGTCAAAGACGCGACCAACGTGCCCAGGGCACTTTGTTCTTTGACGGGGTCGGGATGGTTACTTCGGACTGCGCTCAAAACGTCGTCAATTTCGCCATCAAGGAAATTCCACGAAGTCTTGTTAAGTGGCTTGAGGCGGTTTTCCGACTGATCCCATGCCTTTTCAAGGTCGGCGATCCGTGCCTTTGCGCCAGCCTGGTCTCCTTGGAGAACCAGGTCGATCGTGTCCTGGCTGATCTTCCGGAATTCCGCGATGTCCGAAGGCGGGAAGCTGGCGGTCGCCTGTTGCGCTGTTAGCTTGGCCGTCTGCGCGGAGCCTCCGCCAGGGTCTTCCTCAGCTGAAATCGAAGTATGCGGCCGATGGTTGGCGACGATCAGGACCCCGAGCGCGGCTGTGGCCACCGTGCCGTAGTAGCCCAGCATCAGACGCTCTCGACCCATTCGCCGTGCAGGTGAACTTTCGTCCGGCGGGACATCGTGGGCGACATCCGGACGCTTGAGGACAAGGTAAATCACCGTTGCGAGAATGGCGGCGAGGAAGATCGCGCTGGTACCGAATGTGCCGATGCCGAGGCCACCTTCGCTTCTCGGCAAAGCGAAGTAGTCGCCGAGATTCGCGCCGAGTGGTCGGGTAAGGATGTACGCCAGCCAAAACGAGAGGACGGCATTGGCACCGAGTAGCCAGCCGGCAACGATCGCGAGAATCAGGAACGAGGGCAGTAGTACGGAGACGCCCGGGGACCAGCCCGTAAGCTCCAGCGTCCAGTCCCCAGCGGCTGTACCCAGCGCAAAGGTGACGAGGATCGCGACCCAATAGAACACTTCGCGTGGGCGCGACACGATGCTGTGGATGGAAAGCGTGCGTTCTCGCTGGTACCACGTCGCGAACACTATCGCGAGGAGGCCCGCGAACAACGGAGTGGTGAGGGCGAGGGGGACGCCGTACTTATCGGTCAGAATGTCTGTGTAGAGTGTCCCGGTCACGCTGAGAACGACGACGGTGAGCCAGTAGACGGTGGCCCGATAACTCGGGAGTCGCAGCTGCCAGAAGAGCACTGCGGCGAGCCCCGCAGTGAATATCACAGTCGTGTTGATGAGGCCGACGCCCAGGTCGACGCTAACCCAGTCTGCGAAGCTCTCGCCGACCGTTGTGCACAGGATCTTGATTATCCAAAACCAGACCGTGACCTCAGGAACCTTGTTCAAGAGGGCAAATCGAGCGGGCGTTGCGGCCTGAGCGCTTTGCATTGGGTCCTCCTAAGGTCGGTGATCGCCGGGCGGAGCTATCGAGTCCGCCCCGCTTGGGCCGTCAGGGTAGGGTGCGAGCCTGAATGTGCCATGAAGATCCCGACAGCTTTCGGGGGAAGTTCTTCTCGCCTGCCAACAAACACGATGAGAGATTCGTGTGCGCTCGCAGCCAGATAGCTGGTTCAACCTGGATTCGCCCGCCCACGATGCTCCCGATTGGTCGACCTTGTCCAGTCCATTACTCACCGTCATCGAAGGTCTGCACCAGCTGTCCGACGCAGTTGTAAAGAGCTGCGTCGTCGTTCGACGAGTTGTTCCAGACGTTCGACGTTGACCACCACAACGTCGTCGCGGTGTTGGCGAAGATCGGGACCGCCGACCTCACCTGCACCGTTCCTGTCGCCACGAATCCGGAAGGGAAATCAAAGGATTGGCTCCCGGTTAGGCTGACCAACCTCCAGCCCGTGAGGTTCCCAGAGGCCGAAAGCGTGACGACCTCGCCTACCTTGTCCACGCCAACAATGGTCGCTGTCGCGCCCCCGCACACCCCGCCAGGAATGACCGTGGCGCTGGGAGCAGGCGGCGGGGTTCCAGGAGGCGCTGGTCCCGTGGGTATAGGTGTGACCGGCGGGCTTCCTGGCGTTGGCTTCGAGAAGGTCACCGTCAAGCAGTCCGACGACATGACCACGGTGTCGTCCGCTGCCGTTGTATCGGTGTAGATCGCCTGCGCGCCAGCCGCCTGATACCTCGCCACCACTTCCGGGTGAGGATGGCCGTACGAATTGTCCCGACCCGCTGAGAACACGACGTATGACGGCTTCGCCGCGTTGACGAAGGCATCCCCCGAGGAAGTCCGCGAACCATGGTGCCCCGCTTTCACTACGTCCACCTTGCCGATCAGCCCGGCTTTTATCATCTCCGCCTCGGAAGTCGTGGTGGCATCACCCATCAAGAGCACCGCCACTTTCCCGCAACTGAGCCGCATCGCTATTGAGTCGTCGTTGCGGTCGCCACTGATCGTTTGTGGATGAAGAACGTTCAACTGAAGTCCACCAAGGGGAACGGTTGCTCCACGGCTCAAGGTCACGATTTTGATGCCTGGTTCCGAAGCGGCGGCGGCAAGAAGTTCAGAGTAAGTCGCGCTCGGATTGGTAGATGCGCTGGCATAAAAGGTCTCCACCTGAAAAAGCGCAAACGCTTCGATAAGGCCACGTATATGGTCGGCGTCTGGGTTCGTCACAAGGATTGCATCAATGTCGGTGACGCCGAGCGACTGAACTCGGTCGCGCAGTCGGTCGCGGCTCGGGCCGCCATCAACGAGCAGTCGCTGACCGTTCGCCGACACGAGAATTGCGTCACCCTGCCCCACGTCCAAGAAGTCAATCGCGAACGAATTCGAAGACTTCGCAGCATCTGCCGCAATCATCGGTACAGGGACGCGGTAAGGGAGCGCAGGGTTCTCGGACGCGACCGAAGGCGCCGACGCTAGCAGGCCGCTGACGCCCAAAGCTACGCCGAGAAGTGCTGTCAGCACGCGGAGTGGGTGCCGCCCCACGCTACTGCCGCATCAAAAAAGGCACTTAGTCCCCATCGTCGAACGTCTGCACTAGCTGACCGCTGCAATTGAAGAGCTGGGCGTCGTCATTCGAGGAGTTGTTCCACAAGTTAGCGGTGGACCACCAGAGCATGGACGGCGTGCTGGCGAACACCGGCGAATTCGACTTGATCTGCACCGTTCCGCCGGCGACGAACCCGTCAGGGAAATTAAACGTCTGGCTGCCAGCCACGCTGACCAACTTCCAGCCGGTGAGGTTTCCGGACGCATTCAACGTTACCACCTCTCCCACCTTGTCCAGAGCGGTTATCGTCGCCGTGCCACCGCCGCAGGCTCCGCCAGTGGCGGTCGCTGTCGCGGTGGGGGTCGGCGAAGAAGTTGGGGTGATGGTCGCCGTACTGCTGGGCGTCGGCGTCACCGAGGGTGTAACAGAAGTTGTCGGAGTCGCAGAAACGGTCGGGGTGCCTGATGTAGGAGTGCTGGAGGGAGTACCGGCAGTGAGCGTCACGGTGTTAGTGGCTGTCGCCTGGCTGCCTGAGGCACTATCTGCGGCAAGTTGCGGAGCCCTGGCTCGCACCGGGAGCGTAGGGGCGGCTTGTCCGGAGACTGGATTGTCTGCCGCGACGGCGAATCCGACAGCGGTTACACCGAGAAACACACCCGCCAGGGCAGTGGCTGATTGCAACAGTCGTGGTCTTTTCACTGAGTCGCTCCGATCCGGAATCCGCCGCTTGGTATTGGGCGCGAGTCCAAGTCGGTTAGCCCATGGTAGGAGTTTGCCATCCGCACGAATAGCGCTCATTGCAAACTCGACACATTCACGACGCGAAGTAAGGCAGCCCGGAGAATCAACCTTGCAGACGTTTCCGGCTCTCCGACCTTTCCTCAGGACGGTGGTCGGGCGGAGATCTCGCTGCGCTGACGACACGGTTTGCGCGTGGCTAGTTTGAAAGACGTTCGTCGCCGTTGTGCGGCTGGAAGGCAATTCGATGGCAAAGGGACAAGAAAAGCCGCGAAAGACCAACAAGCCGAAGGTGGACCACGAAGGCGAAGAAGGCGGAGAAGAAGGCCGCGGCCAGCTAAGCGAGCAACTGCATCCGTACGTCCGAGATGAGAGCTCAGGTTGCGGCGAGTCTCTGGGCGCGGCGGAAACGACCCTTGGACATTGGGCCCCGGACCATGGCGGAAGGCGGCACTGCCTGGGGGCCGGTCGGGCGATATGGGTAATGTTAGACTGTTGCATCGCGGGGAGCGTTGGAATTGGCTCGATACCGATACCGTCGAAGCAGCTATTCGTACCGTGGGTGGTCATCTCCCGCCGATTACGGCGGTGAACTGAAACCAGCCTTCGACTTCGTTGTCGCGAAGTTCCTCGCATTCAACTCAGCGGATCAGGTTCGTGCCTTTGCCGATTGGAAGCGCCAGTTCGGGACGAACACGGCGGAGCAGGCATACGCGGAGTGGCGATCGGGCACCCGAAGGATGACGCAGGCAACGCGGGAGAAAGTTGCGAAGATCGTCGCGCCACGCCTTTCTGTCCAGGACCGAACAGCCCTCGGTGGGTTGCTCTGGCGACCGGGACAGCGCGTCTCGCAAAGGACAATCAGCATCAGCGAACCGAACGAACTCGCTAAGGTTACCGCTGAGCATGAATCAACGCTGACGCGCCAACGGGGACATTGGCTGCAGGGGTTCCCGGGCGTCGAAGGCGTTCTAACACCTGATGTGGTCGCCAAAGTCAAGGGCAAGGACGAAGAGGATGAGGCGGATGTGCGGGCCGAAGTTCTTCGGCTCAAGCGCGCGATATTCGTGGCCGCTCAGCGACCAGGGCCTAGATCTGAGGCGACGTTCGACCTACCCCTCCGCAACGGAGAGGTGCTGACAATCGTCGTGACTAAGAAAGCGCATCCGATTTGGCGGCGCCTGAAGCCCGTGTTCCAGGGGGTGGCGTGGGCCGGTGTCGCCGCGGCGATCGGCGTCGGCGTGTACGTTTCTAACGAGGCCCGCGACGAACCGGCGCGTGCCGCTGAGCCAGCACCCACCACGTACAGCACCGCTCGCCCGTCGACGCCGACACCTGTTGTGCGGATCGCCACGGTCGCTGGAGCCGCCACGCGCAGCTATACGATTGTTTCGGGGGATAGCTGGACAGGAATCGCGGCGAGGTTCGGGCTAACTCCGGGAGCGCTTTATGAAGCCAACGGGTTGTCCGGGCCGACGAAAGCGCTTTACGCCGGGACGGTCATTCTCGTTCCTTCCTCGGCGTCGTCCGGGAGTGCCGGTGGCTCCGCAGGAGGGGCGGCATTGGCGCCCTCGCCAACACGGACACCGACCCGATCTTCTGTCCCGACCGGACCGACCATCCCGTATCCCGGGAACGGTGGCGGGCCGACTCAATGCAGAGACGGCTCGGTGTCCAATTCCTCCGGCAGCGGGACCTGCTCGCATCACGGCGGCATCGCTCGGTAGCCTATAGTCGTCGCCTTCCGATTCCATCTAGGGATAGTCAGCCTCCGCGTCGGAGTTCCCCCATGAGCGATCCATGTGCCAACTCTCGTCGCACTATGGAAAGGATATGCTCCGCAACATCTCAACAGCGCAGAGGGCTATTGATGACCGAAGAAGTGAAGCCGACGGGAATGTGCTGGTGCGGCTGCGGCAGCGTAGTTGGGCCGACTTCGTACTTTGCCCAAGGCCACGACAGCACACTGGAGGCTGTGGTGGTGAACATCCACTATGGCGGTCGGGCCGGCCTCGCGAAGGCGCACGGGTATGGCCCCGGAGGAAAGAATGCTCAATCGGTGATGGCGGAGTGGAGGGCACAAAGGAAGCGCCAATAATCCCGCGTTACTCGGGATGGTTTCGTCGGGACGGTGCGAAGTTGGTTTCGAGCCATGCCCTAGTCTCAAGCGGCGTCGATATACCGTGCTCTCGAAGAATGCCGACAATGTCTCTTGCGGCGACGACGACCACAGGGTGTCCATCGTCGCGCACTTCCTCATAAGCCTGGCGATCCACGAAAGAGGTCGTGACAAGCACCCCGAATTGCCGGTGCCTGAGTCTTGAGATGAGTCGGGACATCTCTCGGACGCCGACTGAGTTACCGGGTGCGTAACATTTCGCTTCGAGTGCAAAATCCAAAAAGATCCCATCCGCATGCGCCCCAACACGGAGTCGGCCTATGGCATCTCGACCGCCATCGCGGACTCGCGCTGTCACTTCGAAGTCGACGAGTCCTGGTTCGGCCATCTGGAATAGTCTTGCTGCACAAGGTTCGAACGCGGTGTGGTCTTCCGCGAAATATTCTCTAATCAGCGCCAATTGCGTTGCCCCACCAACATCTGGAGGTTGCTGTTCATCGCGCGTTCGAATGTCCAAGGTTTTTGGTGCTCGAAGTGGAAAATACCGGCCAGTGGTTCGCCACCTCTGCCAGGCTCGTGGAAGGCTTGAAGTTCCGACTCCTCCTGCGAGCAGATTAAGCCATTCCCGTTCCACGACCGGCGCGTCGAGGATGGTGAAGACCGCGCGGTAGTTCTGGAATCGTTGGCCCTTGTTTTCGCGCCAGACTGCGACGAGTTGATCGCGGGGTTCGACAGATTCGCTTCCAGGAACGGCAATACCCCGAAAGACAACGTCTCGTCCGATCGCCCCGCGGCTGAACACGAAACAGGGCGGAACAGTCGCCCTCCCGACACTATCGGGAATGCGCCGCTGCGAAGAACTCCCGGAGTAGCTGATTTCCTCGACGGGGCGTGTCGTGCAACTCACGGCCTGGGCTGCGATTGTCGCCATAGTACGTCAGGAGTCCCCGCTCGAAGTCGAGCGAGTCTGGCCAGTCTTCGTGACCGAGCGTGGTGAACAGCACGACCATTGCGACCTCCCCGCTAGGAGCTCGCTTGA
Organism: bacterium; assembly: GCA_039933735.1. Taxonomy (GTDB): domain Bacteria; phylum Chloroflexota; class Dehalococcoidia; order Tepidiformales; family Tepidiformaceae; genus Amarobacter. The sequence continues at coordinate 35,698 of JBDTNM010000001.1, read as the reverse complement.
AACGGAACCCTCCCTGGTTGCCGCAAGGAAGCAACCGGGCCAGGGGGTCATCACCCGCGTTCCCGGCCACGCCACCTTTATAGACGGCATCCACTATCAGATCTGCGTCTGGAAGTTCATCAAAGGCGAAGTCTCGAACGGCCATGTATCACGAACCTATTTGAACACGTTTTCGGCATGCCAAAGCAAAGCCGATCGGCTCGGCTGTGCACGGCTGTCAGCAGGGACGGTTAATCGTTGGCCATCCATTGCGTAGTAGGCTTTGCCATTCTCGAACTCTTCACGGAGCTTGCCACTGACAGCAAAATGGAGATCAGGTGTGACGGTCACATAACCGGCGTCGTAGAGTCGATGAAGGTCGGAACGTAGGATTAAGCCATTCTGAAGATGATTGGAGCGGGGCCCCAGGTATGGGGTAATGTGCGCCGCTTCCAACACTGGTACAGCATGTTCGCCGGTAACGGCACAGTGCCCATAGGCATTGAGCAATCGCAGCCTGAAGGCCCCTTGTCCTTCTCGCTGGACTGCGACGGTTTCGGCCCTTCGCCGCTGGTCGAGTTCGAACTCGGGCAGGAAGTCAGCTACCGGGGCCGGGTGGACTTCATTAAGCAATCCCGCTAGGGACTCCCCGGGCGCGCGAGCCAGGTCGTAACCTTTGTAGGACACGATGTTCGGTTTCCATCCCTGCTCGGCTCGCCAAGGCACCCAGTAGGCTTCCGGCAAAAAGACAGCGTCGCGGAGGACGAGGCAGCTGAGATGGTCCTGCGGACGCCGTTCGAATCGGTCGCGATACGCGACGATCCGGGACTCAAAGCGTGCCCGCGTCGGGTCCCCGTTCCTCTCTCCGAAGAACTCCCAGGCCATCTCGACTGACATGCTCATCGCGACCGCCAGAAACCCGAATCCTGCGACTGCGTTCACTGGATGCTTAAGTCGGAAAAACAGCGGCTCCCCGAGTTGCAGGGCACGGAACTGGCTCTGCGCCGAGGGGCGCCAGAAGTTGACCTCATCCACGATACGGAGCTTGTCAGACGGCCTGAAGTGCTCGAACCAACGTGGGTCGGTATTGGCTACGACAGCAGGCAATAAATCGGGCATGGTCCGCTGCAAAGCATAGATCGCGCGCAGGCAGCATGAAGTCCGATCCTGAAACAGCTACGCTGACTTGCTCCATTCCAGTAGCTTGCCGAGCGCTCGTACGCATCGATCATCCCAAGCCTTGCCAAATCCGCCGACCTGGCGCAGGGCCGTGAGGCTGAGTGACTCGCCGAGCGCAGCAACGCGAAGCAATCCAACTGCCTCCTCACGATCGACATGGCCGCCGAGAGTCGCGGTCTTCGAACTCGGGCCGGTGGCTGCCACCAGTTTCGAAACGTGAATCAGGTTCACGTGGCTCATCTCCTGGGCTGGCCCAAAGTCCTCCGACAAAATGCGATCGACGTCGCGTGCGGAATCCGGATCGAACCGACGGAGTTGTTCGACCATTGCTTTCCTCGCGGACGACGCTGTTATCTCGTCTCCCCGCCGAAAAGCTCGTGCCAAAATCTCGTCGTTGCCTACGTATCCGAGGATCGGTCCGACATCCCAGATTGGGCGCGCCAAGTAGCACGCTGCATCGAACCGTCCGGCCATGACCGCAGAGATGAGTTCGATGAAAAGGTTGAACGAGTGGCATCCCAAGAGCATCACGACCTCTTGCCGAATGCCTACTTGATATCCTGCTGCACTCGATTTGACGGCTGCATCCGAATGAACTGCCGCGACCGCGCCAGCAGCCTTCAAGAAGTCGGCGAGTTGCCGTCGATGTTCCTCAGACGCAGGTTGCGGTCCGATGATGAGTCGTTCGAAATTGGCCTGTGAAAGCGGCATGGCGACCTCTGGTGTACGAAGCCACGAATCATGCGCTCAAACGCTAGACCAGCAAAGGAGCCGCGATGTTCCATCGCGCACGTGGCGCCGATCTCGATCGCTGTCGCATTGTACGAAACACGAAGTAGGCATCGTGGTCAGGTCCCGGGCTTGCGGTTTGTGCCAACAGCCTTGGTCGCGTTCGGGTGCGCCGCCTCCTCCTTCATGTACTTCCTCATATCGTCTTCGTCCGGGACGGCCAGAGCCGCGGTCTTTAGGCCACGTGCCTTCGCGTCGGCCTGAAGCATCTTTTGATTCAGAGCGACCGCATCCTGCCAGATGGTGAAGTCCTCGCTACGCGAGTCCGAGATATATCTATCGAGCGTTGCCATGTAGGTTGTGATTGGGCTGCACATATCCACCACCACCATTTCGAGATCGAGCACTTTCTGACGGAGCAGAAAGCCGAGCATGTCGAAATGGTCAACAAGGTGGTCGGCGTCGGGTACGTAGTTCGGAGTCTGAGCACCCTTCGGCCAATTGCTCAGCACGTGCTTTGCTGTGGCGACCCGGACTGCGACCATTTCGTCGCCGTCGAACTTAGCCCTTAGACTCATGAGCGTGGCGTAGGCGTACTGTTTCGACGTCTGCCGATTCGCCTGACGCGTGTAAATTGCAGAAGCGAGGGACGCCAGGGACGCGAGAGTTGCCGTTACGAGGGCTCCGAAAGCCACCGCTCCGGTGGCAGTGACTCCGCTAAAATGAAATGGAAATTCCACTGGGCCGCCCCACAATCTCAGGTGCGGCATTCTAGATAGAGACTAATTCGTCGGTCAATTTGTTATACTGAATTTTCGGGTTGCACCTGTGCCGAACCTACGCGTTAGTGTCACGGATGAACACGAACTCGCGTACCCACCTCCTCGCCGAACCTCTGGACCCCACGAAGTGGGAGTCCGCGATGCAGGCCTTCCTGGCTGAGAAGTACCGACGTACCGGCTCGATGAGAACGGTCGAGAGTTACTCGCGCATTCTCAACGCCTTCTACGGCGGTGTGCACAAGACACCCGACCAGGTCGTGACCGCTGAGGCCATGGCGTTTTGCTTCGGCCGAGGCGTTTCGGGGAAGGAGCCGGCCGCGCTCACGGTCGGATCTCGCATCGCTGCGATCTCCTCGTTCTTTCGGTTCCTCATTCGGATGGACCTGATGACCTCGAACCCATGCGAGCGGCTGGAACGGCCGAAGCACACGCCGGCGCCGGCTCGCGGGCTGAGCGGTGAGGACGTTCGACGGCTGCTGGCCGTCATTCCGGACGACATTGGCGGACGAAGGGACCGGGCGATCATCCTCACATTGGTGCTGTCGGGTCGGCGCCGGAGCGAGGTCCTGAACCTCAAGGCCGGCGACATCGAATGGGATGGCGAGCGGGCGTACTACTCGTACCGAGGCAAGGGAGGGAAGCATGGGCGGAGAGAGCTTCCTCGGCCGGCGTTCGATGCAATCCAGCGTACGGTGCAGGACTGCGGGAAGCGGCTGGAGAGAATGGCCCCTGAGGAGTCGTTGTGGCAGGCGGGAGCGAAGCCGGAGGGAGTGAGCCAGCCGGTCGCTTACGCAAGGTTCAAGCGATACCTAGCGAATGCCGAGCTTCCGTCGAGCGGATTCCATGTACTGCGGCATTCGGCGGCCAAGTTGCGTCGCGATGCGGGTGATTCGGTCGAGAAGGTGAGCCAGTTCCTCGACCACAGTTCGCTGGCTGTCACGTCGGTCTATCTGCGGCGGTTGGAGGTCGCCGAGGACGCGAGTTGGTGGAAGGTGGCGGAGGCGATCGGCGTGTGAGTACGACCGTGGCACGTCTCCGAGCGACTTGTAGGGTGAATGAGTTGCCGTCGTTCGTGGTAGTCTCTCGCGTCACATCGCTCTGACCACATGTTTTGGGCGGTGAGAGAGGCGGAGAGCCGTGGGACATGTGAGGCTGGGGCGCCTTCCCAAGACGTTGCGATGGTCCAAGCTAGTAGGGCTCCTTGCGGGAAACAGCGTTCGAACCAGTGAGGTTTCGGCCGCGACGATTCATGCCGCCGAGCGGCAGCTTCGGGAACTCGCATCGGACGAAGCATTCTCCTTTCCGTTTTGGCTCTTGGTACGAATATCGTGGGCATCAAGGTCGGGTGACTTCGCTCACGAGGTCAATCGCCTCGGCATAGCGGCGAACGACACGACCTCGGGCCTGGCGTTCGTTTCGATGGTCGCCGATCGAGTCCGCGCAGAACTTGAACGAGAACCAAGTAGGAACGTCTTTGGTCGAATCGCAGCTCTCGCACTTACCCGCACCCTCAACGCGGAACTGCTCGAGGGCCAGCCGGGCCTCTTTAATTCGACTGCGGGGAGCCTTAAGCAGTCCGTGCGCGAGCTGTCGAAGCAGTCACACTTCGAACGTGCATCGCACCGTTACTTCGGCGACTTCCTCTCACGCACCCTGACCTACTTCCTGGACCGTGAGGCCGCCAACTCGCTGGGTACGGGCCAAGCGCTCGCCAGCGTTGCCGACACGCAGCGGCTTCTCGACGACGTTGACCGGCACGCGCATCAATCCGCACGAATCCTTCGCAACTTCGCGGGTGACTGGTACAGCAAGCACCAATGGGAATCGAAGGGGGAGATTTCACGAGACGAGGCCCACGCGTTCGTCGCGCAGGCCCTCAAAAAGCTGCGTAGTGAGCTGAAGTTGGAATCGCAGCGGTGAGGTCTGCCGCATTTTCGTGCGACGGGGCGGCGGTCCCCTCCGAGTGGCGCGATATTCCTCGGCATTCGCTGCTCTCGGACGGCCTCGCGTCGAATATCAGCATCCGGCTGGACGGATTCGAGTCCATCGCCCCGGCCGAGGTTGACGACCTAGGCCACGACCTCGTTCGAATTGCGAGCTACGTCTATTGCGCGGACCAGGAAGTGAGCCGCGGTGGTGAGAGCGACGTGATGCTGGAAGATTGGCGACGCGACATGCGATTAGCTGTGCCAGTGACGCACGTGGCGACCTGGTCAAATCCCGCGGTGAAAGGCGCGCTTATCCAGGCCCTGAATTTTGTTTCAGAGGACTACTGGGATTTTCACTTCGAACCGCGGTCCACCGTTCGCGTCGCGGCGGAACAAGCAGCGCTCGATTGGGCTGATCCGCGGCCGCCCGACGTGGTCGCGCTCATCTCGGGCGGGCTCGACAGCGCTGCTAGCACTTTCGCCGTTTGTGCCGAGGAGGGGGCAAGGCCGCTCCTCGTCAGTCACCGTCCGTCCCCGGTCGTCGCTCACCACCAGAACGCTGTGATCGACCGCCTAAAGGAGAAGTTTCCGACTTGGTGGTTTCCCACTGCGTCGCCGTGGATTAACCGAAAGTCTGGCGATCCGCCAGAGTCCACGCAGAGAACTCGTTCGTTCTTGTTCGTAGCCATCGCGGCAGCCCTGGCAAGTGCCCTCGGAATTCGAAGGGTTCTCGCCAGCGACAACGGCGTCGTGAGTTTGAACATTCCGATCAACGAGCAATTGGTCGGAGCGCGCGCGAGCCGGTCGACCCACCCCAAGTTTATCTGGCGGTTCAATCAGCTGTCCGCCGCTATTTGGGGATCGGCTAGTCCCGTCGTCGAAAACACGCTCCTCTATCGAACTCGTGAGGACGTCGCTTCGATGGTTGCCAAATACGCCGGGCCGACTCTAATTCGGGAAACGGTTTCCTGCCAGTCTCCCTACCGCCGTCCGGCGAGCATCAAGCACTGCGGCGTTTGCAGCCAGTGCGTCGGTCGCCGCTTCGCCACACTCGCTGCGGGATTGGCCGACTACGATTCCCCAGATGGATATGCCGTCGACATCTTTGCAGACGAGCTTAAAGACGGTATCGACGTGACTGTACCCGTATCGTTCGTGCGTTTCGCAGGTCAGATCCTTGATTCTAATGAAGAGCAATTCTGGGCTGACCACGAGGAGTGTGGGGACGCCATCCTTCCAGATGACCGCGACAGCGGACGAACCGCAGCGGCGCTGATTGCGACACTGAGGCGTCACGCCGACGGAGTGGTACGCGTCATGAGGGAACAGGTCGTCGCCCACTCAACGGAAATCGCAACCGGAGCGCTCCCTGCTAGGTCGCTCATCTCACTCATGCAGGCCGCGGCGCCGACCAGCTTTGCGTTGAACCAAGGTCGGCGCTTCCACCTGTCCGACGACCTCGCGGACCTCTCATGGCGCGGCAAGCACTACGTGCTATCGGGGGATGAAGGGCGAGTGGTCAAGTTCCTCTACGACCAACTGAAAAAGGGGTCTCCAAACGTGCGCACGTCGACTCTGCGCGCTCGCCTCGGCCTGAGCCCGGACCATCGATTCGACCACACGTTCGTAGACGACAATCGGGGTCTTTGGAAGCAAGGCGACAGCCTCATCGTAGGCACCAAGGCTCGCGATGTTGTGCGTCTCAACGAGGAGATCATTCCGAGCCCGACGAACAATAGTTAGCCGTCAGTTGCACTAGTTCGCCGACACAGCGGACGAAACCCCCATGTAGCTTTGATGCCATGGACCCCGCACAGAGACGCCGACTTGCGACCACCCCGAACGTCATGCGTACGTACGACCCGAACCGGGCCGCGCAACTCGGTGCGCTTCGTGTGGCGCTTGGGCTTCCAAAGCGGCTCGGATGAACTCTTGGAGGTGACCGCGATGCAGCGGCAGTACTTCGCCCCACCGATTCCCCTCGACACGCAACGCCAGGCGCTGAGCGCATTCCGTCTGAATCGAGCGACTATTCGCGCGGCTGAGCCGAAGCGCGGAGGGCTGCGATGACCACTCGGACCATCGCCACCTACGAACGCGTTTCGACCGTGGACCAGCGCGAGAGAGAGACGATTCTCACCCAATACGGGGAACTCCAAAGGCGTATCGGGCTTCAGGAAGATGTGGAGGTCGTCGAGCGCTACGTCGACGATGGCATCACAGGAATGCTGGACCTCGACGAACGGCCGGCCGGGGCTCGCCTCCTGGACGATGCCCGAAGCGGCAAGTTCGATGAACTGTGGATCTACAAGGTCGACCGGCTTGGTCGCGACGGCATCGACCCGCTTATCGTCCGCCGCGACCTGGAGCGAGTAGGGGTGAAGGTCGTCTCGATTAGCGAGAGCGTCGAGGACCCGCTGATGTATGGCATCCTAGTGGCGTTCGCCGCGCACGAGCGTAGAACCTTCATGAAGCGTTCTCGGGATGGTATGGAGCGCGCTGCTCGCGAAGGCCGATACACCGGCGGGATCATCGCGTTTGGCCTCGACGTGCCCGGGCGAAAGCAGAACGCGCACTACGTCATTGACGAGGCACCGTTCTGGGAGGGCATGTCGCCTGCCGGCTTGATTCGTTGGATGTACGAACTACTGGCCGTCGAAAAGTGGTCGCCGGAACGGATCGCGGTTTACTGGAATTCCCTTGGGGTTCCCACGGCCTACTGGAAGGATGGTCGCGAGGTGCTTCGCGGGAAACGCAAGGAGAAGACGGATGGCACCTGGCGCGGGCCCCGGATTCGGGAGCTGGCAATCCAGCCCATCTATAAGGGCACCACGACTTACGGCAAGCATCCTCCGAAACGACGCGATGGCACGAAGCCGGTTCGCGAGGTGATCTTCGGAAGATGCGTCGCGATTGTGAGCGAGGAGTTGTGGGAGGCGGCGCAGGTCGCGATTCGAAGTCGGCGAAAATGCAATCCCGACGCTGCCCACGCGAAGCATCTCTTGAGGTCGCTGATTCGTTGCGCTCATTGCGGTTTGAATTACAGCGGCGGTCTGTCGCGAGGTCGGTCCTGGTACAAGTGCAATGGCCGCATGAAGTCTTACGTTCGGTATCACGGCCTTTGCCCGTCGGCGGGCATCGATGGCTCGGTGATCGAACCGATGATCCAACGGGACATCTGCGCTTTCCTGCTGTTCCCGGGCGATGTCCTTGAAGACCTTGTGGTGGAGATGGCGGACGAGCCGTCGAAGGCAGTCGGTGAGACGGAGCGCCTGATCGTTCAATCCAAGCTCCTGAGCCTCGGAGCCCAGAAGAAACGCACACTCCGACTCGCGACCGTCAGTGAGGACGTATCGGATGCCGAGATCGTCTCGATGTTGGCCGACTTAGAGCAAGACCGAGTAGCGCTGGAACGTCGCCTGGTCGAACTCACTCCGGATGAGCGGCCGACTAAGTCCCATCGGAGCGCGGTTCCAGACGACCTCCTCGCTCAGCTTCGGGACAAGGTCGAGGAGGGGTTCTCGGAAGAGCAATGGATCGACCTGTTCACGCTGCTCGTGAAGCGCGTGACGGCCCACACGGAAGAGATCGAGGGGAAGCAGCACCTTCGCCTCGTGGTGGAATACAACTTCGGCGCCAACGTCTCTTGTGGAGAAACTGACGACACGGACATGGATTGTAGCTTCCACACAGAATGAAGCTCGCGGGGAACGTGACGGCCTGCTTTGCGCGGCTGATCGTCACCGTCTTGTCTTCAATTGGCTGGCGCAGCATTTCGAGAACGCGCGGATCGAACTCCAGGAGCTCGTCCAGAAACAAGACTCCGCGATGAGCGAGGGTTATCTCGCCGGGCCGCGGAATCGATCCGCCACCGACCAGTCCAGCGTTCGAAATCGTGTGGTGCGGCGCGCGAAACGGCCGGTTCGAGACGAGTCCGGTGTTCGAAGGAAGCAGGCCGGCGACGCTGTAAATGCGCGTCACTTCCATGGCTTCGGGCGTGGTTAGCGGGGGAAGGATCGATGGCACGGCCCGCGCGAGGAGCGTCTTACCACTCCCGGGAGGGCCTTTCATGACGATGTTGTGGCCGCCGGCTGCCGCCACTTCCAACGCCCGTTTCACATGCTCCTGGCCGACGACATCCGCGAAGTTCGTGACGTTTGGGGGAGACTCGGGTTCGGCACTGTCGGTGGGACGCTGGAAGCGGTCGATAGGGATGGCGCCGAGCAGATGGGATGCCACGGAGGCGAGCGTCGTCACCGGGTAGATAGCCATGTCGGAGACCAGGGCAGCCTCCGGAGCGTTGTCGACCGGCACGAACGCCCGCTTCATCCCGCGCGAGGCCGCGAGCATGACCATCGGCAGCAGGCCACGGACCGGCCGGACTTCGCCGGTGAGCCCGAGTTCGCCGATGAACACAGCGTCTGCGACGTCCGCGACTACCTGGCCGGAGGCGAGCAACACACCTGTCGCGATCGGTAAGTCGTACGCCGGGCCTTCTTTGCGGAGGTCTCCCGGGGCAAGCGAGATCGTCACCTTGCTGTTCGGGGGCCAGTTCAGACCGCTGTTGCGGATGGCCGACCGAACGCGTTCGCGCGATTCCTGGACAGCCGTATCGGGCAGACCAACGACGGTCGTGCCCGGAAGTTGCGAGCGCGTGATGTCGACTTCGACATCGACTAGCTCGCCGTCAAGGCCCACCACCGCGCAACTAAGGACCTTCGCCAGCACCTGTGGATTGTGTCTGAGAACGGCCACGCTTGTCGATGAGTCGTCCTGCTCGCACTTTGTGGTCCGCTTAGGGACATAATGGCCGGATGAATCCAGCCCCGGTGCGTGGCACGCCTGGTAAAGACGGCATTGCGGTTCCAGCGGCCGACGCTTCCGCGCTCTCTCGGCTGGAGCCATCCGAGCGTCTTTCTCGGCTTGAAACCGGCTTGCAGGGGCTTGCTGCATCCGAGGCCGAGAACCGTTTGCGCCAATTCGGGCCTAACGAGCCCGTCAACCTTGAGAAGGCGCATCCGGTCCGGACTTTCTTCGCACAGTTCACGCACACGCTGGCACTTTTGCTTTGGTTTGCTTCGGGGCTGGCCTTTGCGGCGGGAATTCCCGCGCTGGGTGGCGCCGTCGTGGCAGTGGTCGTCCTCAACGGCGTCTTTGCGTTCGTCCAGGAGTACCGTGCCGAGCAAGTCATTGACGCGCTCTTGCGGAGTGTGGCCGTACAGGCTCGCGCGATGCGCGATGGCGTCCTCGTCGTGCTCCCTGCTTCGGACCTGGTTCCGGGCGATGTTATTCATCTCGGCGCGGGTGATATTGCCCCGGCGGACTGCTCGGTGCTCCAGAGCGAAGGTCTGCGGGTCGATCTCTCGATGCTGACCGGGGAAAGTGCCCCGGTTGAACGCGCTGAGGCCGCGGTTGGCTCCGGGCCCGGGAGCCTTCATCTCAGCGAAATAAGCAACGTCGTCCCGGCAGGCGCGGGAGTCGCGAGCGGGACGGCGACGGCGCTTGTCTTCGCGACCGGCGTATCAAGTAGCGTCGGTGTGGTCGCCGGCCTCGTCGAAGGTGTGAAAGCCCGAGAGTCCATTCTTGAGCGCCAGGTTGGACAGCTGTCCCGCGTCACGGCGACGGTCGCCGTTCTCTCCGGGACAGCCACGCTCGGCCTGGCTTCGGTGTTCACAGATACTTCGTTCGTCGCTGCGCTCACTTTTGGCACGGGCGTAATCGTTGCGCTCGTCCCCGAAGGCTTGCTGCCTACGCTGAGCGTCTCCCTGGCCATCGGGGCCCGCAGAATGGCCGAACGCGGCGCGGTGGTGAGACGGCTTTCCGCAGTCGAAATCGTGGGGTCCGTGACGGTCATCTGCACCGATAAGACCGGCACGCTAACCGAGAATTCCGTTACCGTTCACGGCATTACTGGGCTTGATGGGTCGTCACAGCCGTCAGAAGAATTGCTGGCTGCCGCGGTCCTCTGCAATGACTGCGAAGAACGCGGCGACGGCTCGCTATCGGGTGACCCTATTGACCGCGCGCTATGGGCCTGGGCGGGCGAAAACGGCACCAAGCCCGCCGAAATCGTCGCGAAGAATCCACGCATCACCGGCGATGCGTTCGACGCGCGTGCCCGTTACATGGTGACGGTCTGCGAAGTTGCGGGCGTTAACCGCACCTTCGCGAAGGGGGCTCCGGAGGAAGTCACGCAGCTCATCGGCAGCGACGACATGCCCGCTCCTCTGGTGAAAGGCATGGAGGAGGCCACTTCCGTCGGCGACCGCGTGATCTTGCTCGCTTCGGGGCCAACGAAGAGCGAGCTCGCCCCGATCGGCATCGTCCGGTTTTCAGATCCGCCCCGGGCCGGCGTTACCGAGGCGATCCAGGCCTGTCGCGACGCCGGCGTCCGCATAATCATGCTCACAGGCGACCATCCGGCGACCGCGCTCTCGGTGGCCCGGGCGATTGGCCTCGCCTGGGATGGCATTCCGGCTGTCACCGGACAGGAAATTGACCAGATGCCGGACAGCGGCCTTCGCGACATCCTGAAGCGTGACGCCATCGTTGCCCGAATCGACCCCGAACAGAAGCTTCGTATCGTCCGGGTGCTGCAGGCAGCCGGCGAAGTCGTCGTCATGACCGGCGACGGGGTGAACGACGCTCCCGCCCTACGCGCTGCAGATGTTGGCGTCGCGATGGGTCTTCGCGGAACTGAAGTTGCCAAGAACGCGGCCGACATCGTCCTCGCTGATGACAACTTCACGACGATTGTCACGGGTATCGAAGAAGGGCGGTCGATCGCCGCGAATATCCGCCGCTTCATTAGCTACGTATTCACCAGCAACGTCGCCGAGATGGTTCCTTTCCTCATTTTCATCTTTCTTCCAGTACCGCTGCCCCTCGCCGTCATCCAGGCCCTCGCTGTCGACGTTGGGACGGACCTTTTGCCGGCGCTCGCCCTGGGTGCCGAACCTTCTTCTCGGGGTAGCATGACCGCTCCGCCAGAGCCCCCGTCTCGGCCGCTATTGACGAAACGGCTGGCGCTGCGCACGTTCCTCTTTTTTGGGACGATCGAAGCCTCGCTCGGCATGGCGGGATTCTTCGGCCGCTTCCTCTGGGCCGGCTGGCGACCGGGCGATTCGTTTGCGAACTTCGATGCGACGACTAGTGCGGCCGCCACGCTGACCTTTCTCTGCATCGTGGGTGGCCAGGTCGGTTGCCTTTTCGCCCAGCGCGACGGCTCTCTGCGGACCCGGTTATCCCTTTGGTCGAACCGTTGGATCGCCGCCGGATTGGCCTTCGAACTCTTGCTGGCGCTGGCGCTGATTTACATACCGGGCGTCAATGGGGTATTCGAAATGGACGCCGTGAATCCCGTCTGGTTGCTGGCGGTCCCGGCCTCTGCCACGGTCTTCCTGGCCCTGGATCAGATCCGCCGAGTGTTCTTTACATCGGGAAGGCGTCCCTCCGCGAAAACCACCCTCCCGGTTGTGTAGACTCGAATGACACACCCACGGAGTCACCCATGCTATTCCAACGCAAGCAACCCGCCATGATCACGGCGTCCGAAGCCCTTCCGGGCCGTTCCATCCCTGTCCCGGTCCACGGGAAACACCTCGTTCTGGGCACGCCGTTGGTCGGTCCATGGCCTGAGGGCACGACCCGAGCCACGTTCGCCATGGGCTGCTTCTGGGGGGCAGAGAAGTTCATGTGGAAGGTGCCGGGCGTTTATTCAACCTTCGTCGGTTACGCCGGAGGTTACACGCCGAATCCAAGCTACGAAGAGGTCTGCACTCAGCGCACGGGCCATGCGGAAGTAGCCGTTGTCATTTATGACCCGAAGGTCGTTGCCTACGAGTCGCTGCTGAAAGTCTTCTGGGAGAACCACGACCCAACACAGTGGATGGGCCAGGGCGGCGACATCGGCACCCAGTACCGTTCGGCCATCATGGTCGAGGACGAAGAGCAGCAGGCTCAGGCCGCTGCATCACGAGACCGTTACCAGACGGAACTTGCGAAGGCGAAATACGGCGAAATCGTCACTCAAATAGTGCCAGCCGGTACCTTCTACTATGCCGAGGACTACCACCAGCAGTACCTGCAGCGAAACCCGATGGGCTATTGCAACCACGGCTTCTGTCAGGCTGCCTACCCTGTTCAAACCGGCACGGGCGCGACTCTGTCCTAGATGCCAGTTACGGGCTGAAGTTCGCGAAGTTCGAATCTCGCAGAACATGCAGCCCGCTCTGGCGGCGCTCGCTCCTATAGACTCCGGGAATTCACTTCCGGGAGGCCGACATGGCGGGAGACCGCGCGGACCTGATCTTTTCGAACGGTGTCGTTCACACCGTCGACGCCCAGAATCGCGTCGCCGAGGCGGTCGCCGTTTCGGATGGCCGAATCCTTGCCGTTGGCTCGAACGCGCAGGTCGAGGGTTCGGCCTCGTCATCCACCCGCCGCGTCGACCTCAACGGGCGTTCGCTAACTCCAGGGTTCATCGATGCGCATCATCACATCACGGGCCTTGGTTCCGGTGCCGACGGCATCAATTGTAAAGCTCCGGGCATGGGCAGTATCCGCGCGCTTGTCGAGGAAGTACGCAAGAAGGCCGCCACGCTCCCTCCCGGCGCGTGGATCCGTGGCGGAGGCTATGACCAGCTCCGGCTGGCGGAGGGCCGACATCCCAACAGGCATGACTTCGACCCAGTTTCGCCGAACCACCCGGTGATCTTCACGCGTACATGTGGCCACATCGTCGCGGTGAACACGAAGGCTATCGAAGCCGCCCGGTTGCCGTTGACGGCCCCAGACATCGATGGCGGCCGATACGACCGTGACGGAGACGGTCAACTCCTCGGGGTCGCATACGAACGGGCGATGGCCCCGCTGTCCGCCGCTGCGGCCGCTACTCGTTCCGAATTGCGGCAATGGCTCAAAGCGGCGAACGACTCCGTCCTGGCGGGAGGCCTGACGAGCATTCACGATGCCGGCGGACTCATGGGCGTGCCGTTCGACCTTGCCCAGGAGCTGATCGCGTTGGGTGACATCAAGGTGCGGATGTACGCCTTCACCACAGTCAACGCGGCAACCCACCCTCACGTTGGCATCCTGAATACGGGCATCCATTCGGGCTTCGGCGACGAGCGATTGCGTATCGGGGCGTTCAAGGTCATCACCGATGGTTCGAGTTCCGGGCCTACGGCGGCTACGCGGGAGCCATATGCGTCGAACTCGGACGATAGCGGCATCGCTTATTGGAAACAGGAAGACCTCGACGACTTGATTGGCCGGGCTCACAGGGCTGGCTGGCAGTGCACGGTTCACGCCGTCGGAGATCGCGGCATTGAGCAGGCCCTTGATGCGATGGCGCGGGCGCAATCTGAATACCCGCGCGATGGGCTTCGCCACCGCATCGAACACTGCGGAATCACGCCGCCGGACCTTCAGCGCAGGGTGAAGGCGCAGGGCATCGTCCCGGTGATGCAGCCCGCGTTCTTCTGGGAATTCGGTGATGGATACATTCAGAACTATGGCCGCGAACGTGCGAACGTGATGTTCCCGGCGAAGTCCCTGCTCGATGCCGGAGTCATCGTTGCGGGTTCTTCCGATTCGCCGGTGACGGATTTCCGGCCGCTCTTCGGTATCGAGCAGGCGCAGACGCGGGCGACCAGCGACGGCGATGTCTGTGGCCCGAACGAACGCGTCGACCTGACCACCGCGTTGCGTATGCACACCATCAACGGCGCCTACGCCTCGTTTGAAGAGCGGATCAAGGGAAGCCTCGAACCGGGCAAACTCGCCGACCTCGTCGTGCTCAGCGCGGACCTGCGTTCCGTCCCGACGACGGAACTGCGCGACCTCCCGATCGCCATGACCGTTGTTGGCGGCGAAGTCGTCTATGAGGCGTAATCGTGGCTCGACGAATTCGCCCACGTAGCGTCTAATCCGGCTGCGAACACTGGAGGATTCCATGACTCAAATTGCGACCCGCCCGACCGTTTCTGGGCCGATCACCGGTGGAAGTAAAGGCTGGCCGTTCGCCGCTTCCCAGCTCGATGTTGCGTCGTACGGGTACGTCGAAAACGAGTACTTCCTCGAAGGAACGGCCACTCGCTACCGCCTGGCAACCGGGGCGGAACTCTCCCGTGACGGCCACTGGAACGTGGAAGCTGCCGACCAGGCGCCGTTCCGGACGCGGATGCTTGTGTATCGCCCGAGCGATCCGGCGAAGTTCAACGGCACGGTGGTGGTGACCTGGAACAACGTTACGGCTGGCTACGACCTGTTCGGGGCGGAGAGTCTGGAGATCTTTGAAGGCGGCTTCGCGCTTGTCTGCCTTACGACACAGAAGGTCGGCATCGAAGGGCTGCCGCCGGTTCCGCAGGGCCTGGCCTCGTGGGATGCAGAGCGCTACGGAACGCTATCCATCCCCAGCGATGACTATTCGTACGACATTTTCACGCAGGGCGCGCTCGCTGTAGGTCCGGGCCGCTCGCGCACCGTCGACCCCATGGGCGGACTCGAAGTCCAGCGCGTGGTTGGCCAGGGAGCGTCGCAATCCGCGGGTCGCCTCGGTACCTACGTGAATGCGATCCAGCCGATAAGCAAGGCGTTCGACGGATTCATCCTGACGATCTACTTCGGCTCCGGCAGCCCCCTCGAAGTCGGTGACACCGTCGTGAACATCAATGCTCCGGCGGTCGCGCCAGCGCGGAACCTGTTGCGCGGCGCCAACCTGTTGCGCGATGACCTGGGAGTCCCGGTGTTCGTGGTCAATTCCGAACTCGAAGCTATGGCCTGCCACGGCGTACGCCAGCCGGATTCCGAGACCTTCCGCTACTGGGAATCCGCAGGCACTTGCCACGTCTCGGCGCAGAACCAGCGCGATCGGCAGGCGAAGATGGAGCGCGACGGTGTACGGACTTTGCCGCTCGCCCAGGGCATCAATCGCCTCCCGATGCTGCCGCTCTACGAGGCCGCATTCCATCACATGCAGCGCTGGCTGACCGACGGCACCCCACCTCCATCGCAACCCAAGGTCGAATTCAGCGGCGAGCCCGCTGAGGTCGTTCGTGATGAACACGGCATTGCCGTAGGGGGAATTCGGTTGCCGCAGGCGGATGTGCCGCTCGCCCAGAACAGCGCCATACCGCTGACGGACGACATCTTCGCGCTGCTCGGAGGCTCCAGCCACGCCTTCACTCGTGAAAACATCCATGGACTCTACGGCAGCAAGGCGGCTTTCCTCGCGAAGTTCGGGGCCGCCGCTAATCGCGCCGTTTCGGCGGGAGTCTTGCTTCCACGCGATCTTCCGGGATTGGTCGCCGAAGCGGATGCGACCTGGCCCGACTGAAACGTCCCCTAAATAGCGGGCGCGCCCCAACGAACGTCTTCCGAGTGCGGGCGGCGTGGTACGTTGCCGGAACGCCGAACGGCGAAGGAGACGCGAATGGCATCGCTCGTTGAATCACTCATGCAACAACTCGAAAGCCGCGGCACGGTCGACCAGATCGCGGGCCGACTCGGTGTTCCGTCAGGGGCCGCGAACTCGGCCGTTTCCGCGGCACTGCCGGCTATCCTCGCTGGCCTCGCCAAGAATACGCAGCATCCAGATGGCGCCGCCGCCCTCGCGACCGCCCTCGACAAGGATCACGATGGTTCGGCCCTCGCCGGCGACGAGTACCTGGAACCTGACTCGGCCCAGCAGGGCGAGAAGATCCTCGGCCACGTTTTTGGCAATCAGAGTTCTGCCGTGGCGTCGCAGGTTTCCGCGCTTGGCGGGCTGAGCGGCGGCCAGGGGGCCGATGTCCTCAAGATGCTTGCCCCGCTCGTGATGGGTTACCTGGGCAAAGAAAAGTCGGCCGGCGGGCTCGACGCTTCGGCCCTCGCGAAGCTGCTGGCTGGTGGCACGGGCGGCATGAACCTGCCCGGCGGCCTCGGCGACTTGTTGGCCGGCCTCGGTGGCGCGAGCAGTAGTTCGGCGTCCGGAACGCAGTCGAAGTCTCCTGGACTTGGCGGCATCTTGGGGAAGCTGTTCAAGAAGAAGTAGTCGGCGGCTCAATACACCCAGGTGATGTCGTAGCGGATGATCGAGACATCGGTCTTGGCAGGCTTCACTATGCGACGTTCGAATCGTGAGCTGTCAGGAGCCGAGACTTCCTCCAACTGACGCTGCAGTTCTTGCAGCTGAGCCTGGAGCGATGCCCGGCGTTGTTCGGCGGTATTTTCCATCCGGTTCTTGGTTAACACGCCTCCCATGCCGGTCGTACTGACCTTGCCTTTGCCTCCAATCACGGAGCCCAGGTTGCGGAAGAGCACGGTGAAAATGGAGAGCCACTTCTCCCACTTCCGGCCCTTCACTTCCTGGTCTTTGGTAGCGATATCGCGCTGAATCTTGGCGATCTTTGCCTCGATGCTGTCGCGCTTGGTCGAGACGCCGGCTGTGGTCGCGATGCGGGCGGCGAAGGCGGCCTCGTCTTCGCCCAGGTTGGAGAAGCGCTTCGAGACCGGGTCATAGATCAGTTCTGCCTGGAGTTTGTCGTCGAGGCGGTCGCGGAGGGCGCGTTCAAGCACCTTTGCGCCATCGCTGGCGACGAGGAACTCGGGCAGGTCGCCGTAACTCAATCCCGAAGGGCCGGATTCAGAGAAGTCGTTGTCCGAAATATCCGAGGCGTCCTGTTCGAGGACCTCGGTCGGGTTCATGCCGGAGGCCATGCGGAAGCCGAGCGAACGTTGCATTTCGTCGGTCGAGACTCCGCCAGCCTTGTAGCGCACAGCCGCGCGGACGACCACATACGGCTCAGCCATGGAGCCGCCACGAAGATTGAGGAACTTTGCCTTCAGTGGAGCGGGCAACGGCGGCGCGGCCGCCGCCGCTGGCGTCGAGCTGGTTGCACTGCCCGCGGGAGCCGAGGCCGAGACCGTCGCCTGGGACTGCGCCTTTTTCTGCGCGGCCGACCCGGCGACCGCCTCGCCCAGGAGCTGAATTTCGTCTCGTGTGATCGGCCCTCGCAGGTAGGACATGGCGAAGCGCGAGCCAACCAGTTGCGGTGCCTTGCGGTGGATGTCGTGAATAAGGAAGACCCGCTTCTGTACGCCTGCGATGAGCTGTTCGAACGGTACGGCCGAGGCGGCATCGGCGAGCGCCGCCTCGATTCCCTGCTTCACGCGGTTCTGGTCCTGGGTCGTTTGTAACCGGCCGATAGCCCAGAAGCCCATATTTCCGAGGCCTTTGTAGTCGAGATCGACCGGGTTCTGGGTGGAGAGCAAGATGCCGACTCCGTAGGCACGAGCCTGCTTGAGCAGCGTCAGCAACGGCTTCTTCGTCGGCGGATTCGCAGTCGGCGGGAAGTATCCGAAGATCTCGTCCATGTAGAAAAGCAGGCGTAGTTCGCTCGTGCCCGGTTGCTTCCGCATCCAGGTCTTCAGCTTGTTAAGGATGAGCGCGGTGACCATGATCCGCTGCTCGTCTTCGAGGTGGGCCGTGTAAACGATGGAAAGCTGTGGGAGACCGTCGGCGCTGCGCACCCAGCTTTCTATGTCGATCGGTTCGCCCTGCCGCCAGATTTCGAACGGCGGGGAGGCGACGAGGTTGTTGAGTGCGAACATCAACGCCGAGCGATCCTTTTGCGGATAGAACGCATCGGTGGACAGTGCCCCAACTTTTTCGATCGGTGGATTTGCGACCTGTGTGATGAGCGTCTCAAGTGTCAGGTCCTGGTTCTGGCGCCAGGCGTTTTCGATGAGGCTGAACAACAGGATGTACTCGCGACTACTGACCGGGTCGGAGTCAACTTTCACGAAGCCAAGGAGGGCCGTGACGATCGAATCGATCTCGTCGCGCAAGGCTTCCTCGTTCGACTCGAAGTCAATCCCCGGCGCTGCCAGCGAATCGATGAGGTTGATCGGGATGCCGGCTGAGGCGCCCGGGGTGTACATCCGAATGCGATGGCCTTTGGCGTAGGACGCGACGTCGGCCGGTTCGATCCCGTAATCGTGGAGGCCTTTGGTCCATGTGGCCGAAGCGGCGGCGGCGACTTCCTCGATGGTCTTGTTCTCCCGCGCAGCCTCGTCTTTATCGACCCACGGTTGGAACTGTTCCGGCGCGAGTCGATCGAAGGCAAGCGCGAGGTTCCCCATGTCGCCTTTGGGATCGATCACTATGACCGGGACGCGAGCTTTGAGGAGCTCTTCGATGATGTCGACCGACAGTCCGGTCTTTCCGGACCCTGTCATGCCGATCACGATGCCGTGGGTTGTCAGGTCGCTCGAATCGAGCTTGAAGGGCTCACCGAACGTCTTGTCGGCGGGATTGAAGACCTTTCCGATAGTGAGGTCGGGCATCGGTGCACCATCCGGGGCGAGGTGGGGCCAGACTATCGCGTCCGTTTGGCTGGCGACAGTGAATCGGCGGTGGCGAGACGCACCGCGGGGCAGTATCCGAATCCCCTCACCCGGCCACCGTGGCCAGGATGCCAATCCCACGGCGAATCCCGTCCTCACTCACGCTTGAGTAGCCCATGAGGAAGCTCGCTCCGGCGGGCGGTTCGCCAACGTAATACGGGGCGGCCGAATAAATGCCCACGCCACTTTCACGGGCTGCCTCGATGAAGATCTCCGCGTCGGTAACGCCTGAAATATTGACGAGCACGTGCATTCCGCTCTCCGTGCCCGTAATGGTCGCTCTGTCGCCGAAATGTTCGGCGAAGGCGGCGAGCATGGTGCTGCGGCGCGTTTCGTAGACCTTTCGCATCCTCCGCAGGTGCCGTTCGAAATGGCCCTCATCAATGAACAATGCGAGAACCGCCTGGTAGAGTAATGCGACGTGGCGGTCGGTGAGCCACTTCGCACCCGTGATCGCTGGCTGCAAACTGGGGGGAGCAACCATGTAGCCGAGGCGCAGTGCCGGTAGAAGCACCTTCGACAGCGTGCCGGTGTAGATGACCCGCCCGCCTTCGTCGAGTCCCTGCAGAGCCGCCAGGGGTCGGCCTTCGTAGCGGAATTCGCTGTCGTAGTCGTCTTCGATGATTACGGCGCCCGTTCGGTTTGCGTGGGCCAGGAGCTCGAGCCTGCGCGACGCCGACATCACAGCCCCGGTAGGAAACTGATGCGATGGCGTGACGTAAATGACGCGCGCCTCTTCTGGAATGCACTCGACGCGGATGCCTTCGTTATCACATGGGACGGGTGCGAGCCTGCCGCCGATGGCCTGGAACACAGCGCGGGCGCCGCGGTAGCCAGGATCCTCAGTCGCCACTACGTCGCCCGGGTTCACCAACACGCGGGCGGCAACGTCGAGCGCCTGTTGGGATCCGTTCACGACGAGCACCTGGCTGGCGTCACAACGCACGCCGCGTGATCGCTGCAAGTAGCGGGCGAGGGCTTCTCGGAGTTGTGGCAGCCCTTCCGTGGGTCCGTAACCCAACAGTTCCTTGGGCGGGTAGTCGAGAACCCGTTTGGTAAGTGTCCGCCATGCGTCGATCGGAAACTCATCGAACGATGGCGTCCCGTATCGGAATTCGAAGTTCGTCGGCCGCTGCGTCTCCTCGTCGATGGTGGTTGGTATGCCGTCGGCAATCAGACGCTCGGCGAAATCGGAGAGGCGCGGCGGAATGCCCGAGGCGTTGCGGGCGAGCTGGCTCGCAAAGGACTCGGCTCGAAAGGCACGGTCCGGAAGATCCGGTGCGACGTACGTGCCCGAGCCATGACGCGCCGAGAGATAGCCTTCAGCGATCAGCTGCTCGTAGGCTTCGAGGACGGTGTTTCGGGCGAGGGAGAGATTGCTCGCGAGCACGCGTGTCGGGGGAAGGCGTTCGCCGGGTCGGAATCGGCCGCCAAGGATGCTTTCGCGAATCGCCTCGGCCAAACGCTGATATGCCGGCCGCGCCGGGTCTTCCGGAAGTTCGATGACGATGTCCAAGATTGAATGTTACCAGCGAGTGACGGGCTCGTGGAGGACGTTGTTCACGTTCAACGACTTGCGTGCTTTCTTCGGCTTGGCACGAAACGGGTGGGTTTTCCCGCATGGTTGGCACACCGGGAGGGCCGTACGGTGTCGGTGAAGCGATTGCATGCCAAACCGAAATTTCCCAACACTCAAGCCCAACAACTGGATACGGCCGTCGACGATCGCCTGCGGATACGGCGTGATCGCGGGAATCTGGATACTTGGCAGCGGGCTCTTGCTCGATGCCATCGTGGGGAGGGACGGCGACGTCCGCAGCCTTCTCGAGCAGGCAAAGGGCTTCGCATTCGTCGGCGTGACGTCGTTCATTCTCTGGCTCGTCCTGCGACGCTTCGCCGCTTCGTTGGAACGTCTGGCGGCGCACTCCAGCAGGCTGGCGCAATTTCCTCAGCTCAGTCCCAATCCCGTGGTCGAACTCGGCGCCGCTGGGCAGATCCTCTCGGTGAACATGGCTGCTACCCTTGCGGCGCGGTCGGAGCCTGGCGGCATCGAAGACCTGCTGCCTGTGGAATACGCGGCTATCGGCCGTGACACGATGACTTCCGGCGAAGCCAGGACGCAGGTCCCCGTGAGCCGCAACAACCGAAGCTGGGAGTGGACCATCTTTCCGGTGGTTCATCCTCCCGGTGCCTATGCGTTCGGTGTCGAGCGCACCGAGGAACAGAAGTTGCAGGCGCAGGTGCAGCAGGCCGCTCGCATGGAATCGGTCGGGCGCATGGCGGCGGGGGTCGCCCATGACCTGAACAACATTCTCACCGCGATTGGTGGGTACGCCTCGCTCGCGAAAATGGATAGCGACCCCGAAGGATCCACAACCGAAGAGCTTGAAGGCATCCAATCGGAAGTTGAGCGGGCCAGCCTGCTCGTGAAGAAACTGCTTTCGATCAGCCGCATGCGCGCGCCTGAAACCGTCCGCCGCCGCGTCGATGTCATCGAACATGTTGCGGGATTCCGCTCGACATTGCGCCACCTGGTGCCAGCGCGTGTTCGCTTGACCATGTCTGCCCCGCCGGGACAGGCATTCGTCGATGTTGACCCGGCGGAACTGGAGCAGGCACTCCTCAACCTGGTCGCAAACGCTGTCGATGCCATCGATAACCAGGGGGAGATCGAGGTCTGCACCCGGGTGGCGGATGCGGAGGCTTCCATTACGGTGCGTGACACCGGAACCGGGATTCCGAGCGAATTGTTGAATCGTGTCTTCGACCCGTTCTTCACTACCAAGGACGAAGGCCGCGGCACGGGTCTTGGCCTCGCGTCCGTGAACGCTTTCGCGCAACGCAGCGGTGGACGTGTCGACGTCGAAACGGCCCCGGACGCGGGGACCGTCATGGCGATTTGTTTGCCTCTGTCGTTGCCGGAGCCGGCGATTCTTTAGGGTCGCACGGCCCCGTTCACAACACCTCGAACCGAGCGGCCTTCCGAGCGTATTCGGCGAGCCACGGCTGGTCACAGACTTCTAGAAACGTTGCAATCACGGGCACACACTCTGGATCGTGGAGGTGTCCGAAGCCATGCAACGCGCTCTGCTGGATCCACACGTTGGAGCTTTGAAGTTGCATCCGGAGCGCGTCGAACATCGCATCGTGGAGGAGGCGAGGTCGATCGTCCCGGAAGTTCCGGGCATGATCCCAGAACATGTAGAGGCCATCGGAATCGACTGCCAGGCTACCGAACCAGATTTCAAAAGCCGGTGGCGCGGCTTTCGCCATCGCGGCGGCGAAGTGGACGCGGCGTGGGCCGGAGTCGTCGCGAATGTAACTTAGCGCAAATCCCAATCTCCCGACTAACCTGCTCAATCTCTCGCCCTTGAGGTGAGCAACGCTCCGGGGATTTCGCAGGACTTGAGCAGCGAAATCGTAGCCTTGAGTCGTAAGGGCTGATGCCGGGTCGTCGTTTTGGGATTCGTTCGTAGCCCACTTCGCGAGTTGGGTTCGAGAGGCGGGCACGCTCAGGCGCTCCCGATGCGCTCTTCGACCCAGGGCAGGATCAACTCGATAAGGCGCTCGCGAGGGTCGGCGAGTTTCTTGCCTTCTTCGCCTACCGGGTAGAGATAGTGGTCTGCCCAGGGCAGTTCCATCAGTGTCTTGTCGGCCGCGCCGCTTTTGGCCATCAGCTCCTGTTGTTCGGCTGGAAAGATGTCGCAGTCGCCGTCTGCGAAGACGATGAGGGTCGGCACTTTCACGTGCTGGATCGTGTCCGGCAGATCTGCCTGAGAGCTCGTGCCACTCCAGGTGCTGAGCCAACCTCTAGGTGTCATAACGCGCGCCAATCCGCCTGGTCCGTAGTTGCCGATGATCGGATCGCCCGGCGAAAAGATGCTGCCGAGTGGCCGATTGCTCGGGTCGATGCTGGGATCGAGGTACGCCGGGTTCGCCAGGGTCCGATAGATGATCATGTAACGGCCGAGGCGTCCCCGCCTCGCGATCATGGTCTGGGTGGCGACCGGCAGATTTGCGTAGCTGGCATCACGCAGTTGCGCGCGGAAGTAGCTGTGTTCGGCGATGGCGTCCCGAGCGATGTTGTCCAGCCGCCGACTTCGCTCCACCTGCAATTCGCGATAGGCGGCCAACCACGCGCGGTCATAGGTGCTTGCCTGTGGGAAGGGACGATAGCCGTTGGCGGGGTTGTACATGTCCCAGGCGGGGTCGGTGCTGGTGGGATCGTTTTCGTTCGTCACGCTGGGATCGAGGACGTTCAGCATGAAGCGCCCTTCGCCAAGGTGGGCGGCGACCGCGACGTAGAGGTCCCCCTCCGGCATCACTTCCTGGGTCAAGTCGATGGGCTCTCCGCCCGGAGTGGAACTGAGGCGGTCGGCGGGAGCTTTCGATGCCTGGGACTGATAGAAGCCGAGCAGTGACCCACCGCCGCTGTTGCCGAGCAGAATGATCCGCTCGAACCCGGCGTCTTTGAGGTGCCGCATCCCGGCGGCGATATCGAGCAACAAGCGCTCGTGAACCATGTCCGTGTCGTTGTTGATGTAGCGGCTGTTCTGGCCGAAGACCGCGTACCCCCGGGCTGTCAGCGGCGGGACCACGTAGTGGCGGGTGAACTCGCCACGGGGGTGCATCAGGTAGACGGCCGTCTTCGGTTCGTGACCCGCGGGGCGATACAGAATGCCGAAACTTTGCGCCGTGTCCGTCGCGTCCAGATAGACGACGTCGCGTCGCACGGAAGGATCGAGTCTGGCGAACGCGAATGGGAGCCGCCGCGCGCGCTCTTCGGTGGGATGAGTCATGTTTCCGACCCCCGGTGGTGTAGCCGGGATTCTAAGCGCGAACTATGAATCGAGGTTGGCCTATTTCGGCGCCTTCGAGCTGATCTCCTCAGCAGCCTTCTTGCGTACCGCATCCGTATCCGCGCCGTCGGCCCCAATCACGTAGACGATCACTACGGCACGGCCCATGCGATAGACGTCGGTGAACACCCGTACACCCTGGGAATCGGCCTTTGTCGTCTTGTAGCTCTTCCCCTGATCTGCTTTGAACAACGTCGTGTTGTCGTCCTGGGTAGCGTTCGCCCCGAACAGGTCGGGCGGAGGATTGCGCAGCGCTTCCGAAATGGCGTTGTATTGCTGCGTTGCGGCGTCGACGGACGGATGGAGGTTGATGTCCGTGCGGGCCGCCGTGACCTTCCCGCCGCTGCCGGCGTACTGGGTCGTATAGGCATCCTGGTTCTGGGTGGAGCCTGCCGCTTTGCCCGATTGGGCGACAGTGAAGCCGAGCGACTTCAGGTCCGGTGAAAGATCTGCGGCAGTCTTGCCGGCCGTCCCGGAGCCGGCGTCATCGTCGTCGCCACCACAGGCATTGCTGATGAATGCAAAAGCAGGGAGGAGCAGCAGGAACGCTGCTAGCGCAATTCGGCTGCCCTGGCGATGAGCTCGGCCGCCTGGCCCGGATTCAAATGGTCGGTACTGATGCACAGGTCGTACGAACACGGAGTGAGCCATCCTGTCTCGTAAAAGCGCCGGAAGTAATCCAGCCGCTCGTGGTCGGTCTTTTCGATAATCTTGAGCGCGTCCTTTTCGTCGACGCCCATACCGGAGGTGATTCGACGGGCGCGATGCCCGTTCGAACCCGTCACCAGCACTCTTACCGTATCGAATCGCTCGCGAAGGATCACCTGCGCCGCGTGGCCCACGATCACGCAGCTTCCCTGGTCCGCCGCCTGGCGAATCACATCCTCGATGAACTTCCGGTAGTCGTTCGACATGTACAGCGGGCTCGTCGCGAGCGGCAACGGGTCAGCCCAGGCAGCGACTGGCATGCTCGGGTTGCGGGCGAGCGATTCGAGCAATCGAGTCATCAATGAGGGGGTGTGTTCGGATTCGGAAACCGTTTCCGGGGACACGCCAGCGTCCTGGGCAGCATCCTGGATGACCTGGTAGTCGATGTAACGAAATTTGAGTCGTGCGGCGAGGGCCTGGGCGACCTCCTCACCGGCGGTGCCCACCTGGCGCGAAATGCTGATGACGCGAGTGTTCATGGGACGAAGGCTCCCGGCCGTTGCTGCGCGGGATTGTAGCTCACCAGTGCGAGCGGTCTAAGTGCCGCCGGCGGTGAACGTTCCGGGCACGAAGAAGGCCCGTTTTCCGCCGGGCCTTCTCCTAAGAAGCGGGTGCCAGAGCGCTCCGGACGCTCGTCAGGCTTCGGTGGGTGCTGCCACGTCTTCGAATCGCGCGAACAGGTAGGGGTCGAATCGGGTGCCGCAGAGCCCGCGCATGACTTCCAGCGCATCGAACTGGGGCATTGCCCGGCGATACGGCCTCTCACTCGTTAGGGCGTCAAAGGCTTCGCACATCCCGATGATTTGGGCCTCGGCCGGCACTTCGGCGCCTTCAAGCATGCCCGGATAGCCCTTGCCATCGATGCGTTCGTGGTGGCATCCGACCCACCATGCCGCCGCACCGAGGCCGGGGATCTCGCTGAGGATGTCTCGCGCGTAAACCGGGTGCATCTGCACGGCCGACATTTCATCGACACTCAAGATGTCCGGCTTGCTCAGGTAGTGAACCGGAACGCCGAGGGTTCCGACGTCCTGGAGGAGGGCGGCGACCTTTACGAGGTCGGCCCGCCGTTCTGTCATGTCGCATTGCAACGCGACTCTGCGCGACATGTCGGCAACACGCCGTCCACGGCCGTTCTCGCGGCCGTTGCGCGTGTCCACAACATCGCTGACGACACTGAGGAAATCGAAGAGTTCTTCGCGGGCCATGATTCCGCCGTAATTCAGCGCCATTAACGCGGAGGCAAGGTCGTTGTCATAAAACCCGAGCCAGAAGTCGTCGCGTGTCGCGATCTCGGCCATGCGTTTCGCGAGTTCAGGGTCGACTTCGCTGCCCGACATCTCGCGAACCATCTCCGGCCCTTTTCGTCGGACGACAAGGGGAGAGGCTTCGGCGTCGATGAATGTTTCCACACGGTCGGCGAGCGCGACGATGCGGGCGACGAGCGGGATGCGTTCTCCAGGCTCAGCCGAAGGCGAGCCGGAACCATCCCAGCAGTCATGGTGGCTGGCCACTGCTCGAGCAACGGCTTCGCTGAGGCCCATCTTCCGAACGACCCGAGATCCTTCTTCGCAGTGGTGAGCGATGGCCTCGACGACTTCGCTCCAGGCGCCGGAAGGCACCTGGTTGAGGACGTCGGCTGCACGCGAGCCGCCGGCGAGAAGTTTCGCCCCACGGGAAGTGTCAATCCGGGGCATGTGACTGCTCGATGCCATGCCGACGTCGTGCAGTAGGCAGCCGAAGAACACTTCTTCGATGCGCTGCGGTTCGAGCCCGAGTTCGCTTGCAAGAAAGACGCCGACATAAGCAACGCGTTGAGCGTGGCCCGGCCGGCGGCCTTCGGCGAGATCGAAAGCGCGACTGATGGCAGCGAGCACGGTGCCACGGCTTAACCGCGGCAGGCCCGAGAGGCCAACATCGTCATAGAGGGACGGATCCAGGAAATCAGCTTTGACTGTCTGGATATGTGCTTTTGAAGCCATGGGCAGTCGTTCTCCCTGGAATTGCGAACCAGTACTGGAAATATCGGCCGCGGCAGAGTGGGCCTTCAGGGTTGTTGTGGTGAACAGAGGCCTAAATAGGGAAGAGTCGTAGGTACCATTCAGCGAATTTGGCTTGAAAGCGTGGATCTCGGGTTTTCCCGGCCTGCACGTCGTTCACAAACGGGCTACACTGCTACCAAAGCGCGCGTTGAAAGGCCCCAGTGGCCAGCCAGCGTGAATCTGCCCAGGCGACGAAACACAGAGAGATGGATCGCTCCCGGCTCAGCCGGTTTGTCAATCAGCCTCTGAACGAGCTGCCGCTCGATGAGCCAGCAGTTGTTTCCCCATTTACTACGGTCCGGGCAGCAGTCGAGGCCATGCAAGAAGGCTCTCGCTCCTGCGTGCTCGCGGTCGAAGACGGGAAACTGGCCGGCATCTTCACCGAGCGCGACATCCTTACCAAGTGTATGGACGACGGGTTCGATTGGGACCAGCCGCTCGCGCACTCCGTACTGACGAGAGAACCTCGCACAATCGCTTCGAACCGCACGATTGCCGAGGCCATTTTCCTCATGCAGCAGCACCACTACCGGACGCTGCCCGTGATGACGAATGGTTCGGTGGTGGGACTGGTGCGGCTCGGAGACCTGATCCGGCACCTCGCAGAGGAATACCCGGAAGACGTACTCAACCTGCCTCCACGCCCTCACCAGGTGATGGAGAGACCAGAGGGTGGATAGCAGAGCTCCATGACCACAGAAACCCCCATACGCCCCGAACACGTTGTCGAGGAAATCGATCGCGTGACGATTCGCTTCGCTGGTGACTCCGGCGACGGCATGCAGTTGACCGGAACGCAGTTCACAAAAACGGCGGCCGTCTTCGGCAACGACCTCGCGACACTTCCGGACTTCCCGGCGGAAATTCGGGCCCCAACGGGCTCCCTCCCGGGCGTTTCCGGATTTCAGCTCTCGTTCTCCGGGAGCGACATCCACACGCCAGGCGACCGCCCGGATGTGCTCGTCGCGATGAACCCGGCCGCGCTCAAGACGAACGTTGGCGACCTGCGGCCGGGCGGCCTGCTCATCGTCGATGAGAACGAGTTCGAGCCGATAAACCTGCGCAAAGCGGCCTATGACGGCAACCCCTTGCTCGACGGTTCGCTCTCGAACTATCAGCTCATCCCTATTGCAATCACCCGCCTGAACGAACTCGCACTCGAAGGGCTTCCGCTCAACGCGAAGGACAAGTTCCGAAGCCGCAACTTCTATGCGCTCGGCCTCATCCTCTGGCTCTATGGCCGCTCAATGGATACGACCGTCAAGTGGGCGACTGAACAGTTTGGCCGCCGGCCGGACATCCTCGAGGCCAACCTGCGAGCTTTGAGAGCGGGATACAACTTCGGTGAAACCACCGAACTCTTCCGCGTCCAGTACAGCGTCCCCCCGGCAGTCGTGAGGCCTGGAACTTACCGCCATATCAGCGGTAACGAAGCGACCGCGCTCGGCTTCGTCGCGGCATCGGTGCTGAGTGGCTTGCCGCTGTTCTACGGCAGTTACCCGATCACTCCCGCTTCGGACATCCTTCACGAGCTTTCGAAGATGAAGGCTTTCGGTGTGAAGACATTCCAGGCCGAGGACGAAATCGCAGCAATTGGTTCGGCCATCGGTGCCGCGTACGGCGGCCACCTTGGCCTCACCGGTCCGAGCGGTCCGGGGCTGGCACTGAAGAGTGAAGCCCTGAACCTCGCCGTCATGACTGAGCTTCCGCTCGTTGTCATCGATGTGCAGCGGGCAGGCCCAAGCACTGGCATGCCGACCAAGACCGAGCAGTCTGACCTGCTCCAGGCGATGTACGGCCGCAACGGCGACAGTTACGTCTGCATCATCGCCCCGTCGACCCCTTCGGATTGCTTCTTGATGGCAATTGAGGCGTTCCGCATCGCGCTCAAGTACATGGTGCCCGTCATCTTCCTGAGCGACGGTTACGTCGGAAACGGCTCCGAGCCGTGGCGTATTCCGGACGTCGCGACGCTCCCCAAAATCGAGTGGAGCTATGCGAAGGAGGGCTCTGACTTCAGCCCATACAAGCGCGACCCGAAGACGCTCGCGCGCCCGTGGGCCGTTCCCGGTCAGAAGGGTCTCGAACACCGCATCGGTGGGCTTGAGAAGTCAGCCCAGACTGGCGACATTAGCTACGACCCTCGGAACCACCACGAAATGACGCTCGCCCGTAAGGGACGCGTGGACGGAATCGTGGCGGACATTCCGGACCTTGAGGTCGTAGGACCGTCCGAAGGCGACCTCCTCATCCTCGGCTGGGGCGGCACGTATGGCGCCATCACCAGCGCCGGCGAGAACGCCCGTAAGAAGGGTCTCAGTGTCGCCACCGCTCAGTTGCGCTACCTCAACCCCTTCCCGGCCAACCTGGAGAAAGTTCTCCGCAGCTACAAGCACGTCCTCATCCCCGAACTGAACACGGGTCAGCTTTCACTGCTGATCCGTGGGCGGTTCGTCATCGACGCTGTGCCATTCAATAAAATCTCTGGTCAGCCCTTCAAGATCGCCGAGATCGAAGGCAAGGCCGACGAGGTCCTCGGACGAAGCGGTCCGTACGTCATCGAATTCGGCCAGTCATCGGCCCTTTCAGGAGGCTAATTACATGACTGCTCCTGCTGCCAACGGTAACGGCAACGGTGTTATTCCGGCGGATCTGCCGGTTCTGACGCGAAAGGATTTCGTGTCGGACCAGGAGGTTCGCTGGTGCCCCGGTTGCGGCGACTACTCCATCCTCGCGCAGATGCAAAAGATGCTGCCGGAGATGAAGATCCCGCGCGAAAACATCGTCTTCATCAGTGGCATCGGCTGCTCCAGCCGATTTCCCTATTACGTGGAAAGCTATGGCTTCCACAGCATTCATGGGCGTGCACTGACGCTCGCCAGCGGCCTGAAGACGGCTCGCCCCGAGCTGACGGTCTTCGTTATCACCGGTGACGGCGACGGTCTTTCGATTGGCGGCAACCATCTGCTCCATGCGATGCGCCGCAACGTCGACCTGAACGTGATCCTGTTCAACAACCGCATTTACGGCCTGACCAAGGGCCAGTTCTCGCCGACATCCGAATTCGGCAAGGTGACGAAGTCTTCGCCCTATGGAACCACCGAGCGTCCGTTGAACCCGATCCGCGTGGCGCTTGCTGCAGGCGCGACGTTCGTCGCCCGCTCGATCGATCGCGATACCAAGCACCTCGAAGAGACGCTCTATCGTGCCTCCCAGCACAAGGGAATCTCCTTCGTCGAGGTCTACCAGAACTGCAACATCTTCAATGACGGTGCCTTCGCGGCCTTCACCGATAAGGAAGTCCGCCAGGACAAGATGGTTTATCTCGAGCACGGCAAACCGCTGCGCTTCGGTAAGGAGAACGAGCACGGCATCCGCCTCAACGGATTCCAGCCTGAAATCGTGGCCAACGCCGCTTCCGACGACGGCCTGCTCGTGCACGACATCCACCAACAGAACATTTCGCTGGCGAACATCCTCGTGGGCATGGACTATCCGGAATTCCCGGTCCCGATCGGCGTTTTCCGCGATATCGATGCTCCAATATTCGATCAGCTGGTTGCTGAGCAGGTTTCGTCGGCCATGGCGAAAGGCCCCGGTAGTCTCGAAGCGGCGCTGCATGCCGGTGAAACCTGGGTCGTCGACTAAACTGATACATCCATAGTTCGCAACAGTCTGTTATTGTCAGAGCCCCTTCACCGAGGGGCTCTGATTGTTTCTGGAGGAGGCAAGCGATGGCTGTGGAGCAACGAAACATCGTCATTTGTCCGAGTTGCGGCGCCGAAAACATCCAGGGCGTGGACCAGTGCGAACGGTGCATGAGCGACCTCAGCGGAGTGGATGTGCCGGAGTCAGTCCAGGTTGTGAGCGAGAGTGACCTGAACATCCCGATTTCGGCCGTCCGTACAACTCGCCCGCGGACCGTAACTTCGATGCAGACGGTCCGTGATGCCATTCTCGAGATGAAGCAGGATCCCACCGGCGCGGTAGTCGTTGTGGACCACACCCGGATCATGGGCATCTTCACTGATCGCGACGTCCTTAAAAAGGCTGCCGCGCGTACCGGTGTACTCGATGAGCCAGTCTCGTATTACATGACGGCTGACCCGGTGACGCTTCGCGAAGACGACACGATGGCCCGCGCCCTGAACAAGATGGGAGACGGTGGATTCCGCCACATCCCGGTGGTGCGCGACGGCGAGCTCGTCGGGATGATCACCATCCGCGACATCATGAACTGGGTCCTCGGCCGCTACTTCGACTGAGCGAGTGCGTCTGCCCTCATCCACAGGCTCTACTTCCCCAGCCCTAGCCTATGGCTGACCAAGACCGTATGGTTCGGCGATAGCCTGGCCATATCGCTAACGGGTGAGCCATACATGGAATTGGCACAACTTGACGCATTCATTGCCGCAGCCGATTGCGGCAGCTTTTCGCGCGCGGCCGAACTGCTCAACGTCGCCCAGCCGTCCCTTAGCAACCGGATTCAGTCGCTTGAACGCGAAGTCGGCCAGGCACTGTTCGAGCGGATGGGTCGCGGCGTAAAGCTCACTGACGCCGGCCGCTCCTTTTTGCCGTATGCCCAGCGCGTCCTCCGGACACTCAACGACGGCTTGATGGTGCTGGAGGGCACTCGTGAAGGCACCGCCGGGCGGCTCACGATTGGCACAGCGCCTGCGGTCGGGACGTACGTTCTTCCCCGGCTGCTAAAGGTCTTCTGCGATAACCACCAGGGCGTGGACGTTCTTGTCCGTACAGGGCATAGCGATGAAGTACTGCAAATGGTGCTGGATGATGACGTGCAGGTCGGCTTTGGCCGCCCAATCAACCATCCGGACGTGCGGACCGTCACCCTCTACCGCGACGAACTTGTGCTCGTCGTTTCATCGCAGCACCGCTATGCGAAGCGGGGCTCGGTGAAAGTGGAGCAGCTCGCCGACGATTCGCTCATTCTGTTCGACCGGGATTCCGGTTACTACGGGATGATCCTTGGGCTCTTCCGCGACCTCGGAGTTGTGCCCCAGCAGCAGATGCAACTCGACTCCATCGAAGCCACAAAGAAGATGGTGGAGTCGAATCTTGGCATCGCCCTCCTCCCGGAGGTGAGCGTTGAACGAGAGATTCGGCTTGGTACACTCCATAAAGTTCACATTGAGTCCGCTGAGCCAGTCGAGCGCGAGATTGCTGTCTTCTACCGGCGGAGCAAGCCCCAATCTGGTCCGATGTCGGCCTTCCTCGACCTTCTCGGCGAGATCTACGGCATGAAACTGCCCCGGTAGGGCAATCGCCGGTGCTGATCGACCTCCACTGCCACACGCGCCCACTGTCGTCCTGCAGTGCACTCACGCTCGAACAGCTTGTTGCGGGAGCGGTGCTTCGTGGGCTCGACGCAATCTGCCTGACGGAGCACGACCGGGCCTGGCCTGAGGACTTGCTCGCCGAAGCGCGCGCCAATTCGCCGATTCCCGTGTTCTCAGCGGTGGAATTGAGTACAGATATGGGCCACGTCCTCGCCTTCGGATTGGCCGGCCCCGGCTCGTTCTCGGCGATTGCGCGGGAAGTCTGGCTTGCGGCAGAGCGGGACGGGGGAGTGCTCTTCCTCGCCCACCCGGCCCGGGACGGGCTGTTGAGGGTCAGCCACGAAACGGTTGAGTACTTCGCGTCCGTGGAGGCCGCGAATGGGTCCGACTCGAAGCTCCAGAACCTCGCCGCGGCTGGTCTCGCTCGGGGCTTCCGCCTGCCCGGGATTGGCGGTTCCGACGCTCACGCTCCGCCGGAGATTGGGCGCGCTGCAACGAAATTTATCGACCGGTGCGAATCTGACGATGACCTAACCACAGCGCTAAAGCTGGGCCGCTACGAGGCCGTCAGTCTCGCCTAGGCTGTCCAGCGCGGCGCCTGCAACCGTTCGAATTCGCCGTGCAGATCGAGCAGGCTCGCGAAATGGTCGAGCGCATGCCAGAGCACTTTTTCGGCCAACCAGGCGAGGTCGATCTCGGCGCCATCCGGCCAAATGCCCCTGCGCTGCCACTGCTCCGGCGAAAGCGCTTTCAACAACTCCAATGTGGCGCTGCGCTCGGCCATGAATGCCTGCGCAAGGTCCTCGATGTCGCCTTCAACCGTGTAGCGCAGGTTGAAGCCATCTGTGTCCCAGAACTCCAGGTGCGGGCGGTCTTCTTTCAAGATGCGCTTGATACGTGGCTGGAAGTTCTCGGTCTCCACGGCGATGAGGTGCTTCAACTGATGGTGGGCCGACCACATGTCTTCGACTTCCTGGTGTTGCCACGGCTTCACCAGGGAGGCAGCCCAATCGATGCCTTTCACGCTGAGCTGGAGGCGCGCCATCAAGGTCGGATCCGGAACTCGGGTATCGGCCATCGGTACTCTCCGCATCGGGGTTTCACCGGGTCGCCATCCGGCGACCACCTGATTCTGGTCTGGCGCGAAGGGTACTAGGCTCGTCACACGATGGCGATAGATCCCACAACTCGGGGCATGCTTTCCTCGGCACATGTGTCTCTCACGGAGGCGGGCGCCATCGCACGAGGCCGTTCAGCCTCACCCTTAAGTGGATCGAGCAGTTCGAGCTTTCAGGTCCCGTCTTCAACCACTCTGCCCAGGTCAACCAGCACGAAGAGTGCAAGTACGTCGGCCGCTTCCCGGACGAGTACGAGCAAGCGCGTGGCCACGCCCCACACTCCCGTGCAGTCGAACAGCGACGCAGATCCCGATCAATGGGATTCGATGCTGAATAAGCTCGGCCAGAAGTACAACGTGCCCCCGATCTTTCTGAAGTCCGTCATGCTTATTGAAAGTGGCGGCCGGCCGGACGCCATTGGAGATGGCGGCCATTCCGTCGGCCTGTTCCAACTGCACGACGGCGGCTACGGGGCAGGAATGGGCGACAGCCGCTTCGATCCGGAGGCGAATGCCGATCGCGCCGCACGGGGGCTTTCGGAAGCCTGGCAGGCGGGCGAACGAGCGGGCTTCAGCGGCGAAGAAGCGGTCCGGGCGGCGTACAACTACTCATTCAATCCGGGCGGCGGATGGGCTTATCAGGGCGATGCCCTCGTAGCTACCTACAACCAGTTGCGCTCTGAACAAGGCCTTTCGCCGGTCGCCTAATCTCGCGTTGCAGATTCGTTGCACATCGGTCAGAGGCTCGCGGTCGGTGCTATCATCGTTGTTCGCTGCTCTCTCGTGCGAGAGCAAAACTTCGATGGAGACAAGCCCATGGTTACCGCTGGTTACCTTGAACGAACCGCGGCAGTTGGCGACCTCAACCTGAGCTATCAGGAGTGGGGCAACCACGAAGCACAACCGATCATCATGCTCCACGGCTTCGGCGTCTCCGGACACATGTTCGATGAATTCGCCGACCGCATGCAGGACCGCTACCGGCTCCTCGCCCTCGATCAGCGCGGCCATGGCGATAGCGATTGGTCGGATGCCGGTGACTACAGCCGGCGAGCATTCGTGGAGGACCTCGAAGGGTTCCGCAAGGCGCTCGGCATTGAGAAGTTCATCCTGATCGGCCACAGCATGGGTGGGCTCAACTCGGTGGCGTACACCAACGCCTACCCCGAGCATGTCCGCGCGCTCGTCCTGGTTGATGTTGGTCCCGAATCTGCAAAAGAAGGTGTCGACAACATCGTCCGCTTCACGCGGGGGCCGGACGAACTCGAGTTCGAAGAGTTCGTCGAATTAGCTCACCGGTTCAATCAGCGCCGAACCATGGAGAACATCCGCGAACGGATGCGGCACCGGCTCAAGCAGACCGAAACAGGAAAATGGACCTGGAAGTTCGACAAGCGGTTCCGCCAGCCAGATAGCGGGCTTCGCATCGGCAACGAGGGCGAAAGTGACTCGTGGGCACTCTTCCGCGGGGTCCGCGTACCGACCCTCCTCATTCGCGGCGCCGAGAGTGACGTGCTTTCCCAGCCAGTCGCCGAACGAGCGGCGACAGAAATGCCTCGCGCGCGCCTCATCATCGTGGCGGGTGCGGGCCACAGCGTGCCCGGCGATAACCCCGACGCGTTCACCGAAGGCGTACGCGAATTCTTAGGCGACCTCGAACGGGGCGAGTTCGAACCTGCGGCTGCCTCGGCGCCGCCCCCGCTCGAACAACTTGTTGAAGAACACTCCGCGGCTACGCGCCGGGGGCCCAGCCTGCTCGTGCTCGCTGCCGCCGGCGCAGCAGTCGTAGTCGCCCTGGCTGGCGCAGGGTTGGCTGTGCGCAAGGCCTCCCAACGCCGCAGTAGTCAACGTCCGCCGACGCTTCGGGACAAGGCCACGCTTGCCGCACAGCGCGTGCCGTCGCTGACTAGTGTCGATGTGGAACAAGCTCGTGAGAGGGCGGCCGAAGTGGTTTCCCGCCTTGGATTGGTTGGCGCTATCGGCGCCCGCCGCGCCCGGAAGACCATTTCTGAGGTCGACCTCAACGCCGCACGGATCGCCGCGCGTGATGCGCTTGTCATCCTGAACGAGGGTTCGCACAGTGCTGCCCTCGCCGGCCGCGAGGCGTACCAGAAGGTCGACAAGAAGAAGCTGAAGAAGCGCGGTTCGAAAGGCATGGGCATGGCGATGAGTACCGCTATGCTCGCCCTCAAGATCGCGGGCCGGGCGGCCGGGAAGAAGCAGAAGAAGAAGCGGCGTGTCGCTCGATGGCGGAGCTAAGCCTCAACGGGACGGTCCTTGAATACGAAGACACCGGGTCGGGCGGGCCGCCGTTACTGTTCGTCCACGGCTGGGCCTGCGACCGTTCCTGCTGGCAGTCCCAGGTGGCCGAATTCTCGCGCGACCACCGGTGCGTCACTGTCGATTTGCGTGGCCGCGGCGGATCGCGTCCTGTGCCGCCGTTCGGCGTTGGTCAGGCCCTGGAAGACGTGGCTGCGCTCGTCCGCGAACTCTCGCTCGCGCCCGTGATCCTCGTTGGTCACAGTCTGGGCGGGATCATTTCGCTCGCGTTGAACGGCCGGTATCCGGAACTTGTTCTTGGCGTTGTGACGATCGATTCGCCGATCACGTCGGAGACGGGCGCCGGCTCGCCACGTTCGGTGACGGCGATTCGTGAAGCGGGTTCCATGCACGCCGTTGAACGGTTC